>DATJHO010000121.1:0-6121 GCA_035493835.1 Devosiaceae bacterium
TGGTTCTTGGCCGAGGAGCGGATCATCGCCGGGCCGCCGATGTCGATGTTTTCGATCACGTCGTTATAGCCGGCGCCCGAGGCCACGGTCTGCTCGAACGGATAGAGGTTGCAGACGAGGAGGTCGATCTCGCCGATCCCGTGCTTGTCGAGCGCCGCCCGGTGCTCGGGCTTATCCCGCACCGCCAAGAGGCCGCCGTGGACTTTTGGGTGCAGCGTCTTGACCCGCCCGTCCATCATCTCCGGGAAGCCGGTGATCTCGGAGATGTCCTTGACCGCCGCGCCAGTGGAAGCGATCAGCGCCCGTGTACCGCCAGTGGAAATCAGCTCCACCCCGAGATCCGCCAACGCCTTGGCGAAATCGGCGAGGCCGGTCTTGTCGAACACCGAAATGAGCGCCCGCCTGACCTTGACATTCTGGCCCGTCGTCATCGCTGCATCTCCATGGCTGTTTCGGCGCTGGCTAGCACAGGCGATCAAACGCCGCAACGAATGCCGTTGCAACCGTCTCGTGCGAGAGGGGGCAGGGGGCGGCTTTGCTGAGTTGCGCTCCAAAACAGAGATTCCCGCCTGCGCGGGAATGACCCGGGAATTTTAGCGCAAACCCGGAAATGTGGGCAGAGCCGTGCCACTCCACTGCGTCATTCCCGCGCAGGCGGGAATCTCCGTTGATTCAGCCTAACAATCCACCCTGACCGGACTATCCTAACGCCGTCGCCCCCCGATCCGGGCCGGCGTTGCATGCCGGGTCTCGTCCAAGGTGAAAATCCAGGAAACTTCGCGATCGCCGCCGAGCGGGGATTCGAGGACGATCTGCTTGACCCGGTGAAAGCCGAAATAGGAAGATTGGCGCACGCTGTCCTCGATCCGCATCGAGGCGCCCTCCCAAAGGAAGTTCCAGACGGCCCCCGAGGCCAACCGCAGCCGCAGCACGTCGTCTTCGGCGGCCGGTTCAATGGTGGTGCCAAGGGCCAGATGAAACCGGGCGATCGCCATGTTCCGGTGCCGGCGGAATCCTTGACGGCCGCCGATCAGCCGGTCCTGCCCGACCAGGGTCTTGCCCTCCGCCATCAGCATCAGGCGCCGCTCGATGGCGACGCCGAAGCGTCCGCGATAGGCCGGGGTGCGGATGGAGAGGGTCTGCTCGTCCTCGTCGGCCTTGAGGGAGGGCCGCCGACCCCGCCGCCGCAGGCGGCCGCCCATCAAACCGCCTTCGCCGAGACGGGCGGCCGATGCGCCATTGATGGTGAGGCCCGAATGGGCGATGCCCTGCCGAAAGGCCAGCCCGTGCTCCTCGAGCTCCACCGGCGCCGGACCGCAATTGCCGACCACCAGCTCGGGGCCGTAGCTGAACTCGAAGGCGAGCGCGCTGGCATGGGCTTCTGCGGCATAGGCGGGCGGCGGCACCTGCCCGCTATCAGCCACCACCACGGCCTTGCCGCCGAGCAACCGGCCATAACCGCCCGAAACCCCCGAGCTGCGGAACCGGGCCGTGCTCAGCACCTGCACCGAGACGATGAGATCGTGCGGCAACTGGCCAGTGCCGTTGAAATAGGCCGGTTCACCCGTCGACAGCGACACCGCATCAAGCGCCCGGTGCATGCCCTCGACGACCTTCCCCAATTCCTGGCCATAGCTCTCGTAATACTGGTCCAGCGCCTGCCGCACCGTCTCGAGCCCCACCAGCAGGGGCAATTGCACCTTGGCGCTCCGGCTGCGATGAAGGCCATCCACGTCGATGTCCCGCTCAAGCAGCCGCATCAGCCGCTCCATCCGGAGCGGCAGCTGCGAGACGCGGCGCTCATCGCAGATGGCGACCGCCATCAGCGCGATGGCGATATGAAGCCGGTCCACCGGATCGGCGGCAAGCCGCCCGCGCAGCTTCAGCGACTGAATCTGCGTGCCGAGCGAACGGAGAATGAGTTTCCCCTGCTCGTCGTCGGCGCCGACCACCAGCAACCCCAGATGCCGGAGCCAATTGAGCACCCGGTGTGCGCACACCGCGGGCGCCCAGCTCACCGGATCGAAGCGCCCTTCCCGGCCGATCCAGTCAAGCACGAGCGTGCGCGCGAAACGGCGCTCGTCCGCCTCCTTGGCGTCGCGAAAATGCCTGAGCCAGGAAAAGCCGCGGAGCTCGTCGCTCCATTCGCGATCGATGCCGTCCATGGCAAAGGGCGAGATGCCGTGCGTATCGACCAGCCGGGACGCGAGCAGATAGCGCCCCGCCATCATCTCCCGCACGGATTCGCGGTCGGTCGGCCGGAACTCGTCCAGCGCTCCCACCAGCTCTTCCCCGGATGACGACGCCCAAGTCCAGCGGAGGAACGGCAGCGTAACGAGCCAGTCCGCTGCCCCGAGCAGCGCCCTATTGGTAAGGAAGCGCATCGATTCTAGCACGATTGCGCCTCCGACTGTTCCTGCACCAGCCCCACCATCATTAGCGCCTGCCCCGCGCTTCCCAGCGCGATCGGCAGGCAATACCACCTTTTCAGCCCGGAACGAGCTTGCGAATACTCGTCATCCACTGCTGTTGCGTGTCAGACCCGGCGAAAGCGCGCAACGAAGAACCCATCCAGCGTGCCGGAAGCTATCTCCGGCACCTTCATGGCCGGATGGGTGCGCAGATGACCCTCGGCCGTTACCGCGACGGGAAGCGCCGGAAAGGCCTCGGGCGCGACGGGCATTGGCGCCAGCACAGGCAGGGCTTCGGCCGCCCACTGCGCCTGTGCCTCGCCCTCCTCCGGCTCCAGCGAGCAGACGCAGTAAACGAGGACACCCCCCGGCTTGAGGCAGTCCGCCGCATTGGCGAGCAGCCGCCGCTGCAGGGCCATGCGCCCGGCGATATCACCGATATCGCGCTGCCAGACCACTTCCGGGTGGCGGCGGAAGGTGCCGGTCGCCGAACACGGCGCGTCGAGCAGCACGGCGTCGAATTTTTCGTCCGGCGCGAAGGTCTGGGCATCGGCCTCGACGACGGTTGCGGCATAGCCCAGCCGTTCGAGGTTGGCCCTGAGGCGTTTCAGCCGCTCGGCGTCACTGTCGAGCGCCGTCACCGAATAGCCGGCGGTGATGAGCTGCGCCGTCTTGCCGCCGGGCGCGGCGCAAAGGTCGAGCACACGGGCGCCCGCCGGCAGATCGATGAGGCGCGCCGGCAGGCTGGCGGCAAAATCCTGCACCCACCAGCGGCCGTCGGCGTAACCGGGCAGCGCCTCGACCGGCCGGTCGCGGCTTTCGAGGCGAACGGTGTCCGCGGCCAGGGGGATTGCCCCCAGCGCCTCGATCAGCGCCGGATCGCTCTGCTTGAGGACCAAATCGAGCGGAGCGCCCTCGAGCAGCGCCTCCCCGAAGCGGGAGATGGCTTCGACCCCATAGGCTGCGGTCCAGCGCTTGCGCAGCGCCTCGGGAAAGAGCCGGTCCACCGGCACCTGTCGCAGCAGCTCGGCTTCGCCCTGCGCCCGCCGCAACACCGCATTGAGAAGCTTTGCCAGGTGTCCCGCCCGCTTGTCGCGCTTGGCCGCCTCGACGCCGAGGAAGATAGCGCTGTGGGCCCCGAGCTCGGGGAGATAGAGCAGTTGCGTCAGCCCCAGCCGCAGCACCGCTTCAAAACTGCCGCCCTTGGCCGGCAGGCCGCGATCGAGCAGCCGGCTGATGACCAGGTTGAGGTGTCCGTGCCGCCTCAGCGCCACCGTCACCAGCCGGTTGGCCAGCGCGCGATCACGTCCGTCAGGAATTTCATAGGTGGTAAAAGGCGAAAAATGCGCGCCACTAAGAACTTCGCTCAGGCGCCCAGCGGCGGCGAGCCGGGGCGCCAGCCCCGGCGGATTGGATAAGTCTGCGATTTTTCCTAGCCCCAGGGTCCGCGCGGGTTGCCGGGATCACTCGATTGCCCGGTTCTCGGCACGCGCCAACCTTCGCGCACGCCGTCACTGCCGCCGGTGTTACCCCAGGGCGAGGCGGATGGCGAGGGCGATGGCCGATATCCCCCGCCGCCCATGCTGGCCGCCATTTGCTCGAGCGCCGCGATGCGGTTCTCGGTGTCGGGATGGGTGGAAAAGAGGTTGTCCATGCGCGCACCCGACAGCGGGTTGATGATGTAGAGATGCGCCATGGCCGGGTTTTGCTCCGCCGGCATGTTCGGCACCTGATGCGCGGCCATGGCAATCTTGCGCAGCGCCGAGGCCAGCGCCAGCGGTTCGCCCGAAATCTCGGCGCCCCCGCGGTCTGCCTCGTATTCGCGAGTCCGGCTCACCGCCAGTTGCACGATCACGGCTGCGAGCGGGGCGACGAGCATGGCGATCAGCGCGCCGAAACCACCCAGCGGGGAATTATTGTCCCGGCTGCCGCCGAAGAAGAAGCCGAACTGCGCCAGCATGCCGATGGCACCGGCAATGGTCGCCGTGATCGTCATCGTCAGCGTGTCGCGGTGACGGATATGGGCCAACTCATGCGCGATCACGCCCGCGACTTCCCGCTGCTCGAGATAGCGCAGCAGGCCCTCGGAAACCGCCACCGCCGCATGCTCGGGATCGCGCCCCGTCGCGAAGGCGTTCGGCTGCTCGGAGTGGATCAGATAGACCCTGGGCATCGGCAGCGCGGCATTGCGCGCCAGCCGATCCACGAGCTGATAGAGTTGAGGCGCCTGCGCGGGATCCAGCTCCTCGGCGTTCTGCAGGCTCAGCACCAGCTTGTCGGCGTTCCAGTAGCTGAAAAAGTTGGTGATCACGGCAATGACAAAGGCAATGAGCATGCCGCTCGTGCCGCCGATCAGATAGCCGACGCCCAGGAAGATCGCGGTAAGGGCGGCCAGCAATACTCCGGTGCGCAGTGTGTTGAACATCGGAACACTCGCTATCAAGTTATGCGACTAAATAGGATGGGGTGTGCTAGCCTCGCCTGCAATACCAGCTGCCGAACTGTAATATGCCCAACGAAAATCCAATGGAACCGACCGCCCCGGCCGAACCGGCGCCGAAGGCCCTTTCCCCCGCCGCCCAGCGGGCCCTGGCCGAAGCCGCGGCCCGGCGCGCCGAAATCGACGCCCGCGCCGCCGCGCTGCCGCCCGAAACCCGTGGCCGCGGCGGCCTCGAGCCCGGCCGCTACGGCGACTGGGAGATCAAGGGTTTGACGGCGGATTTTTAGCTTGCAGCAGGCGACCTGCGGATACACAATTCAGATGCGTATATCCAGGAGGATGCTATGCAGGTTTCCAAGTGGGGCAACAGCCTCGCCGTCCGACTGCCCGCCGCCGTCGTGGAGGCGCTTGGCCTGAAGGAAGGCGACGAAATCGAACTCTACGCGGAGGAGACCCACGCTTTCGGCGTGAAGCGCCGGCCTCGCCGCGAGGAATTGCTCCAGCGCCTCAGGAACTACCGCGGGCGGTTGCCGGATGATTTCAAGTTCGATCGAGACGAGGCCAATGCCCGGTGACTTTTTTGACACCAATGTCCTGATCTACCTAGTATCCAACGACGCACCGAAGGCGGACCGGGCCGAGGCCCTGCTATCTGCCGGCGGCACGATCAGCGTCCAGGTGCTGAACGAGTTTGCCAACGTCGCCCGGCGCAAAATGGCCATGGAATGGGCCGAAATCCGTGACTTCCTGGCCACCCTTAGGGCCCTGCTCTCCGTCGAAGCAGTGACGCTCGACATGCACGGGCGCGGACTGGCGCTCGCCGAACGCCATGGGCTTTCGATCTACGATGCCATGATCGTCGCCGCCGCTCTCGAGACGGACTGCGAAAGGCTGTTTTCGGAAGACATGCACGCTGGGATGGTCGTCGATGGGCGGCTGACCATCGTCAATCCCTTCGCCTGAGGAACGTGGCTCCCCCCTCACGCCTGCCGGCCCTCTCCAACAACGGGAGAAGGTGGCGCGTAGCGCCGGATGAGGGGGCCTTGGTTTTCGCCAAAACTACGCCGGCAGCCCGCCCATCTCGCAGACGATCTTCCATTCCTCGTCGCTGACCGGCGATACCGAGAGGCGCGAGAGCTTCACCAGCGCCATATTGGCGAGCCGTGGCTCGGCCTTGACCGCCTCGAGCGTCACCGGCCGGGGGAGTTTTCGCGCGGCGACCACGTCGACGCACTCCCAGACGATCTTGCCGTGCTCGTTCGGCTCAGCC
>DATJHO010000122.1:0-14956 GCA_035493835.1 Devosiaceae bacterium
AACGGTGTTGAGATCGTGAACAGATCGGCTGACCGGTGGCTGATCGACTTTCCAACGAAGCTCGATGCCGCCGGCGCCTCCCTGTAGGAAGGACCGTTCGGCTATCTTGAGACTGCTGCCTATGATCCCGACCTCCCCTCTTCAAAGTTGCTCAAGGAGGAGAGGGAAACCGAGGCAGCCAGGAAGCGCAGATTTCAGGTCCGAGGAGCGACGCGTGACGGTCGCCTGCTCCGCCCACATCCCGTCCACCCAGTGGGCACCGAGGACAGCTCCTGTGGTCCGGCGCTCGGCAGTGACGTACGGGAGCCCATCATCCTCCCCTTGGTCGGACTGGATGCACCAATGCGGGTGGGCTTCGGCGAGTCGGCAAACGGTGTCGGCCACGGACTGGAGCGTTGGCCTGCGGCGGAAGGGAAAGACGGTCATTGGACCCCTGTTGGCGGTTGAAACTCAGGGCTACGCGACCGACGCGAGCCTCTGTTTTTCACCCTGCCGGACCGGGGCCCGGGCTGTACCAGAGAACCTGTACCAGAGCTGTCCGCCAGTTCCTTATAAGTCCTTGAAATATATGAGCTTACAAGGCCTGGCTGGGGCGCTAGGATTCGAACCTAGGAATGTCGGTACCAAAAACCGATGCCTTACCACTTGGCGACGCCCCAACGGGGGCGGTTCGTACACGGTTTGGGGGGGATGCGCAACCGAGCGAGAAGACGATGAACTTGCGACGTTCTTCGCTTGAACACCGCCCACGCCGCGGCTATAAAGCGCCGCGCTTCGACGGCTACCGAGAGTCGGAAACGACATCGAGCGGCGAAGCGGCCGGTTCAGGCATGACGGAGTATAGCGCAGCCTGGTAGCGCACCTGCTTCGGGAGCAGGGGGTCGAGTGTTCGAATCACTCTACTCCGACCAACAACAAACCCCGGCCTCTCCAGAGGTCGGGGTTTTTGCGTTCCGGGCGCCGAATGTTGCAATCGGGACGGCGCCCTGCTCCCTTGTTTGCGCACCGGAATCGTCCGAAAAGTGGTGCCCACTTTTCTGTCCGGTGCTCCAGGCCAAAAGCCGGTCGCCAATGTGCTGAACCGGTTAGATCGAAATGAGCGATCCCCTGAACCAGGGTTCCGGCTAAAGTATCCCTAGCTGGAGGACTGTTTCGGCAGTTCCGACCGCGGGCCGCTCAGGCAGAGCCCCCAAACCGAGCCTGAGCGGCGCCCGCGCTCCCTTCCCTTCACGGCCCCAAAACAAAAGGGCGGCCCCAAAGGACCGCCCATAAAAGCGTTTGGCTGGTTGCGCTCAGGCCTTGCGGCGCAACAGCGACCAGGCGCCGGTGACCGAAACGGCGGCAAAGGTCATCTTGACGATGTCCCAGACTACGAACGGCTTTACGGCGCCCTCGAAGGCGGCGCCGAGGACCGGGCCAAGTTCCTTGCCCTGCGCCAGGAACGCGACGAGCCAGCCATAGCCCATGACGAAGCAGACGGCGTCGGCGAGGAGCATCACCCCCAGCAACGGCAGCACGCGACGCGACAGACCGGCATCGGCGGCCAGGCCGATGATCGCGGCCATCGGAATGAAGCCGAGAATGAAGCCGAAGGCCGGGGAGAACACATAGAGCGGGCCGCCACCGACCGAGAACACCGGCAGCCCAGCCAGCCCCTCGGCGATATAGAGCAGCACCGTCGCCACCCCGATGCGCCAGCCGAACGCCGCCGCCAGCATCGCGACCGCCATGGTCTGCAAGGTCACGGAAATCGGCCAGGTCGGCACGTTGATCTTGCTGCAAGCGATGATGAACAGCGTCCCCAGCAGCACGGTCGCCAGCCCCGATGCCAGCTTGCCCGCCTGCGATTGCGGCGCAAACGCACCAAACAGCGTCTTCGGTGTGGTCAAAGTCACGGCCATGGCTATACCTTCCAATCGCAAACACTAGTCTCACGTCATAATCGCTCAACCGCAGTCAAGCAATGGCCAGCACAGACGGGACGTTAAGCGTCAACACCAGTTTCGATCCGGAGACCGGCCGGCTGGTCGAGGTCGCGCCGGGCATTGGCCGCGTCACTGCCCCCAACCGGGGGGCCTACACCTTCACCGGCACGAACACATTTCTGGTCGGCCAGGATCGGCTGGTGGTGATCGATCCCGGCCCCAGGGACGGACGGCACCTTGAGGCGCTGCTGAGCGCCATTGGCGGCCGGCCGGTTGAGGCGATCGTACTCACGCACACGCACCGGGACCATTCGGACCTTGCCCGCGGCCTCCAGCGGCAGCTTAAGGCGCCGCTCTGCTTTGCCGGGCGCCATCGCCTCTATCGGCCGGTGAGCTGGCTCGAAAGGCGGCGTTGGACGCGCGCCTGCGATTTCGGCTTAAGTCCGGACACGCTACTCAAGGATGGCGACACGCTCGGCGTCGACGGGATCGTGCTTACCGCCATGGCAACCCCCGGCCATTGCGCCAACCACCTCGCCTTCAGCGTTTCCGGCACGCCCTACCTCTTCAGCGGCGACCATGTCATGGGCTGGAGTTCGACGCTGGTTGCGCCACCCGACGGCGCCATGGCGGATTATCTGCAATCGCTTGAGCGGGTGATCGTCTCGCCCTTTTCGCATTATCTGCCGGCGCATGGCGGTCCTGTTCCCGAGGGACGGAAATATGCCCGCGCGCTCCTCGCGCATCGACGTGCGCGCGACAGGCAGATCCTCGAGGGGCTGGCCGAGGGCGCCGATACCGTGGGCCGACTGGTGGGCCGCATCTACAAGGATATTTCGCCCGCGCTGAAATCGGCGGCAGCCAAGACGATCGAAGCGCATCTCGAGAATTTGGTGTCACAGGGGGAGGTTGCCGAGCAGCGCAGCCCCTTTGGCCCGCGCTACCTCAGGCGGCCGGCGTCTTCGCTGCAGGACGTTTTGCCGAAAAACTAATGCTTGCGGGCCCGTGGCGCCGGGGCCGGCACGACCGGCGTGGGATCGGGCTGGGCCTCGGCGTCCGTGTCGTCGTCGGAGGAACCGGCCGGCTGCACCTTGGCGAGCTCCGTCACCCGGGCATCGAGGGCCGTAAGGAATTCCTCGATGCGCACGGCGTCATCGCCCGGCTCGTAGAGCGGGGTCAGCGCCGCCGAGCGCATATCGAGGCTCGCCCCGTCAGCCTCTGGACGAACCCGGATCGAGACCTCGCCCCTGAAACCGAGCAGCGACATGGCAATGGCGTTGAGCTGGCCCTCGGCGTGCGCATCGGCCGGGGCGCGCCGCTCGCGCACCTCCCAACCGCGCTCCGTCACCAATTGCTCGACGATGGCGAAGAGCTGGTCGGCCGGCAGCGGATAATTGCGAGTCCTGAGGTTGGGAAAATCGAGGCTAATGGCCTGGAGAACAGCCGGCGTCGCCGGTTCGCCGGGGCTGGCCGAAAGAAGCAGCGGCGGCGGATCGGCGGCGTTGGTGGTCATCTCATGGGTGGGAGGGTAGCGCAAATAGTCGACCAGGAGGATTGCTGGGGGCGCAAGGCAAATCAGGCTGAAGATCAACCCGGCGATGGCGGGCCACCAGCCCTGCTGGCCGCTGACCCAGATATGGACAAACGCGGCAAGGCTGGAGACCAGCGCCAATGCGGCGAGGCCGATCGCCAGCGTCTCGATGACCTCGAACTCAGAAGTACTGATGTCCCCGGCCCGGTGCATGAACACGGGGATCACGGCGAGAGGCAGGGCAAAACTGCCGAGGCGCCGCGCCCAGATCGCCCATTTCGAGGTGCGGATGAGAACGCGCATCAGCACTTTTGGAACCGTCCTTGCGGGTTGGCCACGCGCGAATCGCAACGGGGCGGATGTCCTTGCCGATTTTTTATGCGCGCAGAAACCTGGAGACGAAAAGACCCCGTTCAGATCTTCGGCGGCTATTGTGAATGGCCCGCCCTACCAATCCGTAAGTTCCGCTGTTTCTCGCCGCTCAGGGATAAAGGCGCTGCCGCTGCCACGGCTCGGCCACCGCCTCGCGGGTAAACAGCACACGATCGTGCACGCGAAAAGCCCCGTCTTTCCAGAACTCGATCGCGAGCGGCACGATCCGGAAGCCCGACCAGTGCTGTGGCCGCGGCACCGGCGCGTCGCCCAGCCTCCGCGTCATCGCCTCGATGCGCCCCAGCAGCTTTTCCCGGCTCTCGAGGGGTCGGGACTGCTCCGACGCGCTGGAGGCAATCTGCGAGCCGCGGGCCCGGGTGGCGAAATAGGCGTCGGCCTCCTCGGGCGCAACCACCTCCACCGGGCCCCGCGCCCGCACCTGGCGGCGCAGCGATTTCCAGTGCATGACCATTGCGGCATGGGGATTGGCCAGCAACTGCTGGCCTTTGGCGCTGCCGAAATTGGTGAAGAAGGCAAAGCCGCGCGTGTCACGGGCGTTCATCAGCACCATGCGTACGTCCGGCAGCCCGGCATCGTCGACGGTTGCGATGGCCATGGCGTGCGGGTCGTGGGGCTCGCTCGTCAGCGCCTCGGCAAACCATTCTTCGAACACTGCAAAGGGATCGAGCGGAGTGGTATCGGCGTCATCGAAAAGCCGTTCCGTCAAAATAGGCATCGTATCCGCCCTTTCCCGTAGCCGGCCGCCGCTCCCAATCTGGACAAGCTCCGGACCCGTGGCCATATAGGATAGGAAATTGCCGTCCTGCAACGGCCCCTGATTCGGAAGAGAGATGCGCGACCCTTACTCGGTGCTCGGCGTGGCTCGGTCGGCGAGCGAGAAAGAACTGAAGTCCGCCTACCGCAAGCTCGCCAAGGCCTACCATCCCGACCAGAACCGGCACGACCCCAAGGCGGAAGCAAAATTCGCCGAGGTGTCGGCAGCCTATGATTTCCTCTCCGACCCTGGCAAGCGGGGACAATACGATCGCGGTGAAATCGACGAGAGCGGCCAGCCGAAGTTCAATGGCTTTGCCGGGGCGGGCCAAGGCGCCGGACGCACGCGCGGCGCCGCGGGTGCCGGGGGGTTCAGCGCCGAGGACATTCTCAAGGAATTCATGAGCGGCTTCGGGGGGGGCGCGGCGGGGGCCAGGCGCCCGCCCGGCGCCGGCGCCCAGGGGTGGGATAATTTCAGCGCCACGGGCGGACCCGGCCCGGGCCGCAGCGGCGGCGTGCGCGGCGAAGATGCGTCGGTCACCGTTGCCATCCGGCTCGAGGACGCCCATCAGGGTGGCTCCGTGCCAGTCCGGATGCCGAACGGCAAGACGCTTTCGGTCAAAATTCCCGAGCGGGTCGAGGACGGCCAGCAAATCCGCCTCAAGGGCCAGGGATTTCCGTCGGCCATTGGCGGCGAGCCCGGCGATGCGCTGGTTACGGTCAAATTCGAGCGGCACAGGCAATTCCGCCGCGAAGGCAAGGATTTGCGCGTCGATGTGCCGGTGACCCTCTACGAGGCGGTGCTCGGGGCCAAGGTGCGCGTGCCCACGCTCGACGGATCGGTGGAGATCAATGTGCCGGCGGGCGTCGATACCGGCAAGTCATTGCGCCTCAAGGGTAAGGGGCTCTATGGCGAGGGCGATCTCTATGCGAACCTCAGGATCGAGCTGCCGGAAGGCGGGGACGCCGACCTCGAAAGCCTGATGCGGTTCTGGCGCGACCAGAAACCCTATCAGGTGCGGAACTGATCGTGCACCGATAGCGCGGCCGGCCGCGGCGCCAGATACAAATCGACGAGCCGGCGGGCGCGAACTAGGCAGGAATCCTCCTCCTCCTGCGGCAACGCAGTGATCTTCGTGGGCAGGGGAGCCCCGCTCCGCCGCTCCACAATCACCGCCGATTTGGGATTGCCCTCGAGCATGACGATTTCGTGCCCGCGATAGACTTCGACCATTTCCCCCCCGAATCGTCGCGCCGCCTGAACCTGCTTAGCAGTGCTTCGAGGGGCGCCCGCTCACGGCAGGCCGGTTGGTTAACGCCGGTTAACCGGCTCCCTGGCAATCCGATCGAAAGTGGCCCCCCCGAACCGCTGGAACGGCAGCAGGCTTATCTTGCCACGCGGGCTCCTCAGCGTTCACGAAAGGCCGAAGTCATCGCCTGCTGGAGCGGACTGATCAGATACTGGAGCGCAGTACGCGACCGGGTATGGATCATCACCGTTGCCGACATTCCGGGATAGAGAGCGACATCGGCTTTGTCGAGCGCATCAGGGGACACCTGAACCTGCACGCTGTAGTAGGGGGCCCCGGTCCGGTCGTCCTGCAGGCGGTCTGCCGAAATCTCGGTTACCTTGCCGGTGATCTCGGGCAAATCGGGCCGAACGAGCGCCGGGAACCGGACTTCAACGCTGGCACCGCGATCAAAGGAAGCCACGTCGTCCACCGACAAATGGGCGTTCACGACAAGCGGCAGCTTGTCGGGCACGATGTCGAGGATCGGGGCCCCGGGCTGCACGACGGCGCCGGTCGAAAACACCTTGAGGTTCACCACCCGCCCCTCGTAGGGAGCTCGGACGATCAGTCTGTCGAACGCGGCCTTGGCGCTGGCGACCGCCGAACGGGATTGCAGGACTGTGGCCTGCGTATTGATAAGATCCGTGGTGAGCTGATTGGCCAGATCACTGGCCAGTTGGTCGCTTTGCTGCTGGAGCTGCGCGATGTTCTGCTGGTAGGCGCCAACTGAGGCCGTAGCGTCGCCGATATCGGCCTGCACCTGTAAAATCCCCCGTTCGAGGTCGAGGGAGCGGTCCCTGGTGGTCAGGCTGTTCGCGAGCAGTCCCGACAGGCGATGCTGCTCCTTCTGCATCGAGGCGATCTGGCCCTGATCGGCCTCCATGCGCGCCTGCTTGCCGGCGATCTGCTGCTTCAACTCCTGGATCTGGTCCTGATACCCCTGCTGCTGCTGCTGGAGTCCCCGCCGACTTGCCTCGAAGCCGATCGACTCGTTGGCGATCGCCTCACCGACATCGGGGAGCCCGGAATTGACAAGGTCGCGCGGGAACTCGATAAAATCTCGGTCATTGAGCCCGGATTGCACCCGCGCGAGGTGTGCCTCGGAGAGGACCAGTTGCTGCCGGGCAATATCCAGATCCGCCTGGGCCCGGGCGTGGTCGAGCGTGATGAGCACATCGCCGGCGCGCACGAACTGTCCATCCTTCACGGCGACGGCAGTCACGGTGCCACCATCAACCTCGCCAACGCTCTTGCGGTTTCCCTCCACGGTGACAACGCCCTGCCCCATGGCGGCACCGTCCAGCTGAGCTGTCGCCGCCCAGCCGCCGAAGCCGACGAAAAACAAGGCGATCGCGCCTGCCCCGAGGGCGATCGAGCCGAGCGCGGAATCGGGCGCCCCTCGGCCGAGCCGTGGGCCGATCGCCGCCGCCCCGCCGAGGGGCAACGCTTTATCCATTGGCGGTGACCGCAGTCTGCAGGCTAGGCCTGCCGACCGCAGGGCGGGCCATGCCGAGTTGCTGAAGCACAGCGTCCCTCGCGCCGAGCATTTCCAGGGCGCCGTTTCGCAAGAACAGCAGCATGTCCATGCTGGCCATCGAACTCCCGCGCGGGTTGATGACCACCAGTGTGCAACCCCGCTGCTTGAGCTGGTTCAAGCACCGTCCCAGGTCGGCATCACCTTCGGAATCGAGATTGGCCGCAGGCTCATCAAGCACGACAAGGGCCGGGGCCCGAAAGATGGCGCGCGCGAAACCAATGGATTGGCGCAAGCCGCCGGGCAATTCGGCAGCGCTGTCGCTGACCACGGTGTCATAGCCGTCCGGAAGCCTGAGGATGGCTTGGTGGGCCCCCGCCAACCTGGCGGCTTCGACGATGTCTGCATCTGCTCCAGGCATCAGTCGGCCGATATTGGCCGCGACGGTTTCCTCGAGCAGATCGACCCGCTGCGGCATGTAGCCAATGTGCCGACCAAAATCGTGCCTGACCTTGGGGGTAATCAGAACGCCGTCGAGCCGGACCGCGCCCATGCTGCAAGGACGTGCCCCAACAAGCATCTCACCAAGCAGCGATTTGCCGGCCCCGCTGGGACCGACAACGCCAAGAGCCGTACCGGGCGGCAGATCGCAGTTGATATTGCGCAACAGCAGGCGCTGGATACCGGGCAACGATAGGTGGGCATTTTCGACCGTGAGGTGGCCGGCCGGGGCGGGAAGCTCGGTCGCCGCCGGGGCGGGTTGATCGTCCGCTGCAAGGGCGACCGCGAGGCGCCCGTAGGCAGAGCGAGCCGCGGCCAAGGTGCCCCATGAGCCGATCAACTGTTCGACCGGCTGCAACGCCCGAGCCAGCAGCAGGCTTGCCGCAAAGATCGAGCCGGCGCTGCTCTCGTGCGCGATCACCAGTGCTGCCCCTAGCCCGAGTGCGAGAGACTGCATGCACAGCCGCAGCGACTTGGTGAGGGCACCCATTGCCGAACTGCGATCTGACACCTGCCGCTGCTGCTCAAGCTGTTGGCGCCGCCGCTGGCGCCATTTTTCCGCTGCATATGGCGCCATGCCCAAGACGTTCATGATCGCCCCCTGCCGGAACACTGCTTCGCCAAACCTGCTGGCTTCAAGCGTGCTGGCCGCAGCCGCCCGCGTTACACCGAGCAGCAGGTGCTGGTTCAAAGCGGCAAGGCCGACAAGGACGAGCAAACATATCAACGTGAAGGCACCCAGCCAGGGATGCAGCAGGAACGCGGCCACGACGAAGATCGGCGTGCACGGCAAGTCGAAGACCGGATAGATCGATGGCCCGGCGATCGTGCGGCGCAGCGCATCGAAATCCTGCAGGGCCTTGTGCCCTCCGCCATTTGAGGATTCGGCAAATGCCTTGCTCGATAGGGACCGGCCAAGGGCATTTTCGAGATACAGCCCCAGCCGGGTCAGGATACGTCCCCGCGCAAGCTCGAGAACGCCGAGCGTAACAAAGGCGCCAACAAGGATCACGCTGAGCAAAACCAGTGTGGCAGCGCTGCCGCTGGGAACTGCCCTGTCATAGACCTGCAGCATGTAGAGCGGCGCGGCCAAATACAGCAGATTTATAGCAAGGCTGAAGAAGCAAGCACTGACCAGGTAAATGCGACCGCCACGAAGTGTCTGCGTGAGCAGCAATGCGGAATTTATGCTAGCCATCCGTGACGCCAACTATCCGCTGTGGCCGCAATTGGCCGCTGCCATTATCAATTAAGATACGTAGCAGAATACAACGAACAGTTAAGCGAGACACCGAGAACACAATCCGCTGCACCAAAATCACTGCGCAGCATACTTCGCTCAGAAATTCGCGGACAAGCGCGCCGGGCGCATCAACTACCTGCCAAGTGCTGCCACAACCACCAACCCAAACTGGCAAACAGGGCCCAGGTGACGCAACCCAAGATCAATATCACAATAATGCGCAAGAGCCGTGGAGGCTTAACCATTTTTATATCGAAGTCCAAACAGCCTGCACCGGAAACTTTTGTGCCATATCGAGCGATGCTCAAGGCCGCCTCCACGCGCGAAGCAAATTCATGCCACTCATCTAGATCAGGTTATTGTAACCGAAACCTTGCTCCGAGGTTACAGTGCTGGCTAGTAGGGACCAACCCTAGCCCACACTAATCGCCCTGCGGCAGTCCAGCCTACCGACGGCCGGGACGGAGTTCTGTGCCACTGAAATGAAGCTGCCTCGCATGGCCCGCCGAGGCGGCGCTGGCTCAGTTGAAGGTGAAATCGGCCGAGGTCAGATTGGCGACCCCGGCGATATGGATGGTATCGACGCCGCCGGCATAGTGGATTTGCCAATCATCGCCCTGGTGGGTGAGATAGGCTGAGGCATCGTAGCCCACCAGCTTCAGCGTGTCATGCTCCGCCTGGGCGGACGTGAAGACGTGGAAGTCCGCGATGGTGTCGTAGCCGGAGTTCTTCTCGTAGATAAAGCTATCATTGCCGGCACCCCCGACCAGATAGTCGTTGCCGCCCTTGCCGTTGATGACGTCATTGGCGCCGGACCCCTGGATGTAATTGCCTTCGCTGTTGCCGGTGCCGGTGCCAGCGCTGTTCATGATGAGATTCTCGACGTTGTCTTCCAGCGTCCACGAGCCCCAGGCCTGGTCGGTATCGATGCCCTGGCCCGGCTTTTCGATCACGGTCGTCCCTGCCTGGACATAGTACTGGTCGTCGCCGTCGCCGCCTGCTTCGATATCGTGGCCCCCCTGGCCCTGGAACGTCTCATTGGCGCCGGTACCGTATAGGTTATCCGCGCCCGAAGTGCCGGTATACCAGCGGATCGATGCACTGCTGAGGGCTGGAATGGCCGGCAAATCGAAGTCATCCGAGGTGAAACTGCCGACCGTGTGGTTCCGGATGACCAACGTCTCATCTGAATCGATCTTGAGGTAGGTATCCGCTCCGACCTGGGTCATCGCAGACTGAATCTCGGCGAAGCTCGTGAAGGCAGTATTGTTCAACTCCACATGGTCGCCGGCATGAAAATCGGTAATGATGTCTGAGCCGTCGCCCTTGGCGATCACGAAAGTATCGTTTCCGCCCGCGCCGGTCAGAATGTCATTGCCCTGCCCTCCGGTGATGACGTTGTCAGCGATATTGCCCAAGATGATGTTGGACATCGAATTGCCGGTGGCATTGACGCTGGCGTTCCCAGTCAGGGTCAGATTCTGAAAATTCGCTCCGAGGGTCCAATTCATCGAGGATTGGACAGTGTCGACGCCTTCACCGAACCCCTCCGTCAGCACCGTCCCAGGGTTGCTGACGGCATAGGTATCGTCGCCAAGCCCACCTCCCAGGGTGTCCGCTCCCCCGTTGCCATTGAGCAGGTCGGCTCCAGAGGTCCCGACCAGATGATCTACCCCAGACGTGCCAGTGATCGTGTTGACCGGCGTCGCGCTGGTTTGGAGCGTATAGCCGGCCAGCGTATATTCGGGCAGTTGGTAGGCCCGGATATAGTCGATCGACATTTGGCCGGTCGTGCCGGGCACTGCATCGCCGCCCCAGGTGCCACCCACCCCGAAGCTGGCGATCAAGTACATGGCGCTGTTCATGTTTTCGGGCGTGGCATACTGGGCAACCTCGTTGCCATCCAGATAAAAGGTCACATAATAGGGGGTCCAAAGGGCCCCATAAGTATGATCCCCGGCGGTAAGGTCCCCGAAGGCAGGTACCCAGGCACCGTTCATTTCCCCGCTGAGGTTGGTAGTCGAATTGACGTGCGCCTGCGTGGGGTCAGAACCGGGGTCTTCCAGGATATCGAGTTCGGCGCCCGCATGCAGGCTGGCAGGAAGCATCCAGAAAGACGGCCAGGCGCCAGCCATATCGGGCAGAGTGGCCTTCATCTCGAAGTAGCCGTAGGTCTGGGAGAAGCTTGATTCACTCGAAATCATGCCGCTGGTGAATTGCTGATTGCCCAGATACTGGTGAACGGCAGAAGTAACCGGCGCTGCGGTGATGACGAGATGCCCGTTCTGGATCGAGAACGGGTTGAGGCCGAGGGGTGCGCTCGCCCGCGAATTTGTCAGCCCCTGGAAATCAGGATCGACGAACGCCTGCTGTTCGGTCTGGTTGCTGAAATAGGCGGAGTCGCCGCCCCACACAAAGCTCGTCTGCCACGTCCCGCTACCCTGCGTGTAGCGCGAAAAGTCGTTGAACTCGTCATCGAATGTCATCGACATGCCGCTGGTATTGATCGGCAAGGCGAAATTCTTGGCCGAGAAGTCGCCAAGGTTGGCGTTGCGGAACGCCAATGTCTGGTCGCTGTCCAGGTTCAGCACCACGTCGGTCCCGACCTGGTGCATGGCCGCCTTGATGTCGGCGAAGCTTTTGAACGAGAAGCCGTCCAGCCGCACGCGGTCCTGGTCCGTGATCCCGGCACTGAAATCGGTGATGACGTCGGAGCCCTCGCCGTTGGCAATGACGAACATGTCGTGCCCGCCGCCACCCACAAGAATGTCGTCGCCCTTGCCGCCGCTAATCAGGTTGTTCTCGGGATTGCCAGTGACGACGTTGGCGAGGTCATTGCCGACAAGATAGGTATTGGCCTGTATTCCAGCCGTTACATTTTCAACGCTGGTATTGGGCAGAACGTACCCATTCGGATTCCAACTGACGACGCTGTCAGTGCCCTCGCCAGCCTTTTCGATCACCTGGGTCTGGCTATCGGAGACCACATAGATGTCGTCCCCCTTGCCGCCGGCCAGCGTGACCTGGTCGCTGGCGGTGGTGATGGTGTCGTTGCCGAAGGTGCCGTTCAGAACCTGTCCAGCCGTCGTTGCCTTCAACCAACTGGTGCTCGCCCCGCTCGCGGGCAAAATATAGTCGAGTTGCACATTGCCCGGCACGAGCGATGAAAGCCGCACATTGTTGAGCGTCACCGATTCAGTGCCGCTCAGGGCAATCACCGTGTTGGCGCCGACCTGATGCGCAGCGGCCATGAAGGCGGCGTAGCTGGTGAACCCGTAGTTCTCCACGCGGAGCAGATCGCCGTCAGTTCCTGACTGGAAGTTGGTGATGGCATCTGTTCCATAACTCTTGGAAACAACAAAAGTATCGCTGCCGGTGCCGCCCGTGAGTGTATCGTTGCCCTTGCCGCCGAAAATAATCATCGACGCGTCCGGTCGCACGCTCTGCGTCACCGATACCGTCGTCGCAGGCGCCGACAAGGCTATCAGATCTGGCACCACGTTTGTGAACGCGAAGTTTGCGGGGGAAAGACTTGAGGCGGCGACGTTCTTTAAAACAACGGTATCATTGGGCCCAAGCCACAACAAGGTGTCGTTGCCGGCCTGGGTCATGATGGACTGCAGGGCCGCGAAGCTGGAATAGCCGAAGCGGTCGAGCTGGATCATGTCGGCGCCGCTGCCGGTCGCGACAAAGTCGGTGATGGTGTCGCCCCCCCGCCCTGCGTGACGACGAAAGTGTCCTTGCCGCCGCCGCCGGTGAGCACGTCATTGCCCGCACCGCCCGCGATGACGTTGTTGCCGGCATTGCCGATAATCAGGTTGTCGAGCTGGTTGCCGGTGGCATTGATGTTGCCCATTCCGGACAGGAGCAGGTTCTCGATCGACTGGTCGGTTGGCAGTACGAAGCTGACCCACGCATTGACTGTGTCGATACCCTGCCCGGGATTTTCGATGAAGTGCGTGTTGCCGGAGGTCGAGCTGACGCCGTAGGTATCGTCGCCGAGGCCGCCAGCCGCGGTGACGTTGGTGCCGGCGCTGAAGCTGTCATTGCCGGCTGTGCCGGTGACGCTGCCATTGGTCTTCGTGGTAATCCAGCTATTGGCTGCCGCAGAGCTCGCCAGCGCATCGTCGAAGATCACGTTCGCCGGCGTGATGGAGCTGACGGTGACGTCCTTGAGAGTCATGGTCTGGCCATTGCCGAGATCGATGACGGTATTGGCCCCCACTTGCGTCATGGCCGCCTGCAGCGCCTCGAAGCTGACGAACCCATAGTTTTGCAGCCGCAGCAGATCACCGCTCGCTCCTGCGGCAAAGTCGGTGATTGTGTCGTTGCCGTCGGTCTTCCCGATGACGAAGCTGTCGCGGCCAAGGCCACCGGTCAGGGTGTCGTTGCCGGCGCCGCCAGTGATCGTATCGGCACCGGCACCGCCCATGATGGTGTCGTTGGTGATCGTCCCGGCAAGGGTGAAACCGGCCTGCTTGCTGGGATCAGTAGTGCTTGTCACCACGTTGACGAAGCTGAAATTGGCGGCCGTCAGGCTCGAGGCGGTAACGTTCTTGAGGACGACGGTATCGTTGGGGCCGAGCCAGAGGACGGTGTCGGCACCGGCCTGCGTCATGATGGTCTTGAGGGCCGCGAAGCTGGAATAGCCGAAGCGATCGAGCTGGATGACGTCAGCGCCGCTGCCGGTGGCGGCGAAATCGGTGATGGTGTCGAGGCCCCCGCCCTGGGTGACGACGAAACTGTCCTTGCCGCCGCCGCCGGTGAGCACGTCATTACCCGCACCGCCGGCGATGACGTTGTTGCCGGCATTGCCGACGATCAGGTTATCGAGCTGGTTGCCGGTGGCATTTATGTTGCCCGTCCCCTGGAGGACGATGTTTTCGATTGCCTGGTCGGTCGGCAGCGCATAGCCAACCCAGGCCTGGACGGTATCGATGCCCTCGCCGGGCTTTTCGACGAAAGTCGACCCGCCGGTGTTGGAAGCAACGCTATAGGTATCGTCGCCGAGGCTGCCGGCCTCGATCGCATTGGCGGCGCCGCTGAAGCTGTCGTTCTTGCTGCTGCCCATAGTGGTGGCACCCGACTGGGCCTTGAGCCAGCTGTTGGCGGTAGCCGAGATGGGCAGAATGTCGTCGAACACCACATTTGCGCGGGTGAAGTCGGATAGGGTCACCCCATTGAGGGTCAGCGTCTGACCATTGCCCAGATTGATCACCGTGTTGGCGCCAACCTGCGTCATGGCAGCATGCAACGCCTCGAAGCTGACAAACCCAAAATTCTCCAGCCGCAAAAGGTCGCCGGACGCGCCATCGTGAAACGCCGATATCGAGACTGAGCCGGCGCCTCTTTCGACAGTGTAGGACCGCGCCGCGGCAGGAATCACATTGGGCTGTATCATTTTCAACAACTCTCGATCAGGAGATTGTTGCCAACATTACAGATGGCTGTGGAGGAACACTTCCGCGTATCGCTAAAATTTTAACAGTCTGAAATCATTCTGATTATTCGTGATTTCTATGTGACCAACAACACCAAACACCAACAGCGAATGTCTCGGCGCTGCTCCTATAAAATGCCAAACTCCAAATATGATCTGCCACACCAACGCCACAGATTCAGCACGTCGCTGCGCTTGCTCCGCAATGCAGGTATAATTGCTCTGACGTTTCCATCCAGTTTGAATTCGTTTAGATGTTTTGAAGACCTTCTATCGGGATCCGAATGTACCCGATCCGCACTTTGTACTTCACTACGGCGACCTGACCGATTTCACCAATCTCATCCGCATTGTTCAGGAAACCCAAGCAGCCGAAATCTACAATCTGGGTGCACAAAGCCACG
>DATJHO010000123.1:0-19909 GCA_035493835.1 Devosiaceae bacterium
AATGAGGAGACCACGCCTCCGGTGATGAAAACGTACCGAGCCATGGGCCCTCACTATAGCAGGTTTACATTCGATTCGGAGTGGCCAATGCGGCCACCAAAAGAAGAAGGGGATGTTGCCATCCCCTTTTTCCGTCACACCATTCGGTGCGTCATTTGCTTGCTGGCGCCGATGCGCCTGCCGCCGGTGCGGCGGTTGAATTGGTGCTGCCCGTCGAGCCGCCAGTGGTGGCAGGCGCCGTCGCTGCGGGCGTCGAAGCGGGGGCCGGCATTGCCGTCGAAGGGGACATGGCCGGAGCAGCGGCACTGGATGCCGGAGCGGCGGCTGCTGCCGGCTTGCTCGGCGGGGTTGCGGCAGGCCCGCTGGTGCTCGCCGCCGGCGTGCTGCTCGTCCCCGGGGCTGCCGGAGCGGTCTGTGCGGGCGTCGGTAACGCTACGTTGGGAGCATCCTGGTTGGCCGCCGGGGTCGCCGGAGCCGATGCAGGCGCAGGGGTGCCGGTGGTGCCGCCCGATTCCTGCTGGGCCTGCTGTTGCGCCGAGTTGAGGGCATCGAGCACGCTCGTTGCCTTGCCATCGGCGCCGCTGCCGGCCGCATTCTGAATGATGTTGCTGGTGGTCCGGTCCGAGCCGTTGAGCAGGGTCAGGCCAATCGCAGAGGCGAAGAACAGCGCGGCCAGGATGCCCGTCGTCCGCGTCAGCACATTGGCCGTGCCGCGTACAGACATGAAGCCGTTGGCGCCGCCTCCCATGCCGAGCCCGCCGCCTTCGGAGCGCTGCAGCAGGATCACCGTCACCAGCGCCAGAACGATCAGCAGATAGACGACAATCAGCACTGTGGCCATATTGGCTCGGTCCTCGAGATTCGACTTGGCGGGCCTTCTACACGTGCGCCCAGCCAAATACCAGCCGCATGCGCCGCTTTTTGGGCACATCGGCCGGCATGAGATCACTAAGGTGAACAGCGCCCCGCGAACTGGCGAAAATCGCGCTCACAGTACTGAGATAATGGCGAAGAAGTCGCTCGACAAGAGGCTTGCGCGCCCCACCAGGCCGCCATTCACATTCCTCGTCGCAAGGATGCGGGGCGCGTTGCTCGGCTCGAGCGAGCCGCCGTAAAGAATGCGCACCTTTTCGCCTCGCTCGCCGTAGCGCTCGATCAGCGCCCGCCGAATGGCTCCGTGCATGGCCTCAATGTCGTCGCTGTCCGGCGTAGCGCCGGTGCCTATCGCCCAGACCGGCTCGTAGGCGATTACGAAATCCTGCTCGTCGAGCGGGTCGGGAACTGAGCCGGCAAGTTGCCCCAGCACCGTCGCCTCCGCCTCGCCCGCATCGCGCTGGGCCTGTTGCTCGCCCACGCAAATGATCGGAATCAGCCCGGCGGCAAACGCTGCCTGCGCCTTGGCCCTGACGATCTCGTCGGTCTCCCCGTGCTCGGCGCGACGCTCGGAGTGGCCGACGATGACGAAGCTGGCCCCGGCATCAGCGAGCATCGGCGCGCTGATGTCGCCCGTGTGGGGGCCGCAGGGCTCGTGATGGCAATTCTGGCCGCCGGTGAAAATGCCGGTGCCCTCGAGCCGGGCGCTCGCCGCGGCAAGCAGCGTTGCGGGCGGGCAGAGCGCAATGTCCGCCCGCAGTTGGGGGCTTCCGGCGACGAGCTCGGCGAGCCTGTCGACCTCGACAAGGCAGGCCGTAACCCCGTTCATCTTCCAGTTTCCCGCGATCATCGGGGTAATCATAGTCATTGTCCTTGCCCCATCCCCCCGAAATCCGCCCAAATACAAGCCTTCCCCTTGCACGCAAAGGGAGATTGTCCTAACCCGGCCACCTAGCCGGAACCGCCGCCTTGCCGTGGCACGGCAACCTTGTCTAAAATCACCCGCCCTGGGCAGCCAAGCCCGTTGGATCGACCTGATGCTTCATGCTCTGCGTGCCTTCGCCCAAACCTGGATCGCCAAAGTCCTCCTGGCCATTCTCGTGGTGAGCTTCGGTGCCTTCGGTATCAACAACGTTGTTACCAATTTGGGCGGCAACACCGTTGCCCGCGTCGGCGATGTCGACATCACCACACAGGATTTCGGTCGCGCCTATCAGACGCAGCTCAATCAGGTCGCCCAGCAGATCGGCAAGGTGCCGAGTCCGCAGGACGCCATGGCCATGGGCATTCCGTCCCAGGTCATCATGACACTGGCAGGAGACGCGGCCGTCGACAAGTTCGCCCAAAGTATGGGTGTGGGTACCTCCGACGCGCATCTGAGCAAGATGCTCGGCCAGGATCCCTCGTTCCAGAACACCGTGGGCCGCTTCGACCCCACCATTTTTTCGCAGGTGCTACAGCAGAACGGCTACACGCAGCAGCAATATCTGGACCAGCAGGCAAAGGCCTCGCGGAGTCAGCAGGTGGGCGTCGGCATTTTCGGCGATGCCGTGGTGCCGCAAGCGGCGCTCGAACTCGCCAACCGCTATTCGGCCGATACGCGCACGCTCAATTATTTCGTGCTGAATTCGACCAACATCCCGGCGATCCCCGACCCGACCGATACCGACCTCACCGCCTACCTCAAGGCGCACCAAGCCGATTATCGCACCAAGGAAACGCGATCCGTCGACGTCATGACGATTTCGCCGGCCATTCTTGCTGCGACCATCGCCGTTCCGGACGCCCAGATCGTCGCCGAATATGACCGGACCAAAGCCAGCCTGATCAAGCCCGAGCGGCGCGACATCAAGCAGGCGGTGTTGACCGACGCCCAGGCGAAGGCCTTTACGGATGGGAAGGCCGCGGGCAAGAGCTTTGACGACCTCGTCAAGCAGACCGGCGTTTCGGTGAGCGACCTCGGCTCGATGACCCGCGACGGCCTCTCCGATTCAGCCCTCGCCACCGCCGCCTTTGGCCTCAAGCAGGGCGACTTCGCACTGATTCCGGGCATCCAGGGCCAGCGCGCGGTGACCGTCAGCTCGATCGAGCCGGGCGGCCAGATCAGCATGGCGGACGCCAAGGCCGACATCGCCAAGAACCTGGCAACCCAGCAGGCGACCAATGCGATCGGCGACGACATCGACGACATCGAGACGCTCAGGGCCGGCAAGCAGCCGCTGACCGCCATTGCGCCGCGTTATAAGCTGGCGATCTCCAGCGTCGCGCTGACCGCGGACGGTGCCGAGCTGTCGGCGGTTCCGGGAATCGCAGAAGCGGATCGCGCCAAGGTGGCGCAGGCGATTTTCGCCGCCAAGGAGGGGGCCATCACCCCCTCGATCCAGCTCAGCAGCAACCAGAACGTCTGGTTCGACCTCAAGAAGATCGACCCGGCCCGCGACCAAACGCTTGCAGAAGTACGCGATGCCCTCGCTCGCGCCTGGACGCTGGAAAAAACCGATGCGGCGATGAAGGCGGAAGCGGAAAAGCTCGTGGCCAACCTCAAGGCGGGCCAGACCTTCGACGACATCGCCTCGGGTATCAACCAGTTCCCGATCCTGTCGCAGCCAATCACCCGGCAGGGCGACCAGAGCACGGGTGGCGCCACCAACGTCCTCGACAGCACGGTCGCACAGGCGGCCTTCAATGGCGGCGAGGGGCATTTCGGCTATGCCGTCAACGGCTCGGGCGACTACGTCGTGTTCCAGGTGCAGGCGGTCAATCCCGCCAGCGGCGTGCTTTCAGCTCAGACGACAGCGGCCGTCCAGGACTCGTTGCGCAACAGCCTCTATGGCGATTTCGTTACCGGCCTGCGCGACCAGTATGGTCTAAGAATCAACCAGCAGGCGCTCAATCAGGCGATGGCGCTGGATCAGAACGGACAGTGATCGATGGCGACCGATGGCTACGAGGCGTTTGCGGCGCGTTATGACGCCGGGGCATCGCAGATCGTGTTTCGGCGCATCGTCGCTGACCTGGAAACGCCGATCGGCACTTATCTGAAACTGGCCGAGGGGCGCGAAAACACGTTCCTGCTCGAATCGGTGCAGGACGGAGCGATCAAGGGCCGCTACTCGATGATCGGGCTCCTGCCCGACATCATCCTCAAGGTCGAGCGCGGCGAGGCCAGCATCAATCGCAATGCCGGCATCACCCCAGATGCTTTCGTGCCACTGGACCAGAAGCCGCTGCAGGCGCTGCGCGCGCTGGTGGCGGAAAGCAAGATCGAGGTTCCGGAGGGCCTACCCTCAACGGCCGCCGGTATCTACGGCTATCTCGGCTACGACATGGTGCGCCTGATGGAAGTCTTGCCGGATGAAAATCCGGACGTGTTGGGCCTGCCCGACGCGATCCTGACGCGTCCGTCCGTGCTCGCCATCTTCGATACCCTCAAGGACGAGCTCTACCTGACCGCCCCGGTCTATGTGCGCGACGGCGTAACGGCCCGGCAGGCGTGGGAGCGCGCGCATGCACGGATTGACGACGCGACGGAACGTCTCGGCCGCACCCTGCCCTATGTCGCCGATCTACCCGAGACCGCCGAAATTGCGGTCACCAGCAACACCAGCAAGCCGGAATACGCGGCGATGGTCGACCGCGCCAAGGAATACATCCGGGCCGGCGACATCTTCCAGGTGGTGCTGAGCCAGCGCTTCGAGGCCGAGTTCACCCTGCCCCCGACGGCGCTCTATCGCGCCCTGCGGCGGACGAACCCCTCGCCCTACATGTACTTCCTCGATTTCGGGACCTTTCAGGTCGCGGGCTCCAGCCCGGAGATCCTGGTCAAGGTTCAGCAGGGCGAGATCACCATCCGACCGATCGCCGGCACCCGCCGCCGCGGCGCGACACCCACGCGCGACAAGGAACTTGCCGACGAGCTGCTGAGCGACCCCAAGGAGCTGGCCGAGCACCTGATGCTGCTCGATCTCGGCCGCAACGATGTCGGCCGCGTCGCCAAGATCGGCTCGGTCCGGGTCACCGACAAGTTCTTCCTCGAATACTATTCCCACGTCATGCACATCGTCTCGAACGTCGTGGGCGAACTCGATCCGAAATACGACTTTGTCGACGCGCTGGCCGGCGGATTTCCGGCGGGAACGGTTTCGGGCGCCCCGAAAGTAAGGGCGATGGAGATCATCGACGAGCTTGAGAAGACCCGCCGCGGCATCTATGGCGGCTGCGTCGGCTATTTCGGCGCCGATGGCTCGATGGATACCTGCATCGTGCTGCGCACGGCGATCATCCACGACGGCAAGATCTTCGTGCAGGCAGGCGCCGGCATCGTTGCCGACAGCAAGCCGGAGTTGGAACAAATGGAGTGCGAAAACAAAGCGCGCGCCCTTTTCAGCGCCGCCGAGGAAGCGCTACGCTATGCGGGCGAAGCAAGGGTGGGACAGTGACCGTGGGTTTGCGTTGGCATTTTCGATGGCGGGGCCGGTTCTAGACAGATCCGGCAAAACTCACATCAGGAGCAGGAACTCCAATGCGCCTTCTCGTCATCGATAACTACGACAGCTTTACCTACAACCTCGTCCATTATGTCGGCGAACTCGGGGCCGACCCGATCGTCTACCGCAACGACAAGATCACGCTCGAGGAGATCGAGCAGCTTGCGCCCGAGGCGATCCTGCTGTCGCCCGGCCCGAAGACGCCCAGCGAAGCCGGCATCTGCCTCGGAATCATCGACCGCTTCAGCGCTACGACGCCGATCCTCGGCGTCTGCCTTGGCCACCAGGCGATCGGGCAAGCCATGGGCGGCGACGTCATCCGGGCACCGGAGCTGATGCACGGCAAGACCAGCCGCATCGAGCACACCGGCAAGGGGATTTTCCGCGGCCTCAATTCTGGCTTCGAGGCGACGCGCTATCATTCGCTGATCGTCAAGGCGGACACGCTCCCCCGCGAGCTTGAGGTCACCGCCACCGCCGATGGCCTGATCATGGCGATGCAGCACCGGGAGTTGCCGCTGCATGGCGTGCAGTTCCATCCCGAGAGCATCGCCTCCGAGAACGGCAAGGCGATCCTGCAGAATTTCCTAACCCTCGGCCGCGAATTCAACCTCCGGAAAGCGGCGTGATGGACATCAAGGCCGCTCTCGCCAAGATCGGCGCCCGCACCGATCTGACCGGCGAGGAAATGCGCACGGTCATGAACATCATCATGTCCGGTGAGGCTACGGCTGCCCAGGTCGGCGCCTTCCTGATGGGCATGCGGGTCAAGGGCGAAACGGTCGGCGAAATCGCGGCGGCCGTATCCATCCTGCGCGAAAAGATGATCAAGGTGGAGGTGCCCGCGGGCGCCATCGACATCGTCGGCACGGGCGGCGATGGCGCCGGAACACTCAACATCTCCACCGCCGCGGCCTTCGTGGTCGCCGCGACAGGGGTGCCCGTCGCCAAGCACGGCAATCGTGCCCTGTCCTCGAAATCCGGATCCGCCGAATGCCTGCACGCCCTCGGCGTCAAGCTGGACCTGACGCCCGAACAGATCGCCGCTTGCGTGCGAGAAGCCGGCATCGGTTTCATGTTCGCGCCCGCCCATCACCCGGCGATGAAGCATGTGGGCCCGGCGCGGGTCGAACTGGGCACCCGCACCATGTTCAACCTGCTCGGCCCGCAGGCAAATCCGGGCGGCGTGAGCCGCTACATGCTCGGCGTCTATTCAAAGCACTGGGCGGAGCCCGTTGCAGCGGCGTTGCTCGCCAATCGAGCGACCGATGCCTGGGTTGTCCACGGCAGCGACGGGCTCGATGAGGTGACCACCACCGGGCCGACCTTCGTCGCCTCGATCAAGGCGGGTAACCTCACGAGCTTCGAGATCACCCCGGAAACCGCCGGCCTCCCGCGCGCGGCTCCCCAGGACCTCAAGGGCGCCGACCCCGAGCACAATGCGGCGGCGCTGCGGGCGCTCCTCGATGGCGTGCGCTCGGCCTATCGCGACATCGTGTTGCTCAACAGCGCCGCCGCGCTGATCGTCGCTGGCAGGGCCGAAGATCTCAAAACCGGCGTCGCGATCGCCACCGACAGCATCGACAGCGGGGCCGCCAAGGCAGTGTTGGGAAAACTGGTGGCCGTCAGCAACGCCTGAAAGCGAGCTCATGGAAGGCTGGACCGACTTCTACGTCGCCGAAGTTGGTGGGGCCGCGGCGCTGGCAGGGCTTCTGGTGGTGGCGATTTCGATCAACGTCGCCAAAATCATGAGCTTTCCCCATTTGCCCGGACGCGCAGCCCAGACGCTGGTGGTCGTGGGCGGCTCGCTGGTGCTCTCGAGCCTGGCCCTCTTTCCCGGCCAGCCGCTTTTCGTCTTCGGCGGCGAAGCGTTGATCGTCGGGGCCCTTGTCGGCGTGTCCGGGTTGTTTCAGTATTATTCCGCGAGGCGCGTGCGGAAGCTGGGCGACCCGTTGGTGTGGATCGTCGCCCCGCTTGTTACCACCGCAATCTTCGCCATTCCCGAAATCATTGGCGGCGCGCTGCTGGTTGCGGGTGAGGCTTCCGGACTGTATTGGATTGCAACCGGCATAATTCTCAGCTTCCTGGCCAGTTTGCAGAACGGCTGGGTGCTGCTGATCGAAATTCTCCGCTAGGGCACCGCTATGAGCGACATCCTCACCCGCATCGAAACCTATAAGCGCGAAGAGATCGCGGCGGCCAAGGCTTTGCGGCCCTGGGACGAGGTCGCCGCCATGGCGCACGATGCCCCGCCGGTCAGGCGCTTTCTCGGCGCCCTCAAGGCCAAGCGCGCCGCCCAGCAGTTCGCCCTCATCGCCGAGGTCAAGAAGGCGAGCCCAAGCAAGGGGCTGATCCGCGCCGATTTCGATCCCGCAGCGATCGCGAGGGCCTATGAGCAGGGCGGGGCCGCCTGCCTCTCCGTGCTGACCGACAGGCCCTCGTTTCAGGGCGCCGCCAATTACCTGATCGAGGCGCGGGCAGCGACGCAGCTGCCGGTGCTGCGCAAGGATTTCATGTTCGAGACCTACCAGGTGGTCGAGGCCCGCGCCTGGGGTGCGGACTGCATCCTCGTCATCATGGCCGCTGTTGATGACGACCAGGCCCGCTACCTGCTGGATGCCGCCGCCGAATGGCGGATGGATGCCATCGTCGAAGTGCATGACCAGATCGAGCTCGACCGCGCACTGGGGCTCGGTGCCGAACTCATCGGCATCAACAACCGCAATCTCAGGACGTTCGAGACCACGCTCTCGACCTCGATTTCCTTGGCTGCGGGCGTGCCCGCGGGTGTCCACCTCGTTTCCGAAAGCGGCATCTCCTCGCATGCCGATCTGCAAAAGCTCGCCGCCGCCGGCGTCAGCACCTTCCTCGTCGGCGAAAGCCTGATGCGCCAGGAGGACGTGACGATCGCAACCAAGGCGCTGCTCGGCCAGCAGGAGACCGCATGACCGTCCCCGGCCCCCTCACCCACCTGAACGCCAAGGGGGAAGCGCACATTGTCGATATCGGCGACAAGACGGCGACCCATCGCCGCGGCGTCGCGCGGGCCCGCCTCGAGGCCAAGCCCGAGACGATCGCCGCGATCCTGGGCGGCACGCTGAAGAAGGGCGATGCCCTCGCGGTCGCCCGGATCGCCGGCATCATGGCCGCCAAGAAAACCGCCGACCTCATTCCGCTCTGCCACCCGATTGCGCTCACCAAGGTCGAAGTCGAGATCACGCCTGACGGCGACTCACTCGTCGTCGTCGCGACCGCTGAGACGACCGACCGGACCGGCGTCGAGATGGAAGCGCTGACCGCTGCGTCCGTCGCCGCCTTGACGCTCTACGACATGGCCAAGGCGATGGATCGCGGCATGCGCGTGACCGGCCTCGAACTGGTGGAGAAATCCGGCGGCAAGTCCGGTGATTTCAAGCGGGGGACTGAAGGATGATCTCGGTCGATGACGCCCTGTCGCGAATTTTTGCCCTGCTGCCGGCCGAGCCAACTGCCGAAACCCTGTCGTTGACCGAGGCAGCCGGACGCGTGCTGGCGGCGCCGCTCACTGCCGGCCATAACCAGCCGCCTTTCGATGCAAGCGCCATGGACGGCTACGCCGTGCGGAGCGCAGACGTGGCGTCCGGCCACCCCCAGCGGCTCATCGGCACATCGCAGGCGGGCCAGCGCTTTTCCGGCATGATGACCGCTGGCCAGTGCGTCCGCATCTTTACCGGTGCGCCACTGCCGATCGGCGCTGATGCGGTGATCATGCAGGAGGATGCCGTCGCCAACGGCGCCGAGATCACTTTCAGCACGGCGCCCTCGCCGGGGGAGCACATCCGTCCGGTGGGCGGCGTCTTTGCCGACGGCGATACCCTGCTGCCTTCGGGAACGCTGCTGACGCCCGCTCGAGTCGCCCTGGCCGCCGCCGCAAACCGCCCCAAGGTTTTGGTGGCACGACGCCCCCGCCTCTCGCTCGTTACCACCGGCGACGAACTTGTGCCGGTCGGCAGACGGCCCGGTCCCGATCAGATCGTATCCTCCAATAGCTACGCGCTCAGCCCGCTATTTGCGCCTCTTTGCGAGTCGATCAGCGATCTCGGCATCGTTCGCGACGACCTCGGGATCTTGACCACCGCGCTGGACCGGGCACTGAGCGGGGACATCGACATTCTGGTGACGACGGGCGGCGCCAGCGTGGGAGAGCGCGACTACCTGCAACAGGCGCTCCTCGATCTCGGCGTCGAGCTGGATTTCTGGAAGATCTCGATGCGGCCCGGCAAGCCGCTGATGTTCGGCACCAAGGGCAAGACGCTGATTTTCGGGCTGCCGGGCAATCCGGTTTCGGCGTTCGTCACCGCGACCGTCATCGTGCTGCCGACCCTGAGAAAGCTCCTGGGTCAGCCGGATCCGTTCGGCACCCGCTACCGGCTTCCCCTCGCCGCCCCCCTGCCCGCCAATGGCATCCGTCGGCACTTCCTGCGCGCCCGGCTAGAACCGGCGCCCGGCGGCACCGAGGTGATGCCCCTCGCCGAGGTCGACAGCGGCCATCTCGCCTCGCTCGCCACCGCCGACGGGCTCATCATCCAGCCCGAGAACGATCCGGGCATGGCTGCCGGCACGGTGGTCGATTTCATTCCGCTGTGATCATGCGTTGGGTCTGTGGCCCATGGTTCGACAGGCTCACCATGAGGTGGGGATTATTGCCCGAGAGCGTGCTCGCGGCCGCCACGCCCGCCCCCAACAATCGGACGCACTTCGTCTTGGCGCCGATTTCGTAATGGGCCCGTCATGCCCCGGCTTGTCCGGGGCATCCAGGGCAACGAACACGACCGCAGCTTGGGGGGCCTGGATTGCCCGGACAAGCCGGGCAATGACGGTGCTGGGGGAACGGCATTGCTCGACAACTGATGCCCCAACCAATGACCCGCTACACGAACGCCGCCTCGCCCCCGGCCGTAACGCCGGTAATCATCGCCACCACGTCATTGCCGGTGGTCTTGTCGCGATCGAGTGCCCCCACGATCCGGCCGCGCCGAAAAACCCAGATGCGGTCGACGAGGTCCAGCACCTGCCGAAGGTTGTGGCTGACGAGGATCAGCGGAATGCCCCGCGCCTTGAGCCGGCGGATGATGTTTTCAACCTGCGCCGTTTCCTGGACGCCCAGCGCCGCCGTGGGCTCATCCATGATGATGAGCTTTGAGGCAAAGCTCGCCGCACGGCTGATCGCCACGCACTGGCGCTGCCCGCCGGACATGTTGCGCATCTTGGCCCGGAGATCCGGAATTTTCACCCCTGTGGTGTTGAGCGCATCCTTGGCGCGGGCCAGCATCAGCCGCTCGTTGAGCACGCTGAACGGCCCGAGGTTGAAATAGACCTTTTCGCGCCCGAGAAAGAGATTGGAGGGGATATCGAGGTCGTCGGCCAGCGCCAGGTTCTGGAACACGGTTTCAATCCCGACATTGCGGGCCTCGATCGGGTTCTTGAATGCTACCTCGCGGCCTTCGAAAAAAATCTTTCCTGCAGTCGGCTGCTCGACGCCGGTGATCTGGCGCACGAAGGTCGATTTGCCGGCGCCGTTGTCGCCAACGATCGCCACGTGTTCGCCCTCGCGGAGTTCGAAATCCGCCGCCTCGAGCGCCCGCACGCCGCCATAGTGCTTGGTCAGGCCTTCAGTCCTGAGAACGATCCCTCTGTCGTCGCCCATCGCTCCTCTCCTCTAGATCCGGCCGCGCAGGCGCTGGCGATAGACATCCTGGACCACCGCGCCGACGATGATGATGCCCTTGATGATCTCCTGGTAAAACGCATCGACCCTGAGGAAGGTGAACCCGGACGTGATCACCCCGAAGATCAAGGCCCCCAAAACCGTGCCGGTGATCGAGCCCCGGCCGCCCGCAAGCGATGTGCCGCCGATCACGGCCATGGCGATGGCATCGAGTTCGTAGCCGAAACCCATCCCCGCCTGCGCCGTCAGGTTACGCGACGAGACGACGATGGCGGCGACCGCCGCAAGCAGCCCGGCGATGGCATAAACCAGCACCAGATGGCGCTCGACATTGATGCCCGAAACCCGCGCCGCGTTCTCATTGGAGCCGATGGCGTAGGTACGCTTGCCGTAGAGCGTGTAGCGCAGGATCAGCTGGAAGATGATCGCGATGACGAGGAAGATCAGCACCGGCCGGAAGCCCGCGCCAATCGCGGCATAGGCGTCGGTCGGGAACGATACCGGCTTGCCCTTTGTGTACCAGTCGGCGACGCCGCGGGCGCTGACCATCATGCCGAGCGTCGCGATGAAGGCCGGGATTTTTGTGTAGGCGATCAGCAATCCGTTGATGAGCCCCGCAACCAGCCCGCAGGCAAGACCGACGAGGATCGGCACGATGACGGGCAAATCGGTCAGGGTTGGATAGACGGCCCGGGCATAGGTGCTGGTCTGCGCAAAGCTCATGGCGATCATGGCCGATGCGCTGACGACAGATCCCGAGGAAAGATCGATGCCGCCGGTGATGATCACCTGCGTGACCCCGACCGCGATGATCCCGACGATTGCCACCTGCAGGATCATGATCTGCAGCCGTGCCGGGTTGGCAAGAAAGCTCTGCCCCTGCAATGTCCAACCCAAAATCTCGAAGATGGCGGCAATGACCACCAGCCCGATGAAGATGTTGAGTTCGGGAGGCCAGGTCCGCCGTCGCGCATTGGCGGACGGCGTTTCCTTCACGACCCCCGCGACTTCGGCCATCGTCTCCTCCTTCAGGGCGCGGCGTTCTTTCGACGCCTGCGCCCAACGCTTGCATTATGCGCCTATCCGAGGCTGCCGGCTCAGTTCTTGCTCATGTACTGGTCCATGTTCTCGGGCGTAACGAGCTGGAACGGCACCCAGACGGCCTTCTCGACCTTCTGGCCCTTGGTCAGCGCCAGCGCCGTATCGACGGCACCCTTCCCCTGTCCGGCGGCGTCCTGGAACACCGTCACCTTGAGGTCGCCGGCCTTCATCGAGGCAAGCGCATCCTGCGTCGCGTCGATCCCGCCGATGATCACGCTCTTGGTGTCCATGCCCGCGGCCTTCATGGCCTGGATCGCCCCGATCGCCATCTCGTCATTGTTGGATACGACGGCATCGAACTTGGTGCCGGCCGTCAGCCAGTTCGCCATCAGGCTCTGGGCTTGGTCGCGCTGATAATTCGCCGTCTGCTGATCGATGACCTTCATGAAGCTGCAGTCGGGCGTGCCGATCACGTCGTGCACATCCTGCGTACGCTGCCGGGCCGACTGGTTATCCAGCTTGCCTTCGATGATGTAGATGTCGGCGCCGCTGCCCTTGCCCGCGCCCTTCAGCAGCTTGCAGACCTGCTTGGCTTCGAGCGTGCCGGAATCCGTCTCGTTCGAGCCCACGAAGGACTGATTTGCGGGCAGCGTATCGAGATTGACCGGCTGGCGGTTGACATAGACCAGCGGGATGTTGGCGTCGGCCGCCAGCTTGCTCATCGCCGCCGTTGCGTCGGTATCCACCGGATTGACGATGATGGCATCGACCTTGGATGCGGCGAAGTTCTGGATTTGGCTGAGTTGCTTGTTCACGTCGTCCCCGGCGTCCTCGACCTGCAGGGTCGTGTCGGGCACCGTCTTGGCATAGTCGATCATGCCGTTGCGCAGCACGGTCAGGAAGTTGTCGTCGAACTGGGCCATGGTGACCCCGATTGTGGCGGCAGAAGCCGCCCCGGTCATCGCCGGGCCCGCGAGCAGCGCGCCCAACAGGCCCGCCAATAGAAGCTTTTTCATTTTCTCCTCCTCATTGGGCGTCCGGCGCCGCCCTTGTTTTGCCGGAGGCCCCCCTCTCCCCGAGGAGCCCTTCTAGTGCTCCTCTAAGCCGCCTCCCGCATGAGCTCGACTTGAATGTATCCGATGCTCTCGCGGATCGCTGTCGCGGGGTCCGCCAATTGGCGGAGCGCTGGTGCGAATGGCTCGAACGAGACCGGGCCGGCATAGCCGGCGCCGAACAGTCGCCGTAATTGCTCGATGTTGCCGATGCGGTCCTTCGGGCCGACCAGCACGCGATGGTCGTCTCGCATGGCGGCATCCGACAGGCTCGTGTCCTCCACGCCAGAAATATGGACGAGCCCGGTTGCCTGCGGAAAGATCTCCTCCTCGCCCGCCAGATGATGGTGGAAGGTGTCATGCGTGAGCCGGAAGCTCTGCTCGCCCCCGACGGCCCGAATGGCCTCCACCGCCTCGCGCTTCGAGCGCAACGAACTGCTCTCGAACCCGAGCGGCTCGACGAGGCCGACGATGCCATGATCCTCGAGTATGGGCGTCAGGGCAGCCAGCGCCGCCGTGAGACTGGATTGGCGTCTGCCCTCTTCACGGCCGCTGCCGTCATTGGTTGGCACCAGGATCAAGGCCTTTGCGCCACATTCACGCCCATAGGCGGCCAGCATCCTGGCCTCGGCTTCGCGCCCGGGCGTCCACTCGTTGAAGCGTTGCAGGGCGTTGATGGTGAGGATCGTGACCCCGGCGCTCTCGGCGAAACTTCGGACGACGCTCGGAGGCGTCCCGTCGAGTATTGCGTTGCCGCCGATGTCGTTGCGGATTTCGACCCCATCGAGGCCAACCGACCTGGCCAACGAGAAGTAAGCGCGCAGCGTCAGCTGCGGCGCCACCATGTGGTTAAGTGCGAAACGAAGGCGCGATCTGCTTACCCCAGGCAAGTTTCCGTCCTCCCGGCGGCCGCCTTACCTTAGATAACTCAAGATGAAGCATTGCTCAGCTCAATGTCAACGCAGAATGTCTGTTCCATTTACATTGCGAAATCATGGACGTTTTTTTGAAACAGGAAGAATGTCGCCCTCTCGACCGTGCGCAGAGCACTCCGTTGATCGGCAAGCTAGTTGGATCTGATTTGCAGATCTGTGTACCTCCAGCGATCGCAAGTGGCGGCCTGCCTGCTGGAACAAATCCCCTCAGCCTCCGTTATCCCGCGTGACGAGTCTTGTCGTGAGTTCGGCAAAATGGAGTTGGCTGATTACGATCTCCCCCCGGGCAAGCGTCCAAAGCAGAGCCGTCAGGCCCTAGTTCCCCCTCCCGCTTTCCGGCCCTTTCAGCAGGCAACACTGGCGGCCCATGTGCCGCCGGGCCGAGGCTGGCTGTTCGAGATGGAGTATGACGGCTTTCGTTGCATGGCGGCGCTCAGCGGCCCGCAGGTGCGGCTTTATGCCGAGGCCGGCGAGGACTGGACGGGGAGGTTCGGCTCGGTCGTCCCTGCGCTTGCTGGATTGACCAAGGGAACAATGCTGATCGACGGCTTGGTCTGCGCCTTCGACGAAAACGGACACAGCTCCCTTTCCGAGCTGAAGCGCGCGCTCGCCGGCGAGGCGCCGATCACATTCGTCGCCTTCGACCTGCTCGAGCAGAACGGGCAAGATCTTACCGGCCTTCCGCTCGCCGAGCGCAAGCAGCGTCTCGAGGAAATCATCGGCGATCAGGACGAGCGATCGCCGCTTCACTACTCACAGCATATCGAAGGCGACGGCGCGTCGGTCTTCAGGGTGATGTGCAATGGCGGCTTCGAGGGCGTACTGGCCAAGCGCTCAGCTTCCACCTACCGCCCCGGCAAGCGGTCCCCCGACTGGCTCAAGATCAAATGTGCGCAGCGGCAGGAATTCGTCGTTCTCGGATGGCGCTCGCCGGAAACCCGCGAGACCGTGCGTTCGCTGTTCCTTGGCAGCTACGAAGACGGCAAGCTGGTCTATCGCGGCCAGGTGGGAGTCGGATTGAGCGACAAGGACCGGGGCGATCTCCTTGCCATCCTGAAGCCGATCCAGACGGGCGAGAGACGCCGGCCCGTCACCGGGGTGCCGCGCGCGGAGGCGCGTATCGCACATTGGGTCGAGCCTCGACTGGTGGCCGAAGTCACCTACACCGATGTCGCCCCCGACGGTCAATTGCGCCACCCCTCCTTCCGCGGCATTCGCCAGGACAAGGACCCGCTCGACTCGATGCTGCGGCCCGACGGCTAAGCACTTAGGCTCAAGGCGGGTTGGGGAACCGGGGCCGCGCAATAACATTGAATAAGTGCGCTCGTTTCCAATCGGCGTTCACGATCAGGAAAGCGCTCGCCAGAAGGAGAGCCCGATGCCCGATTATCCCCAGTCACCCACGCCTGCTGAGCCGTCCGCGCCAGCATCCGCATCCGACCAGATGGGGGTGTCGCCCGAGCCCCCCGCTTCACCCGAGGAGCTTCGTCAGGCAGCAATGTCCGAAGCCGCCCAGGTCAAGGAGGCTGCCGCTGCGCAGATGTCGCAGGCGACGGAGAGGGCGAGGCGCTTCGCCGAAGACAGCAAGAATGTCGCGGCCGAAAGGCTGAGCGGCGTTTCCTCCGCAATCCACCGGGTCGCCGACCAACTCAGCGCGGACCAGGCGACCGCGCCGGTGGCGGGCTATGCCCACGACCTTGCCGGCGGAATCAGCCGCATGTCGGAGAACGTCCGGAGCAACAGCATCGACGATCTAGTTGCCGTGGTTCAGGATTTTGGCCGCCGCCAGCCCGTCGCTTTTCTAGGCGCCTCGGCGCTGGCCGGCTTCGTCGCCAGCCGGTTCGTGATGGCTTCCGCCCACCGGCGACATGGCCTCGAAGGCACCGCATCCGCCGATGACCAGCAGGATGCAATGGAATTCGCCAGCACATCGGCACCCTATCCGGGCGACACCCCGTCCTCAGAGGAGACCGGAGCGCCCAGCGGCACAAATGGAGGGACAATCAGATGACCACGGAAACCCGCTCCGGACCCATCGGCGAACTGGTCGGCGGATTGGCGACCGACTTATCAGCCCTGTTCCAGAAGGAAATGGAACTGGCGAGGACCGAAGCCTCTGAGAAATTCGGCTCCGCGCTCGGCGGCGTTGAGCTGCTGCTCGTCGCCGCGGTAATCGGAATCGGGGCGGTCGTGGTGCTTTTCCAGGCCATCGTCACCGCCCTCTCCGTTTCCTTCGTCGCCAACGGCATGGGCCTTCTCAGTGCCAATTTGCTGGCGACCTTGATCGTCTTCGTTGTCGCCGGGGTCATCGCCTGGGCGCTGGTTGCCCGCGGCCGCGCGACCCTCAATGCCAGCAATCTCAAACTGGAGAGGACCACGACATCGCTGTCGCGTGGGGCCGCCGCCGTGAAGGAGAGATTCTGATGGACACTCATGGAAAAACCGCGGCCCAGCTTGAACTGGAAGTGGCGGAACAGCGCGAGCGGCTCGAAAGACGAGTAGCCGAACTGCAGCAGCGGATGTCCGCCGGGCGGATTGTGGACGAGGTCCTGAACTACGCCAAATCGTCTGGCGGCAACGATTTCGTCACCAATCTCGGGCGCAGCGTCCGGGTCAATCCGATGCCGGTCGCGCTGACGGGAATTGGGCTCGCGTGGCTCATGACGCGCGCCAATTCCAACTCTGCGATCAATTCCAGGTCCGCAGCGGACGACCAAGGCGACTGGGCCAGCTCCTCCGAGCAGGGCGAAAGATACCCCTTTGCCCGTGTAAGAGGGGCCTCGCTCAGGCGAATTCGTCAGGCTTCGGATGATGGGGGACAGCGATTTAGCGAGTTCACCGACGAAGCGGGCGCCAGGTTCAAGGCGAGGACCGATGACTTGGGTGGGCGAGCCGGGCACTTTGCCGACGAAACGGGTGCCCTTTATCGCGGGTTCGTCGATGAGGCCGGAAATCGCGTTCGCGAGTTCCTGGATGAAGCCGGCAACCGCATTGGCGACGCACAAGGCTGGACTTCCGATAGATGGGAGGGCGCCAGCGAGCGCCTGAGCAATATAGGCGACACGGTTACCAACCGAGTTGGCCTGGTTGCGGACCGGGCCGCCGAACTGCGCCGGCGCGCGTCGGGAGCCGGCAGCCGGCTGCAGAGCAATGCTGGATCGGCGGGCAAGACCATGGTGGACTTGCTGCAACAGCAACCCTTGATCGCCGGCGCTCTCGCATTCGCCGTCGGCGCCGCCCTGGCCGCAGCCTTGCCCCCCACCCGCAGGGAGGACAGGTTGATCGGCGCCCCCGCCGACCAGCTCAAAGCTCGCGGCGCAAGGGCCGCTGGCGCCGCCTACGAAGAAGGCAGGGAACGTGTCGCCGACGCGCTGGAACAGGCACGGGGCGAAGCCGGCTCGATCTATAGCCGCGCCAAGGAAGAGCTCGCGAGCGACACCGGCGCCGAGGACAAGGGCCGCCTCCACTGATCCCACCGGCGGGGTGGCGCGCCCTCCCCGCCCACCGCCCGGCCATGCGCGGTCCGCGCGCCGGGCCGGACGCTGACTTTTGCTTCAAAACCTGACCTGTATTTCTCTATTTGGGACTGCGCGGCTAACCGGGATTGAGCAGGAAGTTACGGGAACCTTCGGTTAGGCGTTGGAGCTAGGTAGAAGCGGCGGCAACTTGAACGTCCGCAGCGCGAGCGTGCTGTGCGCCAGGACCCACCGATTGATGGCCGAGAGTGAGGGGGTTCGGGCCTCCCCAAAGCGCGCCTCACAAGCCCCTCTAATGTCCCTTCTGAGGCACCCCGCCTGGCAGCCTCGACAACGAACGCCGCCAACTCGTCATCGTGCGCAATCGGGGAGCGCGGCGGGAGTGGTCGCCGGGTTTTCAGGTGTAGCGCCTCGCCTACCGGAGCACCCTCGTGGCGCCGCGCACCGTCATCGACCTGGACCGCACGAAGCTTTTTTTGGCCGCCGCTGCTGCCGGAATCACTCTTGGAGCCGAAGAGCGCGCCTGATCAAGCATTTAGCGCCGGTAGCCCATGCGCCAGCCTCAAATAGCTCTGCGCCGCCAGTCTCAAATAGCGTTCGCCGCTTCACCTCAGCTACCCCATATTCAGCTCGCTGTTGCAGAACAGAACTGGAACACCTATAGATCGTTCAGTCTTTGTTCCGATTCTCGAGGCATGGGGTCCGGCGATGCTCACGCGGAAACAGCATGAACTGCTCATGTTCATTCATGATCGGATGAAGGAGAGCGGCATCCCGCCATCTTTCGACGAAATGAAGGACGCGCTTGATCTCAGGTCGAAATCGGGGATCCACCGCCTGATCACGGCGCTGGAGGAGCGAGGCTTCATCCGCCGGCTGCCGAACCGGGCCCGCGCGCTGGAAGTGATCAAGCTGCCCGACTCGATGAACCCCTCGCTGGGCGGGCGGCGGGCGAAGTTTGAGCCCAGCGTCATCGAGGGAACTCTCGGCCGGGTAGCGGCGCCGCCGGCTCGGTCGAATGTCTCGACGCTTTCGCCGCCGTCCAGCAGCGAATTCGCGCGGCCTGTCGCCATTCCGGTGATGGGGCGCATCGCGGCGGGCACGCCGATCGAAGCCATCCAGTCCCACAGCCACACCATCACGGTGCCGCCCGAAATGCTCGGGCCCGGCGAGCACTATGCGCTCGAAGTCCGCGGCGATTCGATGATCGACGCCGGCATCTTCGATGGCGACACCGTACTGATCCGCAAGCAGGACAGCGCCGGAACGGGCGAGATCGTGGTCGCCCTGGTCGACGATGAAGAGGCAACGCTCAAGCGGCTCCGCAAGCGTGGCAACTCGGTGGCGCTCGAAGCCGCCAATCCCGCCTATGAGACTCGCATTTTCGGCCCCGATCGGGTGAAGGTTCAGGGCCGGCTCGTCGGTTTGCTGCGCAAGTACTGACGCGGGCTCAATGCCGCGGCCGCTGTATCGATCAGGTTCCCGGACAGGTTTTTATGATCCCTATCGTACTCGTTCCCGGGCTGCTTTGCTCGGCCGAACTTTTTGCGCCGCAGATTGCGGCTTTGTGGCCTTACGGGCCCATCACAGTCGCTTCGACGTTGCAGGGTGAAACCATCGCCGGTATGGCCGCGGCCATACTCGCGTCAGCGCCGCCGCGGTTTGCCCTCGCCGGCCTGTCGATGGGTGGGTACATCTGCTTCGAGATCATGCGGCAGGCCCCGGAACGCGTCCTAAAACTGGCCCTGCTCGATACCTCCGCCCGCCCCGATACCGCTGAACAGCCCGCACAGCGTCGGGCGATTGTCGCGCAGGCGCGAAATGGCGGGTTTGAGGAATTGCTCGCGGCGGTGATAGGCCCTTTTGCGCATTCAACGCGTCACGACGATCCGGCGCTGCGCGAGATCAACGTCCGCATGGGCCTTGCCGTCGGTGTGGAGCACTTCGCCAGGCAGCAGGAGGCCATTATGGCCCGGGTTGACTCTCGGCCTAGCCTTCCGGCCATCGCCGTGCCCACGCTCGTCCTCGTCGGCGATAGCGACCCGCTGACCCCGCCCGAACTTTCCGAAGAGATTGCGGCGGCCATTCCCCGCGCCCGGCTGGTCGTAGTGCCGCAATGCGGTCACTGCTCGACCATCGAGCAACCCGAGGCGGTCAATCGCGCCCTGATCGAGTGGATCACCGGGCCGTAGCGGCAGGCCTCTCCTCGTAAGAACTGACCTCGACGAGGTTGCGGTCCGGATCGCGGAAGTAGATCGAGAGCATTTGGCCGCGCGCCCCGTTCCGCGCGATGGGCCCGACCTCGATCTCGACAGCCTCGCGTTTGAGGTGGGCAACG
>DATJHO010000124.1:0-11420 GCA_035493835.1 Devosiaceae bacterium
AGGCTGGCGCAAAGCTCCACCCGGTCGGCCCCCGCCTTCTGCGCCGCCACCAGGCCATCGATGCCCTCGACGCAGATCTCGATCTTCAGGGTATTGGCAGTCACATTGACGCTCCCGAAATTATGTCGGGAGAGATGTTGCAGCGCCGCGCCGCGGGCGCAAGGGGGAGCATCGGGCCTGGAGCACCACAGCGCCTGCCTGAACCGCGACTCCTGTCGATATCATCGCATCCCTCTCCACATCGTCGTCCCCCGGCTTGACCCGGGGACCCATGTGGCCTTGCCAGTACGAAGGTCGGATGTGGCGAGGCATCATGGGTGGCCGGATCAAGCCCGGCCATGACGAGGAAGAAAGGTGCCGCCCCTCGGCTTCTGCCCGATGTCTGACCCCAAAAAGCAAAAACCCCGCCGAGGCGGGGTCATTTTGAAATTTCGGCTAACCGTCAGAGCGGCTGCAGGAGATTGGTGGAGCCAATCGGGATCGAACCGACGACCTCTTGAATGCCATTCAAGCGCTCTCCCAACTGAGCTATAGCCCCACATTCCTTGGGAACTCCCCGCCGGACTGGCCTTTGAAACCGTGGCCGCCGGAGAGCGTGGCGTCTTCTAGTCGCGTCGGTCGGCCGACGCAAGAGCCAATTTTGGGTATCTTCCACCGAGTGCGAAAGACCCCGGGCCGGCGCCATTCGCCGGCCGGCAAGCGAGCGCCTCAGCGCTCGTCGCTGCCCGCGCCGACGTCGAAATCCAGATCCTCTTCGTCGTCGTCTTCCTCTTCGAGGAACACGTCGGAATCGTCGTCGCCGATATCTTCGACCTCCTCGACGCCCTCGACCTCGGGAATCTCTTCAGCGCCCGCCTCTTCAGCGTCGGCATCCTCGAGCGAGACCAGTTCCGGCGCCGCGGCATCTGCCACGTCCTCGACTTCCTCTTCTTCCTCATCCTCGTCGTCGCGCTCGATCACGCGGCCGCGCACGGTCTGCTCGAAATAGGAGCGAGGATAGGATTTGCCGGTATAGGGCGAAACGATCGGATCCTTGTTCAGGTCATAGAACTTCTTGCCCGTATCAGGATCTTCTCGTTTGGTGCCGCGTTTGTCTGCCAATTTGGACCTCAGCGTGAAGGAAATGCGGGGTTTTGTCGGTTCGGTCGGTACGGACAATCTCCGTGACTGTCAAACCGAAAATTCGGCGCAATTGCCCCGCCCGCAAATCAGCGCTGGAAGGGCTCGGCCGGCCGCGGATATGGTAGGGGTGAGTGGCAATTGCAACGTCCCCCTTTTCCGGCGAGCCGTTTCATGTCCGACCCCCTCGATCCGGCCCGCCCGTTGACGGTGCTTCGAGCCCGCGGGCTCGGGGGCCGATTTCATGTTCCGGCCGACCCGAACCTCTTCTGTCTTGCGGCCATGCTGGGGGCGGTGGCGCGGGGCGAAACCGTGCTCTTTACCAACGCGGCCGAGCCCGATCCCAATCTCGTTGCAACGCTCGGCCTGTTGCGGGCGCTGGGAGTGAGGATCGAAGTGTCCGATGATCGCTGGCAGATCGATGGGCTCGGCCCGCTGGGGCTGCTGGCGCCGGCAAGGGCGCTCGATTTCACCAATGCCGGCCGGGTCCTGCCGCTGGCCATGGGGCTGGTTGCACCCTATGGCTTCACCACCCGGCTGGCCGGCCTTGCGGAGAGCGCTGTGGCGCCGCTGGGGCTGATCGAGCGCCTCCGCGCCCTGGGCACGGAGGTGCGGGAAGGCCGCGGCGGACGCCTGCCAATCAGCCTCAAGGGCCCCAAGACCCTTATTCCGCAGGTCGGCAGGCTCCCTTCGGGGGCGCTCGAGGCAAAGGCCGCGCTGTTGCTTTCGGCGCTGGCGCTGCCGGGCACGTCGAGTTTCCTCGAGGACGCTCCCGGGCCCGATCACCCGGAGCGCCTGTTCCGGCATTTTGGCGCAATCATCACCGATCGGCCCGGCGACAACGGCAGCCACACGCTCGATATCGCGGGCCTGCCGGCCTTGGGCGCACGGACCCTCGCTCTTGCCGGTGCCCCCGATGTCGCGGCGCTCGCAGTCCTTGCGGCGCTGATCGTGCCGGCCTCGGACGTGTTGGTGGAAGACGTCTGGGTCAACCCGGCACGCACCGTCGTGCTGTCGACACTGCGGCAGATGGGCGGCCATATCAGCGTTCTCGACCGTCGCCAGGCCGCCGGCGAGGATGTCGCCGACTTGCATGTGCGGCACTCGCCGCTGCTGGGGATCGAGGTCGAACCCGCCGGCCTCAGCCTCGGCGATATCGTGCTGCTGGCCATCGCCGGCAGCTTTGCGGCGGGCGAGACACGCCTGCCTAAGCTCGGATTTGAGGGCGAGGCGGAGCTGCGCCGCATGCTGATCGCGGATCTCTCCGCCAACAATGCGGTGGCGCGACTCGAGGGCGATGCTCTCATCGTTGCACGGCCCGAGGCCGGCAGGCGGCTCGGCGGCGCCGTGGTGAACGGGATGGGCGGCCCGCTTTACACTGCCGCCTTCATGACGCTGGGGCTTGCAGCCGCCGAGCAGGTGACGATCGCCGACGATGCGGCTATGGAGACCGCCTATCCGGGACTGATCCGGAGTTTTGAGGCGCTCGGCGCCGAATTCCATTGGGGGTGGGCAGCATGATCATCGCAGTCGATGGGCCGGCAGCGTCGGGCAAGGGCACGCTCGCGGCGGGCCTCGCGCAACATTTCAACCTGCCGCAACTCGATACCGGGCTGCTCTATCGGGCGGTGGGGCTTGCCGTCGCCGAGGCAGCCGAGACCGCCGATTTCGAGCCGCGCGCCATCGCTGCGGCCGAAGCGCTCGATCCGACCCATCTCGACCCCGACCGGCTGGGCACGGCCGAGGCCGCGCTGCTCGCGGCGCGGGTGGCGCGCATCCCCGAAGTCCGGGCGGCGCTGCGCGAATTCCAGCGCCAGTTTGCCGCCCAGCCGGGGGGCGCGGTGATCGACGGCCGCGACATCGGCACCCGCATCTGTCCGGATGCTGACGTAAAACTCTTCATTACCGCCGAGACCGGCGTGCGTGCCGACCGCCGGACCGCCCAGCTCCAGGGACGCGGGATCGAAATCGATCGCGATGAGATTTTCCGCCAGATCGCGGCCCGCGACGAGAGCGACCGCAGCAATCCGGCCGGGGCCTTTTATCCGGCCGCCGACGCCCACTTGCTCGATACCAGCAAACTCGATATAGACGCCGCACTCCGCGCGGCGATCGACCTTGTCGAGGCGGCCATGGCAAGCAAGGCCGGGTAGCGACTGCCCGAATTCAACCCTTGCGGCTTTGGTTTTGCCCAGACATCCCCTATATTTGGGACCAGCCGGCCCCGCCGGAAACATATCCGACGGCATTTTGATGCAGCAGGCGCCCTGTACCGGGCCATTTCGCTTTGGCGAAATGGCGGCGTTCTCTCGCAGGCAATGCCGATCCATTCACGCAAACGACCGGTACGATTTGGAGACTAGATGGCGCAGCAAACTGTGACAAAAGAAGATTTCGAATCCCTGCTGATGGATTCGTTCATCGACAACGAGCCGCTGGAAGGCGCGGTTGTCAAAGGCCGGATCGTCGCGATCGAGAAGGATCTGGCGATCATCGATGTGGGCCTCAAGACTGAAGGCCGCATCGCGATGAAGGAATTCGGGCAGGCCGGTCGCGACGGCACGCTCAAGGTCGGCTCGGAAGTCGAAGTCTATGTCGACCGCGTCGAGAATGCGATGGGCGAGGCTGTCCTCTCCCGCGAGAAGGCCCGCCGCGAAGAGAGCTGGGTCAAGCTCGAAGAGATGTACAACAAGAACGAGCGCGTCGAAGGCGTCATCTTCAACCAGGTCAAGGGCGGCTTCACCGTCGACCTGGAAGGCGCCGTGGCCTTCCTGCCGCGTTCGCAGGTGGATATCCGCCCGATCCGCGATATCGGGCCGCTGATGAACGTGCCGCAGCCGTTCCAGATCCTCAAGATGGACAAGCGCCGCGGCAATATCGTCGTCTCGCGCCGTGCCATCCTTGAAGAGTCGCGCGCCGAACAGCGTTCCGAGATCGTCCAGCAGCTTGAGGAGGGCCAGGTCGTCGACGGCGTGGTCAAGAACATCACCGATTACGGTGCGTTCGTGGACCTCGGCGGCATCGACGGCCTGCTGCACGTCACCGACATCGCCTGGCGCCGCGTCAACCACCCGTCCGAGGTGCTGTCGATCGGCGAGACGATCAAGGTGCAGATCATCCGCATCAACCACGAGTCGCACCGCATCAGCCTCGGCATGAAGCAGCTGCAGGCCGATCCGTGGGATGGCATTGCGGCCAAGTATCCGGTTGGCGCCCGCTTCACCGGCCGCGTGACCAACATCACCGACTACGGCGCGTTCGTGGAACTGGAACCGGGCATCGAAGGCCTGATCCACGTCTCCGAAATGAGCTGGACCAAGAAGAACGTCCACCCCGGCAAGATCGTCTCGACCAGCCAGGAAGTGGAAGTCATGGTGCTCGAGGTCGATCCGGACAAGCGCCGCATCTCCCTCGGCCTCAAGCAGACGCTGGCCAACCCGTGGGAAACCTTCGCCGAGAAGTTCCCGGTGGGTTCGACCATCGAAGGCGAAGTCAAGAACAAGACCGAGTTCGGCCTGTTCATCGGCCTCGACGGCGATGTGGACGGCATGGTGCACCTCTCCGATCTCGACTGGCAGAAGACCGGCGAGCAGGCGCTCGACGAGTACAACCGCGGTGACATGGTCAAGGCGCGCGTGCTCGATGTCGACGTCGAGAAGGAGCGCATCTCGCTCGGCATCAAGCAGCTCGGCGGCGACCCCTATGCGGAAGCCGGCGACGCCCTGCGCAAGAACGCCGTGGTGACCGGCATCGTGACCGAGGTCAACGATGGCGGCATCGAGGTCAAGATCGAGGGCACGGAGGTTTCGGCTTTCATTCGCCGCGCCGATCTTTCCCGCGATCGCAACGACCAGCGGCCGGAGCGCTTCTCGAAGGGCGAAAAGGTGGACGCGCGCGTCACCCAGTACGACCGCAAGACCAACCGCGTGTCGCTGTCGATCAAGGCGCTGGAAATCGCCGAGGAGAAGGAAGCGGTCGCCGCTTACGGTTCCTCGGATTCGGGCGCTTCGCTCGGCGACATCCTGGGCGCCGCGCTCAAGGACCGCGACCGGCAGTAAGGGTCGATCGACCCCATCTATGCCAATCATCGGGCTCGCGCTAAAAAGCGCGGGCCCTTTTTGTTGAGGTCGGACCGTTGCGACACCCGGATATGAACTGGCGGGCGATGAGTGCCTTCGACCTCGCCGCGGTCGAGGCGATCGCAAGTGTGGTGCATAAGGACTATTACGAGGCGCCCGAGGTTTTGGCGGAGCGCCGGCAGCTCTACCCGAACGGGGCGCATCTGCTCGAACTGGGCGAGCGGCCGGTCGGCTATGTGCTCAGCCATCCCTGGAGGGGCAACGCCATCCCCAGGCTTAACGCGCTGCTCGGAGAGCTTCCCGCCGACGCGGACACCTATTACGTGCACGATTTGGCGCTGCTGCCCCTGGTGCGCCGCGTGGGCGCCGCAAAATTCATGGCGACCGCCCTGACCCGCCACGCAACGGCCCGGGGTTTTGCCAGCATGAGCCTGGTCGCGGTCAACGGTTCGGCCGATTTCTGGGCCCGCCAGGGTTTTGAGCCCAAGGACATTCCCGAGCTCATCGGCCAACTGCTGAGCTATGAGGAGGGCGCGCGCTACATGGTGAAGCGGCTGATTGAATAACTACGAAAACGTAGCTACATTTGGGGAACGCGAAGGGGGATCGCGTGGACTTCGAATGGGACGAAAACAAGAATCGGATCAACTTCAGCAAGCACGGCATCACATTCGAGCAGGCTGCAGCTGTCTTCGATGACCGCCATCAGCTGAGGGAACCGATATGACCGCATCTGAAAAAATCGTCCGCTACAGCCGGCGGCCGCTGACGCAGGAGGAAAAGGAGCATCTGGAGGCCGTGGCCAAGCTTCCGGATGAAGGTATTGATTTCTCTGACATTCCGGAGGCCGGCGACCAGTTTTTTGACAATGCCGTTAGGGGACCGATGTTCCGCCCAGTCAAAAAGCAGACAACCCTGCGATTGGATGCCGACCTGATCGAGTGGTTCAAGCGGCACTCCGGCGAGGATGGCAGTTCGCGTGGCTACCAAACCCGCATCAACCGCGCCCTCCGCGAATATGTCGCCGCGCAGGAGAAGGCCAGGAAGGCCCGTTGAGCCCCGCGGCGCCGCAATAGCTAAAATTGCGCATAGTGGGGCGGGAGGGGGTTTCTTGCATCCACACCCCTTGTCGCGCTAAGCTGCTGATCAGAATTGGGAAAGCGGCGTCCCTCATGACCAGTGACACAAATGCGCCCGATGCGCACCAGGTGACGGTGGCTTACCGGCTGCAGCGCTCGCGCCGCCGGTGGCGGGCCATTGCCTTTTTGGCGCTGATCGTGGCGGTGCTGGCAGTCGCCGGGCGGTTCGCCTATCAGGGTGGGGGCGGCGCGCAGGTGGCGCGTGTGGAAATCTCCGGCAACATCGCTACTGACCGCGACAGGGTCGAGCTTCTCAACAAGCTCGGCGAGGATCCCAGCGTCAAGGCAGTCCTCATCAGCATCAACAGCCCCGGCGGCACCACGGCCGGCGGCGAGGAACTTTTCGAGACCATCGGCGCGCTCCGGGCGAAGAAGCCGGTCGTGGCCGTCATCGACGAACTGGGGGCCTCTGCCGCCTATATGACAGCGATCGCCGCCGACCGGGTCTATGCCAGGCGGCTGTCGATCGTGGGCTCGATCGGGGTGTTGTTCCAGACCATCAATGCCGGCAAGCTTCTCGATACCATCGGGATCGGCACGGAAAAGATCGCCTCCGGGCCCCTCAAGGCCGAGCCTGACCTCAGCAAGCCGATGTCGCCGGAAGTGCGGGCCTCGCTGACCGGCCTCGTCGCCGACTCGTTCAACTGGTTTGTCGATATCGTGGCGCAGCGCCGGGGCCTCGCCCGGCCGGACGCCCTGGCGCTCGCCGATGGCCGCATCCTCACCGGCGGGGAAGCCCTCAACGACAAGCTGATCGATGCCATCGGCGGCGAAGACGATGCCATCGCCTGGCTGGAAGCGAACAAGAACGTCGCCCAGGACCTGCCCGTCGTCACCCGCACGCCGACGGGGAACGGCTGGAGCCTCGGCAAATGGTTTGGCTCGGAAGCGCGCGCCGCCCTCGGGATCGGCGGCGAGGGTCCGGTCGCGCTTGACGGGCTCGTGTCGCTTTGGCAGGTTAACTAATGCTTCACAAATTCTCCATTCGGAGCGAATTCGGCGCACGCCGGGGGACAGGACGATGATCAAGTCTGAACTCGTGCAGATGCTTGCGGCCGAAAATCCGCATTTGTTCCAGCGCGACATCGAAAACATCGTCAACGCCATCCTCGATGAGGTCGGCGATGCGATGGCGCGCGGCGACAGGGTGGAACTCCGCGGCTTCGGCGCCTTTTCGGTGAAGAACCGGCCGGCCCGCGTCGGCCGCAACCCCCGCACCGGCGAGCAGGTCGACGTGGGTGAAAAATACGTGCCGCAGTTCAAGGCCGGCAAGGAAATACGCGAACGGCTGAACCGCTGACCCACGATACCGGCGCTGCGGGCTTCCGTTTCGTGCCGCGATGGTATAGGCGGATCATCCGCCCGAAGCGCCAGGACTGGCCCATGTTAAGACGCATTGTCGGTTGGATCGTTCTCATCCCGCTATCGGTGGCGCTGATCGTGTTCGCCCTTGCGAACCGGCAATTGACGGTCGTCAATTTCAACCCGCTGGCGAGCCCCGATACGGCCGGCGCGCCCGGCATTGGCGTGCCGCTGTTCCTGGTGATCTTTACGGTGCTGCTGGTCGGGGTGCTGCTGGGTGGCGTTGCCGGCTGGTTCGCGCAAGCTGAAGTCCGGCGCGAGCGGCGATTGTTGCGGCGCGAGGCCGAGCGGCTTGGCCGCGAACTGGATCAGCTCAATCGGGCTGCCGGTAAACGCAGGACCCCCACAACGCTTGATATTGACGATCTCGTCGATACCCCTTAGCGAACCGTCCCCATGGTCGAACCTCTCATTATCAAAATCTGCGGCATCAAGACTTCCGCTATCCTTGAAACCGCCATCGAAGCCGGCGCCGACATGGTCGGCTTCGTGCACTTTCCGCGCAGCCCCAGGCACGTCGATATCGACACCCTGGGCCAGCTCATCTCGGCGGCGCGCGGCCGTATCGAAACATCGGTGCTGCTGGTCAACCCCGACAACACCCTCGTTGCCCAGGTGGCGGCGTTCGGGCCCGACTGGATCCAGCTGCATGGGCCGGAAACGCCCCACCGCGTGGAGGCGATCCGGGCCGAAGCCGGGCTCAGCATCATGAAGGCGCTGCCGATCGGTTCGGCCGAGGACGTGGAGGCGGTGGCGAGCTACGTCGATATCGCCGACCGGATCCTCCTGGACGCCAAGCCGCCCAAGCACGCCGACCGGCCGGGTGGCCTGGGTGTGCTATTCGACTGGACGCTGCTCAAGGACCTTGACCCCGCATTGCCGTTCATGCTTTCCGGGGGCCTGACGCCCGACAATGTCGGCGATGCCGTCAAGGCGGTGAGGCCATTCGGGATCGACGCTTCGTCGGGGCTCGAGACGGCGCCGGGAACCAAGGATGCGGGTCTGATCCGCAGCTTTGTCGCCAAGGCTCGCGCCGGGACGTGATCTTTCTTCCCTCCTCGGAGGGCGTCCCTAAGGGGTAGGGCGGGGGGCTTTCACTCGTCGCTGAATCGGGGTTTTAATCCCTTGCGCGCCTTTCCCCCACGGGAGAGAACGGGGCGCAACGGTTTTTCGAACGGGAGACTGAAGTGACGATTGCTGGGGCCAACAGTTTGCGTACCGGCCCCGACGAGCACGGCCGCTTTGGCATGTTCGGCGGGCGTTTCGTGGCCGAAACGCTGATGCCGCTGATCCTCGACCTCGAAAAAGCCTATCGCACCGCCAAGGACGATCCTGAATTCCAGGCGGAAATGACGGATCTGCGTCTGCATTATGCTGGTCGGCCGTCCCCGCTTTATTTCGCCGAGCGCATGACCGAGCACCTGGGCGGCGCAAAGGTCTATTTCAAGCGCGAAGAGCTGAATCATACCGGCAGCCACAAGATCAACAATTGCCTTGGCCAGATCCTTCTGGCCAAGCGCATGGGTAAGACCCGCATCATCGCCGAAACCGGCGCCGGCCAGCACGGCGTGGCGACGGCGACGGTCTGCGCGCGCTTCGGCCTTCCCTGCGTCATTTTCATGGGCGCCACGGATGTGAAGCGGCAGTGGCCGAATGTGTTGCGCATGAAAATGCTGGGCGCGGAGGTGCGGCCGGTGACCGCCGGTGCCGGCACGCTCAAGGACGCCATGAACGAGGCGCTGCGCGACTGGGTCACCAATGTTGACTCGACCTATTACCTCATCGGCACCGCCGCGGGCCCGCATCCCTATCCGGAGATGGTGCGCGATTTCCAGTCGGTGATCGGCGAGGAGATCCGCACCCAGATGCAGGAGGCCGAAGGCAAGCTGCCGGACGCGCTCGTTGCCTGCGTTGGCGGCGGCTCCAACGCCATCGGCACTTTCTACTCGTTCCTGGATGATCCGAGCGTCAAGATTTACGGCGCCGAGGCGGGCGGGCATGGCATCGACGTCGAGAATGGCCATGCCGCCTCGATGACCGGCGGCCGGCCGGGCGTGCTGCACGGCAACCGCACCTATCTGCTGCAGGATGCCGATGGGCAGATCCTCGAGGGGCATTCGATCTCGGCCGGGCTGGATTATCCCGGCGTCGGGCCGGAGCACTCCTATCTGCACCAGATCAAGCGCGTGACCTATGCGCCGATCACCGACAAGGAGGCGCTGGAAGCCTTCCAGCTCTGCACCCGACTCGAAGGCATCATCCCGGCGCTCGAAAGCGCGCACGGGCTGGCGCTGCTGATGCAGGTGGCGCCAAAAATGGGCAAGGACGAGACCATCGTGCTCTGCCTCTCGGGCCGCGGCGACAAGGATGTCGAGCAAGTCGGCCGTTATCTCGGGATGGCAATGTAATGACCACTCGTCTCGCCGACCGCTTCGCCGCCTGTGCCGCCCAGGGCCGCCCCGCACTCGGGACTTTCACCATGGCGGGCGATCCCGACATGGCGACCAGCCAGGCAATCCTTGCGGCACTGCCCAAGGCCGGCGCTGACGTCATTGAATTGGGGATGCCCTTTTCCGATCCGATGGCCGACGGGCCGGGCGTCCAACTGGCCGGCCAGCGCGCGCTCAAGGCCGGCCAGACCATGCAGAAGACGCTCGCCATGGTCAGCGAATTCCGCAGGACCGACCCGGCGACCCCGATCGTGCTGATGGGTTATTACAACCCGATCTACATCTATGGGGTCGAAAAATTTGTCGCCGATGCGCTCGCCGCCGGCGTGGACGGCCTGATCGTCGTGGACCTGCCGCCGGAAGAGGACAGCGAACTCTGCCTGCCGGCACTGAAGGCGGGGCTGAACTTCATCCGGCTGACCACGCCGACGACCGATGATGCCCGCCTGCCGGCGGTTCTCGCGAACACCTCGGGCTTCGTCTATTACGTGTCGATGACCGGCATCACCGGCGCGGCGATCCGCAGCCATGCGGCGGTGGGCGAGGCGGTGAAGCGGATCAAGTCGCACACGGATCTGCCGGTTGCAGTCGGCTTCGGCATCAAGACCGGCGACGATGTCGCGGTCATGGGCCGCGATGCGGACGGGGTCGTGGTGGGCACGGCGCTTTGCAACGCCATCGGCAACAGCCTCGCCGACGGTAAGGCCACCGAAAATACGGTTGCGGCCGCGCAAAGGCTGGTCATGAGCCTCGCCGAGGGAACGAGGCGGGCGAGGGCGTAGGAGCCCACGCGGTCAGGGCCGTACAACTGAGAAAACCTTCGTCCGGCAAGAGGGTGCCGGCAGGCCGGTGAGGAGTAGCCACACACGATTTCAGTGGCGGGCCTCCTGCCTCAAGTTGCTGAAGTTCTTTACCTGAGTTCTGGGCGCCCCCTCACCCTGGCCCTCTCCCCAGTTGGGCGAGGGGACGATGGGGCACGGCCGCGCCACAAGCGGCCATACGCACAAGACCTCGTCCTGAGCTTGTCGAAGGACAAGGCCTCCATGTGGCCGCCCTCGTGGTTCGACAGGCCCACCATGAGGGCTGTTTTTACCCCGCCAACCCCGACGCCTTCCACCAGGCGACAGCTTCGTCCAGCACGTCGCGCGCGAGGCGCTGGCTGCCGTCAGGGAACCGGATCACGACCCGCTGCACGGTGTTGCCGTTATAGAGGCTGACCATGTAATCCTCGACCGGCAGCTTGTGGTACTCGGCGATGGGGATCTCGACCG
>DATJHO010000125.1:0-20021 GCA_035493835.1 Devosiaceae bacterium
GGTATGACTCCGTGAATGGGGAGGTCTTGGGCATTCTCCGGGCGTGCCCCACTCGGGGCCGGTCCTCATTGACGGCCAGTACATCTCGCGGCTCAACGCCCGCGCGGCGGCGCTGGGGCAGGACGCGAGCGCATATCGAACCGCGAGGGCAGGGCACGGCGCCGGCCTCGTCCTTCGACAAGCTCAGGATGAGGCCTTGGTGAATGAGGCAGGTCTTTGGAGAGCGATGGCCGACACCCGAAAGGGCGCCAGCCATTGCCTCGTCAGATCTTCTGGAACGGCACGCTGGCGTTGACCATGCGGCCGGTCTTGACGTCGGTGGCGCGGAAATTCACCGTGATCACGCCCGGGCTCAGGGTGATGCTGGTGGCGATTTCGACGTTGGCGCTGTCGGACAGGCCGCGCGATTTCAGGTTGAAGACGATGCCGTTGCCGACCTTCTGGCCGACCGCAACGCCCGAAAAATCGGCGTTCGAGGTCATGGCGCCCTCGTAGCGACTGCTGGCCTCGATATAGGCGAGGGTGCCGTTGATCGACAGGTTCGAGCCGGCAAGCGCGCAGCGGCCGGCATAATTGACCTTGTCGTCATTGCCTTCGGTGAGCGACATGCGGCAGGTGACGGATTCGCTATCGGTGCCAACGACCTGGCCCCTGCCGCGCCAGTTGCCTTCGTAGGATTTGAGCAGCGCGATTTCTGCCGGCCCGGCAAAGGCCGGAGCCGCAAAAGTACCGATGGTAACTGCAAGCCCAGCGGCGCTGACGATGCGCGCGAGGGGTTCAAACTTGTTCATGTTCGTTCTCCAACGGACTAATTCGCCCCCGGCGATATCCAGCGGCGGAACATAGTGAGCTTGCTGTAAAAATCCAAGCCCGGCGGGGCCGGCAGCAGGGGGCGGCGGCGATCCTTTCATTGTGGGATAACGAGATAGCTGGACCACCGTTGCCCAAAGGTCACGCCGCGCGCCGGGCCTGTCGGCTCAGCCCAGGAGAGCTCCGCGATTTGCCGCGAGGTAGGCCGCGACGGACTGGGGTGCGCGCCCGGCAAGGTCCGCCACGGCGTTGGTGGTGATGCCGATATAGCCCTGGGCCGCATCGGTATCGAATCGGGTCAGGAGCCTCGCCATGGTTTCCGGCACGCCGCCGCCCACGTAGCCGGAAACCAAGTCTGCCGCAGGAATGTTCTGCGCCCGCACCGCCTTGCCGGAAATGTCGGCGATGAGGCCGGCAAGCTCGTCCATTGAAACGGACTGCGGGCCGCTGACATCGTAGATCCTTTTGCCCTCGGCGTTCAGCAGCGCGCCGGCAGCCGCCGCAGCGCAGTCCTCGCGCGTCACATAGGCGCGGCGTCCCGAGCCGGCTGCGTGGAACAGCGTGCCGCCGGCGATCGCGTGCTGGGCGGCCGGGATCAGATAATCGGTGTACTGGTTGTTACGGAGAAAGGTCCAGTTCGTGCTCCCGGAGGCAAGCCGTGTCTCCGTCCAGAAGTGCGAATCGGGCACCGGGCTGGTCGGATCCGGATAGGGGCTGGTGACGCTGGTATAGAGGATGTGGTTGACCCCGGCCTTTTCCGCGGCCGCGATGGCGCCCGCCTGCTGCGCCGTCCGGGTTTCGAGCGCATCGGTTGAGATGATCAGCAGCCGGTCGACGCCAGCGAAGGCGGCCGGCAATGTCCCCGGCTCATCGAACGACATGGCGCGAACATCGACGCCGCGCCCGGCGAGATCGGCAAGCTTGCCGGGGGTGCGCGTCAGCGCGACGATGTGGGTTGCGCCCGCTTCGAGCAGCAGTTCGACGGTACGGCGGCCGAGATTGCCGCTGGCCCCGGTCACGGCAAGGGTGGCGTTGAGGAATTTGGTCAAGATGCGCTCCGGTTAAGACTAGGTATCGAAAAGAGATTGCATCGGGTTAAGCCGCGGCGTAATTGGCCGCAAGGCGGCACTTTCGCCGCACCAGCGCACCCGGAGGTAACCCATGCTTCATGTTTCGCCGCAGGAAATGCTGGCAAGTATAAGCCGTTGGCGCGATGCAGCCGCCGTGGCGGACCTGGATCCCGCGGGGTGTCCCGTGCGCGGCATCCTCGATCGACTCGGCGACAAGTGGAGCATGCTGCTGGTGCTGACGCTTTCGGGCGGGCCGCTGCGGTTCAACGAGATCAAGCGGCGCGTGCCCGATATTTCGCAAAAGATGCTGACCCAGACGCTTCGCGACCTTCAGCGCGATGGGCTCGTCGCCCGCGAGGTGTTTCCGACAGTGCCGCCGGCCGTGGAATATCGCCTGACCGAACTCGGCCAATCGATCCTCGAGCCCTTCGGGCATCTGGTCGCCTGGGCCAACGGAAATAGTGGCGCAATATTTGCCGCCCGCTCGCAGTTCGATGGGGCAATGCCTATATAAGGGCTACTTTCCACAGCATGGTTGCTAGGTTGGCGATTGTTCGCGTTGGCGGGCGGAATCGCTTATAAGATTGCAACCTTGGCCAGAATCGAAACGCTTCAGTGACAGACACGCCAGAAGACCCGAGTGGGGCTCACGAGCCCTCCGATATCCAGCTGATCTCCATCGCCGACGAGATGCGCAAATCCTACCTCGATTACGCCATGAGCGTGATCGTGAGCCGGGCGCTGCCGGACGTGCGCGACGGGCTAAAACCCGTGCATCGCCGCATCCTGTTCTCGATGAACGAGCAGAATTTCAGCTGGAACCGCCCGTATCACAAATCGGCGGCGGTGGTCGGCGACGTCATCGGTAAGTATCACCCGCATGGCGATGCCGCCGTCTACATGTCGCTGGTTCGCATGGCGCAGGATTTTTCCATGCGCCAGCTGTTGATCGACGGGCAGGGCAATTTCGGCTCCATCGACGGCGATATGCCGGCGGCCATGCGCTATACTGAAGTGCGCATGGAGAAGGTCACCGAGGCGCTGCTCGAGGACCTCGACAAGGAAACAGTCGATTTCCGCGACAGCTATGATGGTTCGCGCCGCGAGCCGAGCGTGCTGCCGGCGCGTTTCCCGAACCTTCTGGTCAATGGCGGCGGTGGTATCGCCGTCGGCATGGCCACCAACATTCCGAGCCACAATCTCGGTGAGGTGATCGACGCGACGCTGGCGGTGCTCGAAGATCCGCAGATTTCCACTGAAGCGCTGATGCAGATCCTGCCCGGTCCGGATTTCCCGACCGCGGGCATCATCCTCGGGCGCTCCGGCATCCGGCAGGCCTATGAGACGGGCAGGGGCTCGGTCCTCGTCCGGGGCAAGGTCCACACCGAAGAGCTGCGCCGCGAGCGCGAGGCGCTCATCATCACCGAAATTCCCTATCAGGTGAACAAGGCGGTGATGATCGAGAAGGTGGCCGAACTGGTGCGCGACAAGCGCATCGAGGGCATTTCCGACATCCGCGACGAATCCGACCGCCACGGCATCCGCGTGGTGATCGAGCTTAAGCGCGACGCCGTTGCCGACGTGGTGCTCAACCAGCTCTATCGCTTCACGCCGCTGCAAAGCTCGTTCGGCTGCAATTTCGTGGCGCTCAACGGTGGCAAGCCGCAGCTGATGGCGCTGCGCGATATCCTCACGGCGTTCGTCGATTTCCGCGAGGAGGTCGTCACCCGTCGCGCCCGGTTCCTGCTCAACAAGGCGCGCGACCGCGCCCATGTGCTGGTCGGCCTTGCCGTCGCGGTTGCCAATATTGACGAAGTGATCGCGCTAATTCGTTCCGCCCCCGATCCGGCCGTGGCGCGCGAAAAACTGATGGAGCGCGACTGGCCGGCCCAGGATGTGGCCCCGCTCATCGCGCTGATCGACGACCCGCGCCACAAGATCAACGCCGACGGCACGTTCAAGCTTTCCGAAGAGCAGGCCCGCGCCATTCTCGCTTTGACGCTGTCGCGACTGACGGCGCTGGGCCGTGACGAAATCGGCGACGAGCTCAACGGGCTCGGCGCGGAGATCGAGGACTATCTCGCTATTCTCAGGTCGCGCGAGCGGGTGATCGCCATCATCCGCGAGGAGCTGGAGGCGCTCAAGAAAGAATTCGCGACGCCGCGCCTGACCCTGATCGACGAGGCGGCCGGCGATTTCGAGGACGAGGACCTCATCGCCCGCGAGGATATGGTGGTGACCGTCACCCATGGCGGCTACATCAAGCGCGTGCCGCTCTCGGCCTACAGGGCGCAGCGCCGCGGCGGCAAGGGCCGCTCCGGCATGGCGACGCGCGACGAGGATTTCGTGTCGCGGCTGTTCGTCGCCAATACGCATACGCCGGTGCTGTTCTTCTCCTCGCTCGGCCAGGTCTACAAGATGAAGGTTTGGCGGCTGCCGATCGGCGAGCCGCAGGCGCGTGGCAAGGCCATGATCAACCTGCTGCCGCTGAGCGCCGGCGAGCGCATCACCTCGATCATGCCGCTGCCGGAGAACGAGGACGATTGGCGCAAGCTCGACATCATGTTCGCGACGGTTCGCGGCACGGTGCGCCGCAACTCGCTGGCCGATTTCATCGACATCCGCCAGAACGGCAAGATCGCCATGAAGCTCGAAGAGGGCGACGGGATCGTGGATGTCGCGACCTGCTCGGCCGAAGAAGACGTGTTGCTGACGACCGCGCTCGGCCAGGCCATCCGCTTCCGGGTCGATGAGGTACGCGTGTTCAAGGGCCGCGATTCGACCGGCGTGCGCGGCATTTCGCTCGCCGAGGGCGACAAGATCATCTCGATGGCGATCATCCACCACTTCGAGGCGGAATCCGGGGAGCGCGCGGCCTATCTCAAGATGAGCCGGGCGGTACGCGGCGAGGCGGAATCCGAAGAGACCGCGAGCGAGGAAGAGGCGGCGCCGGGTGATTTGAGCCAGGAACGCTACGCGGCCATGAGTGCGGCCGAGCAGTTCATCCTGACCATTTCCGAAAACGGCTATGGCAAGCGCACCTCGAGCCACGAATACCGCATCACCGGGCGCGGCGGCAAAGGCATTGTCGCCATGGCGGTCAACAAGCGCAACGGCCCGCTGATCGGCTCCTTCCCGGTGGACGATACCGACCAGATCATGCTGGTGACCAATGGCGGGCAGGTGATCCGCGTGCCGGTCGATGCCGGCCCCGACAACCGCATCCGCATCGTCGGCCGCTCATCACAGGGCGTCACCATCTTCAACACCGCCGATGGCGAAAAGGTGGTTTCGGTCGAGCGCATCGTCGAGCCGGAAGCCGAAGAGAACGGCGACGAGCCGGGCGAGACGGCGACGGAGTAGGGGCGGGGTGGCCTTCTTCCTTCTCCCCTTGTGGGAGAAGAGCCTGCCCCCGGACGTGATCCGGGGGTGGCGCGAAGCGCCGAATGAGGCGGCCGTCTCCACTCGCAAAGCCCTCAATTCCACGACCGCTTAGCCACCCGCGCTTGACGGGCCCGTCTGGTGGCGGCTCAGTAGCGGCACGCTGACCAACCGGGACTTTCAATCCATGGCTATCCTTTTGCGCAACGGCATGGTGCTGACCAATGACCGCGCCAAAACCGTGCACGAGCGCGCCGATGTGCTGATCGAGGGCGACAAGATCGTGGGCATCGGCCCCGATATCAATGTCGACGGCCGTGCCGATATCGAGGTGATCGATGCCTCCCGCTCGCTGGTGATGCCCGGCTTTATCGATGCCCACATGCACTCGAACGAAGGCTTCGAGATGGGGCGCTACGACAATCTGCCGCTCGAGCTGTGGCTGGCCGAGGTCTACCCGCCGTTCAATGCACGAAAACTCAGCTGGGACGAGCACTATTTGCGGGCCATGCTGGTCGGCATCGTGTCGATGATGTCGGGCGTCACGACGCTCCAGGACGACGTCATCAACATGTTCTTCGATCCCAATGCGGTCGATGCGACGGCGAGCGCATATCGCGATCTCGGGCTCGGCGCGTCGATCACGTCGTCGATGTGGGATCGGCCGTTCCTCGGCAGCCTGCCGTTCATTGCCGACCTGGTCCCGGCCGAACTAAAGGCAAGGCTCGAAGCATTGCCGCTGACGCCGTGGCAAGAGCAGATCGCGCTTTTCCATCACCATCGTGACCAATGGCACGGCAAGGACGGCATCCGCATCATCCTTGGCCCGTGCGGGCCGCAGCGATGCTCGGACGAGCTGATGGGCGAGGTAGCGCGGCTCTCGGCCGATCTCGACCTGCCGATCCATTGCCACGTGCTCGAGACCAAGACGCAGGCGGTCACCGGGCAGGAGATCTATGGCAAGACGCTCGTCGCCCATCTCAAGGATGTGGGGGCGATGACGCACCGGCTGACCATGAACCACGCGATCTGGCTCAGCGCCGATGACATTGCCATCATGGGCGAGGCGGGCTGTTCGATCACCCACAACCCGCTGGCGAACCTGAAGCTCGGCTCAGGCGTCTCGCCGGTCCGGCTGCTGAAGGAAGCGGGGGTCAATATCGCGCTTGGCTGCGACGGCGTCGCCTCGGCCGATACGGCGGATATTTTCGCCGCGATCAAGGCGGCGGCGATGCTGCACAACATCGGCACCCACGATTTTACGCAGTGGGTTTCGGCGCACGAGGCCTATGAGATGGCGACCCACGGCGGCGCCCGCTCGGCCATGATCGGCGACCGCGTCGGCTCGCTCGAGGTTGGGAAGCAGGCGGATTTGATTCTCCTCGATCGCTACGATTGGGGTTTTCTGCCGCTGCACGATCCGGTGCAGCAAATCGCCTTCAGCGCTGGCTCGGAGGCGGTCAAAACCTCGATCATCGCCGGTCGGGTAGTGATGCGCGACCGGCGGCTGGTGCTGGTGGACCAGGACGAAATCCGGGCCCGGATCTCCGAGGCCGCCGAGCGTTTCCGCCGCGAGGACTGCCCGGCCATGCACGAGGGCGCCATGCAGGTGCGGCCATACCTGGAGCAGATGTATTTGAAGGCGGTGGCGCGCGACGTCCCCGTTGCCCAGAACCCGCTGCGGGGTGAGAAAGCCAGCCTCTGATGAGGTCTCCCCCATCTCCCCTTACCCCGGGGGCTCTGGCGAGGCCCCGTGGGTCCCCGGGTCAAGCCCGGGGATGAGGGTGGGGGCTGAGGCGGTGCCGCAAATCTCCCGCCCCTTGCGGGAGGGTGGCGGCAGCCGGGTGGGGGATCTTCGCGAGGCGCGGTGATGGGGCAGAACCCCCACCCCTGACCCCTCCCCGCAGGGGGAAGGGAGACGAAGTGGCCCGGCCATGGTGCCCACCGTTACCGCAGCGGAACTCGGGAGGCCCGATGGGGCCTTAAGTCAGATCAGCCGTGCTCCGCTCAGGCACTGGGGCTAGCGCTTCAGCCGGGCAATGAGGCTCGACGTGTCCCAGCGGTTGCCGCCCATGGCCTGCACCTCGGCGTAGAATTGGTCGACGAGCGCGGTCAGCGGCAGTTGTGCGCCGTTGCGCCGGGCCTCGGCCAGGGCGATGGAAAGGTCCTTGCGCATCCAGTCGACGGCAAAGCCGAATTCGAAGGAGCCGGCGTTCATGGTCTTGTAGCGGTTTTCCATCTGCCAGGATTGCGCCGCGCCCTTGGAGATGACCTCGATCACCGCTTCGATATCGAGCCCGGCGCGCTGGCCGAAGTGGATGGCTTCGGCGAGCCCCTGCACCACGCCGGCGATGCAGACCTGGTTCATCATCTTGGCCAGTTGGCCGGAGCCTGAGCCGCCGAGCAGGCGACATGCCTTGGCAAAGCTCATGATCACCGGTTGCGCGCGCCCGAAGGCCGCCTCGTCGCCGCCGACCATCACCGTAAGCTGCCCATTTTCGGCGCCCGCCTGGCCGCCCGAAACCGGGGCGTCGAGGAAATCGAAGCCGCGTGCCTGGGCTTCGCCATAGAGCTCGCGGGCGACTTCCGCCGAGGCCGTGGTGTGGTCGACAAAAAGCGCGCCCTTGGCCATCGCCGAGAAAGCGCCCGCTTCCCCGAGGGTCACCTGACGCAGGTCTTCGTCATTGCCGACGCAGGCGAACACGATGTCTTGCCCGGCGGCCGCCTCGGCCGGCGTCGCGGCGAACTTTCCGCCATTTTCCGCCACCCATTTTTCGGCCTTGGCCGAGGTGCGGTTATAGACGGTGACCTCGTGTCCGGCCGCCTTGAGATGCCGGGCCATGGGATAGCCCATGACTCCGAGACCGAGAAACGCCGCTTTGACCATGTTGCACCTCTTGCCTTGTGGAAAATTAAGGATTGGAGCCCGCACCAACCCCATCAGATGGGTGTAAGCAGGTTAACGCGGTGCGCAAGCCCCTCTATGCCTCGGCGAGGCTGGCCTGCCCGCACGCCGCCGCGGAAAATTGGAGTTTCTCATGATCGATTATCGCTATCTCGGCCGCAGTGCGCTGAAGGTTTCCCCGCTTTGCCTCGGCACCATGATGTTCGGGCAGCAGACCCCCGATGCGGAGGCGTTCCGCATTATCGACAAGGCACGCGAGAGCGGCATCAATTTCCTCGATACGGCCGATATCTACAATGGCGGCGAATCCGAAAAGGTGGTGGGGCAGGGCATCAAGGCTCACCGCGACCATTGGGTAGTCGCGACGAAATTCGTGAATTTGCCACAGGAAAAGGGCCCCAACCGGGGCGGCTACTCGCGCAAATGGGTGTTCGAGACGGTGGAGAACTCGCTCAAGCGGCTCAACACCGACTATATCGACATTCTCTATTTTCACCGCGCGGTGCTCGATGCGCCGCTTGAGGAGCCGATGCGCGCTGTAGCCGACCTGATCCGGGCCGGAAAGCTGCGCTATTTCGGCGTCTCGAATTTTCGCGGCTTTCGCATTGCCGAGGTCGCGCACCTTGCCGATCAGCTCGGCATCGATCGTCCCGTCGCGAGCCAGCCGCTCTACAATATCGTCACGCGCACGGCGGAAGCCGAGCAGCTTCCGGCTGCGCATAATTATGGCCTCGGCGTCGTCTCCTACTCGCCGCTGGCGCGCGGTGTGCTGACGGGAAAATATCTGCCGGGCGAGACGCCGGGCGCCGATACGCGGGCCGGCCGGGGCGACAGGCGCATTATGGAAACCGAGTTCCGCCCGGAATCGCTGGAGATCGCGCGGCAGATCGCCGAGCATGCCCGCGCAAAGGGCATGGAGCCGGCAGATTTCGCGCTTGCCTGGGTGCTCAACAACCAGCTGGTGTCGGCGGCGATTGCGGGCCCGCGCACGGAAGCCCACTGGGACAGCTACATGCGCGCGCTCGATATCAAGCTTGATGCCGAGGACGAGGCCCTGGTCGATCGCCTGGTATCAGGGGGCCATGCCTCGACGCCCGGCTATAATGATCCCGCCTATCCCGTTGAAGGCCGCGTGCCGCGGCGCAGCTGAGGCCAGCCGGAACAGGATCGCAAAAAAATCGCCCAGTCCAAGGGAGTGGGCTGGGCGTTAGGGCCGCATGCGATGTGCCGGCGCTAAAAAAACGCGGGATGTAGGCAATAAGTTCCAATGCAGGGGCTCGCCCAGGCAATGGCTTTGCCGCATCTCGCTCAGTTCACGGTGCGGCCCTCGTTGCGGGCAGGCTCACTCCCGGCTCGCTGTGCCTCCGGGGTGTGCTCGGAAGATTTTAGCCGATCCAGCACCGCCTCCGGTGCCACGTCGCGCTCGAGTTCGGGGAGTTCGCCGTCGGCGGCCGTGCGGACATGCAGGTGCTTGGCGATCGCATCCACCATGGCGATCAGCTTGGTCGTCTCGTGCTCGTTCAACAGGTTGATCTGGAGGTCAAGGTCGGCCCGGGCGTCATCCTCGGCGGCCATACGGTTCTGGTTAATGAGGATGAAGGTCGAAAGGAAGATGGCTTCGACCGAAGCTGCCATGGCGAGCACGACCAGCGAGGGGTCCCATCTCGGCACGAATGGGATGAATCCGATATTGGCGAGGATCCAGCCGCCGAACAGCACCAGGTGGATATAGACGAACACCATGCTGCCGGCGAAGGCGCTGATCCAGGCGGCTGTCTTTTGCTCGAACGAGGCGGATTTTGCCGCCTCGCGCCGCCTCTCGAGGATGGCACTGATATTGCGCTCGAGCGCGGGGCTCAGGCCGTGCTCTGAGTGGGTAGTCGGACTTGGTTCGGACATTGCCGCCTCCCGTTGGCTCGGAAAGCAACGACGCAGGGCCGAATCTGATCCCTGCCGGATGGGACTGGAGCCTGGCCCAGGGCCGCCGATGCGGTTCGGCCGCAAGCTCAAGACCTCATCCTGAGCCTGTCGAAGGACGAGGTTTCCCGATGGCCGCCCTCGTGGTTCGACAGGCTCACCATGAGGGCTCCGGTGGACCGCTGCGGAGGGCGGCGTTGGGCAATGCCGTTCCACAAACGCCGTCATTGCCCGGCGTGTCCGGGGCAATCTGAGGGCAGGACGCGCCGCCGCGCCCGTTGCCCTTGATGTCCCGGACAAGCTGGGGGCATGACGGGCCTGCTGCGGAAGCTGGCGGGGGGAGGCTGGTTTTGCTTTCTCTTTTCATCCTTCGACGGGCGAGGAAATGCGGCGTTAAGAATTCTTCGCCTTAATGGTTTCGATGGCCTCGTGGCGGAGCGACTACGCGGGGGATTGCAACTCCTCACACCCTTGGTTCAATTCCAGGGCGAGGCCTCCATTTTTCTTGACGGGCTGACTTGAGGGGGACTGAGCCTGTGGCTCCACCCCTCACCCGCCCTTCGGGCACTCTCCCGCAAGGGGAGAGGGAAGAGAAGAGCCGAGGCACGCCGATAGTTCGCCGAGCCCAGCTCCGCGCCTGCCGGCGCCGCGCTAGGCGTCTTCGCCGGCAGCGCGAAATGCCAGGACCGCGTCCGTGCCGACGATCTCGGTGACACGCCCATCGGGAGCCTCGGCCTCAAGCTGGGCGCGGAGCGCCTCCTCGAAGGTTGTTTGATGTTCGCCCAGTACTTCGGGAGAGGTGGCTGAGGTGGAAAGCGCCCGGCCGATCACGTCCTCGATGGTGATCTCCCGCTCGAATATCCGGCCAAGCATCTCGACTTCGGAGAAGCTGGAGTGGAGCAGCATGGCCTCATGCGGCGCCCATTGGTCCGAACGGCGGATTTTCCGCGTGTCGTTCCGGTTCGGCACGAGCTTGTCGGCAAGCGCTTCCGTCAACTTGCGCCAATCGGGCGTGCTGGAAATGCGGCGATCGGCGAACAGCGCCACGGCGCCTTCGGGCACAACGATCCGGTCCAGCATTTCGAGGGTCGCCTTGCGGTCCATCCAGTGGAAGGAGCGGCCCATGGTGACGAGCTTGAACGAGCCGAGTTCGGGGGTGAGGTCATAGGATGAGCCCTGCCGGAATTCGATATCGAGCTCGGCTTCAGCAGCCGCGGCCCTGGCCGCCGCCAGCATGTCGGGCTCCGGATCCATCGCGGTGACGCGGGCGCCGAGCGTGGCGAAGGCGAGGGCAAGGGGGCCTGGACCGCAGCCGAGATCGAGCATCCGATCCCCCGACTCGAGGCCCACGCGCTGGGCCACGGACGCGATCAAGGCCTCGGGGTAGGGAATGCGATAGCGGCTGTAAAAGGCGACCGTCGAGCGGAATCGCCGGGGTTCGAAAGGAATGGAGGTCATAGTCCAAAATGCCTTTGGTGGTGCAATATCAGCGTACGAGCCATCATGTCGAACACGGCTGACAGCTTCATGTCGGCGGTCAAAAAACCCTCGAGCCGGAGAGGGGCGACGGCCGCCATAATTTCGGCGCGGTTGCGCCTCGGGCCCACATGCACTAACTTTGTTGGTGACACCTGAACATACTGCATTCGGGCGCACCGGCCAGGGCCGGTCGGCGACCGGGGCAGATCGGAGATTTGAGTGACCGACCGAGATCGGTCCGCCGAGCCGGCAGCGCCCTTGGGCGGTGCGGCAATCCGTAGTCCGGACCGCCGCGGCGGCCGGAGAGATGCTGCGGGCCGGGTGAACTCCTCCGGTCCGCGGGAAACGGAAAAGCGGACAGCACACGCCCCCAATCCCCCACGCCGGTCGCGCAGCCCGGTCTATGCCGCGCTCGACCTCGGTACGAACAATTGCCGCTTGCTGATTGCGCGGCCGTTCGAAAAGAGCTTTCGCGTGCTCGATGGCTTTACCCGGATCGTCAGGCTCGGGGAGGGACTTTCGACTACCGGGCGGCTGGGCGAGCAGGCCATGGAGCGCACGCTCGAGGCGCTGCGCCTTTGCCGCAACAAGCTGCGTGAGCACGAGCCGGCACGCGCCCGGCTGGTTGCCACGGAGGCCTGCCGGTCGGCCAGCAACGGGCAGGAATTTTTGGATCGCGTGGCGGACGAACTGGGGCTGGTGCTCGAAATCGTCGACCGCCGCACCGAGGCCGAGCTGGCGGTGACCGGCTGCGCCGACCTCATCGAGGATGGGGCCGAGGGCGCATTGATGTTCGACATCGGTGGTGGATCATCCGAGCTTGCCTGGCTCGATTTCCGCGGCGGCCGACCGAAGCGGCAGAGCCGGACGGCGACCTCGATTCGCTCGTGGCAGTCGTTGCCGGTCGGGGTGGTGTCGATCGCCGAGCGCTTCGGCGGGGTCGATGTGACGCCGGAAACCTTCGAGGCCATGGTCGCCTTTGTCAGCCAGCACTTGCGGGAGTTCCGCGGCCGGCTCAAGCTGAAGCAGATGATTGCGGAACATTCTGTGCACCTGATCGGCACGTCCGGCACGGTCACGACGCTGGCCGGGCTACATCTGGGGCTCGATCGCTATGAGCGTCAGAAGGTCGATGGCCTGTGGATGACCGCCGCGGAGGTCGATGTGACCATGGCGGCGCTGCTCGGAATGCCGTTCGAACGCCGTGTCAGCCACCCCTGTATCGGGCGCGACCGGGCTGATCTGGTGCTGGCCGGTTGCGCCATTTTCGAGGCCATCCGGCGCGAATGGCCGACCACACGCGTGCGCGTCGCCGACAGGGGCCTGCGCGAGGGCATATTGATTTCGCTGATGGATCAGGACCGGACTGTTGGGCGCCAGTCGCGGGCGCGGGCGGCTGCCAATGGCTAAAACACCCTCAAGTGGCGGCCGTGGGGCCGACAAAGGCCTGAAAGTCCGCGTCAAAACCTCCAAGGGCCGCAAGATCGGCTCGACGCTCTGGCTGCAGCGGCAGCTCAACGACCCCTATGTCGCCAAGGCGCGGGCGGAGGGGTTTCGCTCCCGCGCGGCCTATAAGCTGCTCGAACTCGATGAGCGCTACAAGCTCCTGCATCGGGGCCAGCGCGTCGTCGACCTGGGTGCGGCGCCGGGCGGCTGGTCGCAGGTTGCGGCCAAGGCAGTCGGCTCGACGGACGAGCATCCGCTCGTTGTCGGCATCGACTATCTCGATATGGACCCGATCCCCGGCGTGATCCTGCTCAAGAAGGATTTTACCGAGAACGATGCCCCGCAGATGCTGATCGAGGCGCTCGGCGGCAAGAAGGCAGATCTGGTGATCTCGGACATGGCGGCCCCGACCACCGGGCATCGTGCCACCGACCACCTGAGGATCGTGCACCTGGTCGAGATCGCTGCCGACTTCGCCATCGACATATTGGCGCCGGGCGGCACCTTCATCGCAAAAGTGTTCCAGGGCGGCACCGAGCATGAACTGCTCGCGATCCTGAAGCGCCACTTCTCCACGACCTTTCACGCCAAGCCGCCCGCCAGCCGGCAGGGATCGGCGGAAACCTACCTGATGGCGAAGGGTTTTAGGCCGGCGCCCGAGGACGCCGAGAAATAGAACGCGATCCCGTTGAGTTGACGCAGGTCGTGAGAACTTGGGCGCAGGCTGCCAGTGCGGCGTCGGTACCGGGCCTCACCCTTCCCACATCGTCATCCCCGGGCTTGACCCACGGACCCATGAAGCCTCGCCAGTAGCTTCGGTGGACTTGGCGCGGCATCATGGGTGGCCGGGTCAAGCCCGGCCATGACGAGAGCGCGGTGAGTGCTTCAACTCGATGGGATCGCGCCTGTAGTCGGATGGGGCGGCGCCCCGACCCGTTCACTCCCCGGCCGTCGCTTCCACCGCGTGACCGTGGGCGGTGAGCTGGCTGCCGGCCGCCTTCGGCATGCGGAAGAACATGATCGTCGAGACCAGCGCGATCGCCGCGATCACGTAGAAGGCAACGTGGAAATCGCCGAGCGATGGATCGCCCCCGCCATGCAGCAGCCGCACGCCTTCCAGTGCGCCGCCGCCAATGGCAACGCCGGATGCCAGCGATAGCTGGACGGCCACCTGGCTGATGGCGGTGGCTTGGCCCGCGTCCTTGTCCTCGATATCGGCGAAGGTGAAGGCGTTGGTGGCGGTCCAGAACACCGACTGGAAGAATCCGGTGATGACCAGCAGCGTCATCATCAGGGGCAGCGGGGTCGTGGGCGCGTAAATGCCCATGGCCGCAACGCCCAGCACCGTGATGAAGGTCGCGATGGTCAGCGCCATCCGGAAGCCCAGCCGTTCGATGATTGTTTCCGATGCGAACTTGGCCGCAAACGCCCCGACTGCCGTTGCGAACGTGACGCTGCCGCTCTCGAATGGCGTCAGGCCGAAGGCGAGCTGCAGCATCAGCGGGAACAGGAACGGCATGGCGCCCGTCCCGAGGCGGAAAAACGAGCCGGCGACGACCGAGACACGGAACAGCGGAAAGCGGAACAGGCGCAGGTCGAGGATGGGATATTCGGTCCGCCGCGCATGCGGCAGATAGAACATCCAGCAAACCGTGCCGCCGACGAGCGTCGCGAGGCCGAAATAGATGGGTAGGGCCGGCAGCGTCAGCACGGAAATGCCGAAAACCCAGCCGGCGAAAGCGCCACCGGTGAGGAAGAAGCCGGGGAAATCCATGCGCCTTGGAGCATTCCGCTGCCAATCCGGCAACAGCCACGTCACCAGTACGACACCCAAAATGCCGATCGGCACGTTGATGAGAAAGATCCAGTGCCAGCTCAGATAGGTGGTGATGAAACCACCCACCGGCGGCCCTACGATCGGCCCGATCAGGCCGGGAATGCTCAGCCACGCCATGGCGTTGACGAGTTGGCTGCGGGGCGTCACCCGCACCAGGACGAGGCGGGCGACTGGCGTCATCATGGCGCCCCCGAACCCCTGCAGCAGGCGGGAAAGCACGAAGGTGACCAGCGAGTTTGACGCAGCGCAGGCAAGCGAGCCGAGGATGAAGATGATGATGGCGCCGCGGAAGACGTTTTTCGCGCCCCAGCGATCGGCCGCCCAGGCCGAGAGCGGGATGAAGATCGCCAGCGCCACCATATAGGCGGTCAGCGCCAGCTTAAGCGCGATCGGATCGGTATGGATGTCATTGGCGATCGCGGCGAGCGAGGTGGCAATGACTGTCGAGTCCATGTTTTCCATGAACAGCGACACGGCAAGCACCACCGGCACTACCGGAGGAGCCACCAGCCGCCATTTTGACGGTGCAGGCGCCGCGCTCATTCCTTGGCCATCGCTGGACGGTGATGGCCGGAAACCGCTGAGCCGGCATCCTGCGGCAGGCGGAAGAAGGTGAAGGTCGACAGCGCCGAAATGATCGCCACCACGAAGAAGGCAATGTGGAAATCGCTAAGGCTGATTGTGCCGCCGTGGAACGAGGCGGAGAGATCGAGCACGGCGCCGGCCACGGCAACGCCGGTCGCGAGCGAAATCTGCTGCGCAACCGAGTTGATGGCCGTGGCCTGGCTGCTGTCCGCCTCGTCGATATCGGAGAACACCATGGCGTTGACGCCGGTGAAGCAGGTCGAGCGGATAATGCCGCCAACCAGCAGGGTGCCCATGATCAGCCACTCAGGAGTCGAGGGCGTGAAAAAGCCGTTCACCGCGATGAAGAGCGATGAGATCAGCGCGCCAGTGCCGAGCACGTTTCGGAAGCCGAAACGTTGGAAAATCTTCTGCGCACCGAACTTGGATGACAAGGCGCCGATGGCGGTCACGAAGGTGATCATGCCCGACTGGAACGGCGACAGGCCGAAGCCGAGCTGCAGCATCAGCGGCAGCAGGAAGGGCAGGGCACCGATGCCGACGCGAAAATTCGAGCCGCCCGTGATGCCGGCCCGAAACAGCGGATAGCGCAGCATTTTGGGATCGAGCAGCGGATATTCGGTTCGCTTGGCGTGCCAGAAATAAATTACCGCGGCCACGGCGCCGATGACGATCGTGGCATAGCCGTAATAGATCGGGAGCGCCGGCAGGCTGATCACCGACATGCCGAAAACAAGGCCGGTAAAGGCGATGCTGGAGAGGAAGAAGCCGGGTATGTCGACCGGTCGCGGGCTGCGCGGCTCGCCCCCCGGCAGGAATTTGGTGACGAGCACCAGCCCGAGCGCGCCGATCGGCACGTTGATCCAGAACACCCAGTGCCAACTGAGATAGGTGGTGAGAAACCCGCCCAGCGGCGGCCCCATGATCGGGCCGATAAGGGCAGGGATGGTGAGCCAGGCCATCGCCGAGACCAACTCGTTGCGGGGCGTGCCGCGCACCAGCAGCAGCCGTCCGACCGGCGTCATCATCGAGCCGCCAATCCCTTGCAGGAAGCGGGAGATCACGAAGGCCCCGATCGAATTGGAGAAGGCGCAGGCGATGGAGCCGAGCACGAAGACGACGATGGCCCAACGAAAGATGTTCTTGGCCCCGAACCGGTCCGACATCCAGCCGCTGATCGGAATAAAGATAGCGAGCGACACCAGATAGGACGTTACCGCTAACTTCAGCGCAACGGGCGAGGTGCCGATATCGCTAGCGATAGCAGGCAGCGAGGTGGCGATTACTGTAGAGTCCATCTGTTCCATGAACAGAGCGACCGCCAGTATGATCGGTGTGATTGGTATCACTTCGGACCCGGGGGAAGAGTCGCGGCAAGAGATGTGCCGCGTGGGCATCGGGCCGGGCATAATCCTGAGCCCGGCGCATGGCAATCCCAAATCATAACAAGATTACGAAGATGTAACAGCGCCGGCCTGAGCCGTCCGCGTCGGCTCTTCCCTCTGAGGCAGAGGCGCGGGGACGCCCTTGGCAAAGCCCGACTTTCGATGCTATTGACCCTCGCCAACCCGCACGTGGCTCCAATTTGCCTTGGAGCCGCGCGATGCGGGCTTCCGGTGTTTCTGCGCCGTTCGGAAGGAAGGGACTACTCCTTGGCCAAGATCATTTCATCCATTACCGGCGAAGCGGCGTTGACGTTCGACGATGTGCTGCTGCAGCCGGCTTTTTCCGACGTCCTGCCGACCAGCGCCGATATTCGCACCCGTGTCACCCGCGACATCGAGCTCAACCTGCCGATTCTGTCCTCGGCGATGGACACCGTCACTGAAGCCAACATGGCGATCGCCATGGCGCAGGCCGGCGGCCTCGGCGTCATCCACCGCAACCTTACGCCCGAGCTGCAGGCCGAGCAGGTGCGGCAGGTGAAATCGTTCGAGAGCGGCATGGTGGTGAACCCCATCACCATCGGCCCGGAGGCGACGCTGGCGGATGCGCTGGCGCTGATGCGTGCCAATCGCATCTCGGGCATTCCGGTCGTCTCCAATGGCGGCGCCGGCGGCCGGGCGACCGGCAAGCTCGTGGGCATTCTCACCAATCGCGATGTGCGCTTTGCCTCCAATGACCGGCAGACGATCGCCGAGCTGATGACGCATGAGAACCTGGTGACGGTTCGCGACGGCGTTTCCAAGGAAGATGCCAAGCGGCTACTCCACGCCCACCGAATCGAAAAACTGTTGGTGGTTGACGATCAGGGCCAGTGCGTCGGGCTCATCACCGTCAAGGACATCGAGAAGGCCCAGCTCAATCCCAACGCCGTCAAGGACGGTGCGGGGCGCCTGCTCGTTGCCGCCGCTTCGACCGTGGGGGACAAGGGCTATGAGCGCTCGATGGCGCTGATTGCCGCCGGCGTCGACCTCCTCGTCATCGATACCGCGCATGGCCATTCGGTGCATGTTTCGGCCGCCGTCGAGCGGATCAAGCGCGAGAGCAATTCGACCCGGATCATCGCCGGTAATGTGGCGACCGCCGAGGCGACCAAGGCGCTGATCGATGCGGGCGCGGATTCGGTCAAGGTCGGCATCGGCCCCGGCTCCATCTGCACCACGCGCATGGTCGCCGGCGTAGGCGTTCCACAACTTGCGGCAATCATGGCGAGCGCGGAGGAGGCCAACAAGCACGGCGTGCCGGTGATCGCCGATGGCGGTATCAAATTCTCGGGCGACATGGCCAAGGCGCTGGCGGGCGGCGCCTCCTGCGCGATGATCGGCTCGCTCCTTGCCGGCACCGACGAGAGCCCCGGGGACGTCTATCTTTACCAGGGCCGCTCCTACAAAGCCTATCGCGGCATGGGCTCGGTCGGCGCGATGGCGCGCGGGTCGGCCGATCGCTACTTCCAGCAGGAGGTGAACGATTCGCTCAAGCTGGTGCCGGAAGGGATCGAGGGGCAGGTGCCCTACAAGGGATCGGCCAGCAACGTGCTGCATCAGTTGGCGGGGGGCTTGCGCGCCGCCATGGGCTATACCGGCGCCCACACGCTCCAGGAATTCCGGGACAATGCGGTGTTCGTTAAGATTTCGGGTGCGGGCCTCAGCGAGAGCCACGTGCACGACGTCTCGATCACCCGCGAGAGCCCGAATTACCGTGGCGGCAACTAAGTCTGCCATGCCCAGCGGGCTCAGATATGTCGGCTGGGTGGTGACGGCGGCGGCAATCGCGCTGTTTTCGGTCATGCTGTTCGTCACCTGGCCGCATCTGGCGCAGCTGGCGGGCGGCGGCGCCATCTTCGACCTGCGGCCGCTGGGCTATGATTTCCGCACGGCCCAGGACCTGTTGGCGCGGCTGGGGCCCGATGGCGCGGCCTATTACGAGGACGTGCAGCACCGGATCGATTCGATCTTTGCCATCCTGTTCTGTCTCGCTCTGCTCTATTGGCTGATCGAGGCAGCGCGGCGCTGGCAGGGCTATGAACTGCCGCTCAGTCACACCGCGCTTGCCGCCATCCTTGCGACGGCGGTAATCGCGAACGCGGCCGACCTCGGCGAGAACGCCGCCGTTTCCGTCATGCTCACCGCGGGCGCGAAATGGCTGACGCCGGCAATGGTCGATACCGCGAGCCTTTTCACCTTGTTACGGACATTCTTCCTGGCCCTTTCGCTCCTTTGCCTGCTCGTGCTGGCGCTTGGACCCTGGGTTGCCCGGCTGATGCCGCACAGAAAATAAGTAGAACATGCGCTTTCCCGGACGCCTATCGGCAGCAATAGAGATTCTGGCCGAGGTGGAAACACGCCATCGGCCCGTCAGCGAGGCCCTCAAGGGCTGGGGCATCAGCAACCGTTTTGCCGGCGCGGGCGACCGGGCGGCCATCGGCAACCTCGTCTATGACGCCCTGCGCCGGCGCGCTTCGCACGCCTTCGCCATGGGCGAGGAGACGCCACGCGCGCTGGTGTTGAGCGTTGCGGTGCGCGACTGGGGCGTGGCCCCTGAGCAATTGACGGCAAGCTTTGCCGATGATGCCCATGCGCCGGCCGCCCTGACGGCGGATGAGGTGGCGCGGCTCGAGGCGGAAAATCCGCTGGCCGACGCGCCGCCGCATGTCCGCGCCGATTTGCCCGAGTGGGCGGGGGCGGCGATCAAGCGCAATTTCGGGAATGAATGGGTCGCCGAGGGCGAGGCGATGTCCCTCAGGCCGCCGCTCGATCTGCGCGTCAACACGCTGAAATCGAGCCGGGAGCGGGTGCTAAAATCGCTCGCCCGCCTGTCGCCGGAGGAAACCGCCGTTTCCCCGCTCGGCATCCGCTTTCCGGCCGGTCCGAGCGATGCCCGCACACCGAACGTTCAGGCGGATGAGGGCTATCTCAAGGGCTGGTTCGAGGTGCAGGACCAGGGCAGCCAGATCGTTGCCGCGCTGATCGGCGCCCGGCCCGGCGAACAGGTGCTCGACCTTTGCGCCGGGGCAGGGGGCAAGACCCTCGCCATGGCCGCCAGCATGGACAACAAGGGGCAGATTTTCGCCTTCGACAGCGACCGGAACCGCCTCGCGCCGATCTATGACCGGCTGAAGCGCAATGGCGTGCGCAATGCGCAGGTGCGC
>DATJHO010000126.1:0-6923 GCA_035493835.1 Devosiaceae bacterium
CGACGCCGCAAAACTGCCGGCCGAGGACGTGCTTGCCCTCGATGTTCAGAGCCGGGCAGGCACGGGCAAATACATCATCGCGGTGCCGCGTCTGCCGCGCATCGCCAATTTCGACGATCTTGATCCCTTGCGCGCCGAACCGGGGGTCAGCGTCGTCATCGTCGAGCCGGGGACCCCGATTCCCCCCTCGGATCTCATCATCCTGCCCGGCAGCAAGGCGACGCGCGCCGATCTGGCCGCGCTCAAGGGGGCAGGCTGGGACATCGACATCAAGGCGCACGCACGAGCCGGCGCAAAGCTGCTCGGCATTTGCGGCGGTTACCAGATGCTCGGCAGGTCCATCAGTGATCCGGATGAGATCGAAGGGGCGGCCGGAACGAGCGAGGGGCTCGGGTTGTTGGATGTCGAGACCGTGCTCGGGTTGAGCAAGGAGCTCCGGGTCGAAAACGCCGAGGACGCCGTTACTGGCGCGCCTATTGCCGGCTATCACATGCATATGGGCGTGACCGAAGGTCCCGCCCGAGCAAAACCCTTTGCCCTTCTTGGCGCGGCAGCCGAGGGCGCGCGCAGCCCCGACGGGCTGGTCATGGGCACTTACCTCCACGGTCTGTTTGCCTCGGACGAATTCCGCAAAACCTTCCTCGGCAATGCCGCCAACGCCGATACCCGCTACGAGGCCGGCGTCGAGGCCGCGCTCGATGGCCTTGCCGCGCACCTCGAGGCTCATCTCGATCTTGAGGCGCTGCTGGCGCTGGCGCGGTAGGGTTCGGGGCCGAACGCGACAGAGGTTGTGCCGAGCAAAACAGCGATTCCCGCCTACGCGGGGAGGACCAAGGTTTTTCGGGCAGACGGGCTTTCGGGGGCACCCGCTGCTACGTCCACGGCGTCATTCCCGCGGCGGCGGGAATCTCCGTTTTCACGCGCGCTCACCAAAGCTGAGGTCAATCCATCATCGATTCGGATCAAGCGCTAAGCCTCGATCTCCGCGCTCCACTCGGTGCGAACGTACGCGTCGGGCTCCTCATCAGCCGCACGGCGAAGGTCAGCCCCCCGCTCCGGATCCAGCCGCCGCAACGCCCACACGGCGGCGCCCCGGATCAGCGGCTCAGGATCCCGCAACCAGCCCTCGACGGCCGGCACCATTGACAGGTCGCCGGAATTGCCGGCCGCAATCAACACGTTGCGCAGGAACCGCGCGTGCCCGAGCCGTTTTACGGGCGATCCCGCGAACAGCGCGCGAAAGCCGGAATCATCGAGCGCAAGCAGTTCCCTGAGCGGGGGCGCCGAAAGGTCCTCGCGGGCGCGCAGCTTCATTTCGCTCGTCGCCCGGGCGAACTTGTTCCACGGGCACACGGCAAGGCAATCATCGCAGCCATAAATGCGGTTGCCCATGGCGATGCGGAACTCGTGCGGTATCGGCCCCTGATGCTCGATGTTGAGGTAGGCGAGGCATTTTCGCGCATCGAGCTGGAACGGGCCCGGAAAGGCGTTGGTGGGGCAGATGTCGAGGCAGCGCGAGCAGGTGCCGCAGCTTTCGGGATGGGAAGGGTCGGCGGGCAACACCGTATCGGTGAGGATGGCGCCGAGAAAGAGCCAGGAGCCGAATTTGCGGCTGACGAGCACGGTGTGCTTGCCCTGCCAGCCGATCCCCGCCGCCTCGGCCAGCGGCTTTTCCATCAGGGGGGCGGTATCGACAAAAACCTTGACTTCGGCTCCGGTGCGGCGCGCAAGGAGCCCTGCCAACTCCTTGAGCCGCCCCTTGATCAGCTCATGATAGTCGCGGTTGCGGGCATAAACCGAAATGTTGCCGATCGATTTTTGCTCGAGCGCCGCGAGCGGATCGGCGTCCGGCCCATAATTGATCCCGAGCATGATGACCGAGCGCGCCTCCGCCCAGAGCGATTGCGGGCTGCCGCGTCGCTCGGCGGTCTCCTTCATCCAGGCCATATCCCCATGCCAGCCGGCCGCGAGCGCCTGCCTGAGCTTTTCCGGCAGGTCGGGCCGGGCATCGGCCGAAGCGATGCCGAAGGCATCAAACCCCAACGCCTCGGCACGGGCGCGAAGCTCGGAAACGAGGGAAGACGTGGCGGACGCGGCGAGCATTATTTGGCCGTGACGTCGCGCTCCAGCAGCATGCGTATGTAACGGGTATACGGCATGCCCTGGGTTTTGGCGCGCTCCTTGACTGCATCGAGCAGAGGCTGCGGCAACCGCATGTTGAGCTGCGCTTCCTTCTTGGCGAACTCGAAATGCGTCGGTTTGAACTGGTTAAAATCAAGATCAGCCAGGTCTTGCGACAGGAAAGCCTCGGCCTCCTCGTCGCTGCGCAATTTTGGCATGTTCCTATCCATACGATCAGCCTCCTTGCGGTGCATGTAGCGCGCTTACCGGCCGAATGAGTTGCCTGCCATCCACTGTCCGCAACGTAAATGCAACGAACACAGGCCCACCCTCAGCAGTGCGGCCGATTGCGATCAGGCGATCCTCTTTATCCGAATGCGCCGGGTCGGGCGCCACCCGCGGTCCGTCGCGGAACATCGCTTCGATTTCCGCAATTGAAACGCCGTGCCTCTGACACTTTTCCAGATTGCCGTCGTCCCAATCGAACGCTGCCAGCAGCGTCACGACAACATGGTGCTATGCGTTTGTATATACAAGGAGCGTCCTCAAAAATCGAGATCCGTATATCCCTGTTTTGCCGGCATGCCCGTCACGCGGTCGTTGAGCAGGGTCCTAAAGGCAGGGCGGGATTTCATCCTGGCGTACCAGGTGCGGATCTCGGTGGCGCTCTCCCAATTGACGTCGCCCAGATAATCGAGGCTCGAAAGATGGGCGGCCAGCGCAAAATCGGCGAGAGTCATGGTGTCGCCGGCCAGCCAATGGCGGGTCGCCAGTACCCAGTTGAAATAGTGCAGATGCTCGGAAAGGTTGGCCTTGGCCACGCGCAGCACCGCCGGGTCTGGCGTGCCCTGGCGGTCGCGCTTGACGATCTTTTCCTCGAGCACATAACGGGTCACTTCGTCGTTGAGCTTCATCAGCACCCAATCGAGCACCCGCCACATCTCGGCCCGGTCCGAGGGCTTGGCGGGAAACAGCCCCATCACCACGCTGGGCGCATATCGCTCCTCGATCGCGTGAATGGCCGCAAGGCAGCCGATCACCGGCGGCTCGCCCGGCTCGAACAGCACCGGCACGGTGGAGGCGGGGTTGATCTCGAGAAATTGCGGCTCGCGTGTCCAAGGCTTGATCTCGACCAGTTCGAGCGGCACGCCGTATTCGGCGAACATCAGCCGCACCAAACGGGAGGCAGGATCGAGTTGATGATGAAGGATCCGCGGCATTTTCTTCTTTTCGTTTCTGCTGCTCATCTTGGCGAGTAAGATTTAAATCCAAGTTTGCAGGTAACAACACCCTTGGCGTTTGCCGGCAATTCGCGCTAGTGGCATAGGCAAACTATGGTTAAGCGTCAGGGGATAGGCATCGGATGGGCGCTGATCAAGGAATTTTTGCGGCGCTCGCTCTCGGTGCGATCGAGGGTATAACAGAGTTTCTGCCGGTTTCCTCCACCGCCCACCTGCTGCTCGTCGGCCATTTTCTCGGTTTCCACAGCCCGGGCCGCGTCTTCGAGGTGATGATCCAGCTCGGGGCGATCCTCGCCATCGTGGTCGTCTATTTCGGCCGCATTTTCGCCATCCTGCGCGACGCCATGGCTGGCCACCGGGGCGCGCTCCGCTTCCTCGGCGGCGTGCTGATCGCGGCGCTGCCGGCGGCGCTCGGCGGCGTGCTGCTGCACGATTTCATCAAGGGCGTGCTCTACGAGAGCCCCATCATCATTTCGATCGCGCTGATCGTGGGCGGCGTCGTGCTGCTTTTCGTCGACCACATGAAGCTGACGCCGAAATATACCGATATCTATAATTTCCCGCCGCTGCTCTGCCTTTATATCGGGCTGTTCCAGGTGATGGCGCTCCTGCCGGGCGTATCGCGCTCGGGCGCAACCATTGTTGGCGCGCTGCTGCTTGGCACGGACAAGCGTTCGGCGGCCGAGTTCACCTTTTACCTCGCTTTGCCTATCATGCTCGGCGCCTTCGGCTACGACGCCTACAAGAACCGCGAGCTGATCACCACCGGCCTGGGGGTCGACATTGCGGTCGGCTTTGCAGCCGCGTTCGTGTTCGCGCTGATCGTGGTGCGCTATCTACTCGATTACGTGTCGCGCAGCGGTTTTGCGCTTTTCGCCTATTGGCGCATCTTCTTCGGCGCCATCGGGCTCTGGGGCGTGCTGCTGTTCAGGTAGGGTTTTGGGCGCCCCCCCTCCCCAACCCTCCCAAGGGGTGGGTGCAGGTCCGGTGTTCGTTGAATGGCCACCGTCACGACAAGCTCAGCCGAACACTCTCCCCCTTGCGGGGAGGGCTGGGGAGGGGGAGGCCAAAACCTCATGCATGCAGCGGAAACCCGCAGCCACCCATGGCCAGGGCCCCGATCAGGCCGTCTGCCGATCGAATTGGCCGTGCTTGCGAAAACGCCAGAGATAGCTCGGCAGCACCGCGCTCATCGGCGCCGGGGTGATGCCAAAGGCAGCGAGCGTCCGCTTTTCCCTGATCGCCTCCTCAGAGACCACATTGTCGGACTGCAACTGCACCACCTGGTCGGCAGTCAGCAGCGGCTTGGGCAGGAGGCTCATTGGCGCGGCCAGCAGTTTTGCGAGGCCGGGCGATACCGGCAGCAGCAAATTGTCGCGGCCGATCTCGCGCAGAATGCGCTGCATCAGCTGCTTGTAGGTTTCAATATCCGGCCCGCCGAGTTCATAAATGCGCCCGGCAGCCACCCCGCCTTCGGCGGCGATGGTGAAGGCCCGGGCCACGTCCCTGACATAGACCGGCTGGAATTTTGAGTTGCCGCCGATCAGTGGCAGGATCGGCGACGAGCGCGCCAGCGATGCCATCAGATTGAAGAAATGATCGTCCGGCCCGAAGACCAGCGAGGGCCGCATCACCACGACTTGCGGAAAGGCGGCGAAAGCCGCGGCCTCCCCAGCTGCACGCGAGCGGGCGACAACGCTTTCGGACTCGGATCCGGCGCCCAGAACCGACATATGCACCAGCGCCCGGACGCCCGCAGTGGCGGCGGCCGTTGCCACATTGCGCGCGCCCTCCACATGCACGGCGTCAAAACGCTGCCGGCCGCGCTCCACCCCGATGCCGACGAGGTTGATCACCATCGTCGCCCCGGCCACCACGCGCGCAACTGAATCCATGTTGCGCACATTGGCCTGGATCGCGACAATCTGCCCCACATCGCCCAATGGAAGCAGGTGCCCGGCCAAGTCGGGCCGGCGCACGGCGACGCGAATGCGGTGGCCCTGATGCGCAAGCATTTGCACCACCTGGGTCCCGACAAAGCCGGACCCGCCAAAAACAGTCACGACTTCTTTGCTGGCGTGGTCCATCATCTATCGGCTCCAGATCACGGGATCGCCATGAGTCTAGCGCGAAGTTTTGGCCCCTGTCGAGGGTCAAGTCGAGGCGTCACAATGACTTGTCGGCTGCCCGGACGAGCTTTGCCGTTGTTCCGGCGGCATTCCCGCCGTTCGGCGTCGGCGTGGCTCCCGGGCAAGAACAACAGCGCGGGAAGAACTGGCAATCGCCGGCGGATCGGACGATAATTGGAGGCCGATCGATGGATAGGGGAACGTCGATGCTGACCACCAACGAGGTCATGGCCTTTCTCGCCACGGCCGACGCCGATTCGGCGACCCTGTTCTATCGCGACCGCCTGGGCCTGCGACTGGTTGCGGAGACGGAGTTCGCGCTGGAATTCGAGGCCGGCGACGCGCTGACGAACCTCAGGGTGCAGAAGGTCGCGGCGGTCATTCCTACGCCTTACACCGCCCTGGGCTGGAAAGTCGGCAACATCGCCGAAAAAGTCGAGGCCCTGAGCAAGCGCGGCATCGCCTTCGAGCGCTTCGACGGGCTCGAGCAGGACCAGCACGGCATCTGGCAGGCGCCGGGGGGCGGGCGAATCGCCTGGTTCAAGGACCCGGACGGCAACATCTTGTCGCTCGTGCAACTGGCGCCGGTGACCGCGCCGCCCGAACCGACCCAGCCCATCACCTGAGTCGGTTGTCGGCTCGGTGCAAAGAGCCCCCTTTGCCGATTGACAGCCGCCCCGACCTTGCCCTAGTTAGCGGCGCGCCGGTGCACATTCGCTTCGGCAGACGTCCGTTGTCGTGCCCCGGTGGCGGAATTGGTAGACGCGCACGGTTCAGGTCCGTGTGATGAAAGTCGTGGAAGTTCGAGTCTTCTCCGGGGCACCAACGATCAAGGAAGTACCTTGATCTGGCTAGATATTTGGTCTTGCTGAGGTTTTTGCGCACCCGACTGTCACACACGGGTGTCACGCATGGTACTAACGATGGCTAGGCCCGCGAGCCGGAAAAGCTCGTCCCACCGCCAGTTCAGGCAACCCATTCCCGCTGATGTGAAGGCCCGAGCCGTCGGGACAGTTCTTGTGGTTCGCGTGGGGGATCAAGAGGCCGCCTGCCGCGTCACCTCGGCGACTGACACAATCCAGTTCTCGCTGCGCACCCGAGACCCCGTTGAGGCCAAGTCTCGCCATGCCGTGGCCCTCGCCCATGTCGAAGCGCACTGGAAGGCCCTCCGCGAAGGGCCTGTCCGGCTTCAGCAACGCGAGATCGTCGCCCCTGCGGGTGAAGTTTAACGGGACTTGATGGCCCGCTTCCAGGACGACCCGGGTGCCCCTGATCGGTGGGAGTACCTCCGCGGCATGTTGGAGCACAACTTCGACCTTCTCTTCTCATCCGATCCGGCAGCGGCCCGAAACGATGGCGGTGGGGTTTGGCTCTCCATCCTTGATCAGGTCGCGGCGCGGCACGCGGTGGTCTTCGACAGCAACAGCCGGGA
>DATJHO010000127.1:0-12265 GCA_035493835.1 Devosiaceae bacterium
CGATACATGCCGGTCTTGAGGTCGACGTGGTGCGGACGACGCAGCTCGCCCGAATCCTTGTCCTCGACATAGGGCTGGGGCGTCAGCCCGTCGGCGGAGCGGCGGAAGCCACGCTTCATCGGCGAGGTCTTGCGCTTTGGAACGGCCATTTGAAACTCCTGGATCACTGCCGGGCTCGCGGCGGCGCATTGCGCCCGCCGGCAACAGACCGGAACATTCTGAATTTGCGCGGGTCTATACAGGAGCTGGATGGAGTTGGCTAGAGGCTTCTTCTCCCCACGACCGGCCTCCCCGCCGCCACTCAGCACTGGAGTTACCCCCTCCCCAGCCCTCCCCGCAAGGGGGAGGGGTGTTCGGCTGGAATCGTGACACGGCACCAATCAGTTGCACTGCCCGGCACCTCCCCCCTTGCGGGGGAGGATGGGAGGGTGGGTAAGCACCACGCGCGGACAAGCTTATCGTCTTGCCGCGTTCTCCAGAACTCGCTAGCACTCCGCCCATGATTGACTTCGACGATGAGCTGAAACGCTGCGCGGCCGATGTCGAGCAGGCGCTCGAGCGGCTGCTGGCCGTTGCCGCCCTATCGGGCCCCGGCCCGGCGCCGGAGCGGCTGGTGATGGCCATGCGCCATGGCGCGCTCGCGGGGGGAAAGCGCCTGCGGCCGCTGCTGGTGCGGCAGGCGGCGGGCATCTTTGGCGTCGCCCCGGCGCAAAGCCTTGTGGCGGGGGTCGCGGTGGAGATGGTCCATTGTTATTCGCTGATCCACGACGACTTGCCGGCCATGGACGACGACGATCTCCGCCGCGGCCGCCCCACCGTCCACAAAGCCTATGACGAGGCAACGGCGATCCTTGCCGGCGACGCGCTGCTGACTCATGCCTTCGGCCTCCTCGCCTCCCCCGATTGCCACCCCGATGCGGCGGTGCGCGTCAAGCTGGTCACGGAACTCGTGGCCGGGGCCGGCGCGGGCGGCATGGCCGGTGGCCAGATGCGCGACATCGAGGGGGAGCTGGGCGGCTTTTCCAATGGCGAAATCGAAACCATGCAGGCGATGAAAACCGGCGCCCTGATCCGCGCCGCCGTCCGCATGGGCGCAATCCTTGGTGGCGCCCCCGACGAAGCGCTAGCGCGCCTCACCCGCTTTTCCGAGCTCGCCGGGCGCGCCTTCCAGCTCGCCGACGATCTGCTCGATGCCACCTCCACCGCCGAGGCGCTCGGCAAGGCCGCCGGCAAGGATGCCGCAGCCGGCAAGCAGACGCTGGTGGCGCAATTGGGCATCGAGGGGGCCCGGCGCCGGCTCGGCGATCTCGTGCACGATGCGGTCACGGCGCTAACCGCGTTCGGGCCGGAAGCCGATGGGCTGCGGGCGGCCGCGCTCTATTTCGCGGCCCGCGAGCACTGAGCGGAGGCCGACTTGTCGCTGCAATCGGTCAAGGACTTTTTCGCCGCCAGGGCGCCGGACATCGAAATCATCGAGCTCGCCGAAAGCACCGCGACGGTCGAACTCGCGGCCAAGGGGCATGGCGTGTTGCCGGCGCAGATCGCCAAGACGCTTCTCCTCAAGATCGGGGACGAGGCGCTGTTAGTCGTCACCCGCGGCGATGCACGGCTCGACAACAAGAAGGCCAAGCTCGCCTTCGGCGGCAAGCCGAAGATGCCTGACGCCGAGGAGGTCGTGGCCTTGACCGGGCATCCGGTGGGCGGCGTCTGCCCCTTCGGCCTCGCAACCCCATTGCCGGTCTATTGCGATATATCGCTCAAGCCGTTCGACGAGGTGATCCCCGCCGCCGGCTCGACCCACAGCGCCGTGCGCATCAACCCGTTGCGGCTGGCCGAGCTGGTCGAGGCCAGGTGGGTGGATGTGGCGCAGGAGATCGCTGCGGGCTGAGCGCCTGTTTGGGCAGGGTTTCACTCGACACCGAAGCCCGGGCAGCGTCTGGCCCAGAAAAAATCACGCAGAAGGGAATTCCCACCGCGCCTCGGGGGACCTATCACGGGCCTCCAAACCATGAGGCACCAGATGACCAATCGCCAAGCGACCCTCACCCTCATAGGTGGCCCGACGCTACTGATTGAAATCGGCGGGTTCCGGTTCCTCACCGATCCGACCTTCGATCCGGAAGGAAGCGAATTTCCGGGCGGCGTCACGCTCCGGAAGACCACCGGCCCAGCGCTCCGCCCCGACGAAATCGGCCCGCTCGATGCCGTGCTCCTGAGCCATGACCAGCACGCCGACAACCTCGACCGCTCCGGCAGGGAACTGCTGCCGAGCGCGAAGGCGACGCTCACCACGCCCGTCGGCGCCTCGCGCCTCGGCGGCAATGCCCGTGGCCTCGCACCGTGGGAAACGGCCGAACTCACTGGCTCCGGCGGCAGCAAGGTCTTTGTCACGGCCACCCCGGCGCGGCACGGACCGGTCGGGATCGAGCCCATCGCCGGCGACGTCACGGGCTTCGCCATTGGCCTGGAGGCCCCCGGCGACGCGATCTACATCAGCGGTGACACCGTCTGGTACGAAGGGGTTGCCGAGGTCGCCCAGCGCTTCCGCCCGCGCCTCGTGGTGATGTTCGCCGGTTCTGCCGAAACGCGCGGCCGCTTCCATCTCACCATGGACAGCAACGACGCCATCGCCACCGCCAGCGCCTTCCCCGAGGCGAAGATCATCGCCATCCACAACGAGGGCTGGGAACACTTCAAGGAATCCGCCGCCGACCTCGCGCAATCCTTCGCCGCCCTCCGCCTCGCCGACCGGCTCGTGGCGATGGAAAAAGGCAAGTTCGTGGTCCTTGAGGTTTAAAGCTTCCTCTCGGACACGCTGAACGGTCTCCAAGGTTTTGGACCTGTCGCGCTTCCGAACCGGAAAAGTAGTGGCCATTTTTCCTGGAAACGCTCTGGAATGGCGGGCGCCGGGGTCCCTCCGCGCGGGAGGCGGAGCTTGTGGCCCCTGGATTGCCCGGACCCGCCGGGCAATGGCGGTGCTTGTGGCAAGGGCGTCCTTCCACAATGGACGCTGGCCCCCAGGAAATAGAGCCTAAACCCCCTGCCGTGCCAAAAACGCCAGTGCGGCCTGCTTGAACTCGAAATCCCCGGTCGCCCGCATGTGGTCGCGGCGGGGGATGGTAAAAGCCTCGCCATGGGGCAGGATCTGGGCCAAAGGTTCTGCCGCGCGGGCCATGTCGTCCTCGCCGCCGACCGCCACCAGCACCGGCACTTCGATCTTGCGCGCATCGGCTTCGCGCATCGGCTCGCGCGAACCGATCATGCAGGCGGCGAGCGCGGGACGGTCGGCGCCGGAGTGCTCGGCGAAGATGCGGAATTGCCGGCCGGCCTTGTCGGTCACCTGTGAGAGGCTGTCGGCCGTGAGGGCCTCGATAATCGCCTCGGTGTCCACGAGCCCGGTGATGAGGTTGATGCCCATGCCCCCGAACACCGCCGCGCTGACCCGGTCAGGATGCCGCAGGGCGAGGAACGCGGCGATGCGCGCGCCCATGGAATAGCCGATCACCGGTACCCGCTCGATTCCGAGGTGGTCGAGCAGCCGCCGCGCGTCCTCGGCCATCTCATGGGCGAAGTAGAGATCGGCAGAGTAGAGCTTTTGCGATTTGCCGTGGCCCCGATTGTCCAGCGCAATGACCCGATAGCCGGCCTTGTTCAGGGCTTCCACCCAGCCGGTCGACACCCAGTTGATCTCGACATTGGAGGCAAAGCCGTGGATCAGCAGGATCGGTTTGCCGTCCCCGAACACCTCATAGGAAAGGGAAATGCCATCGGACAGGAAAGTGGGCATCGGGGAACCTCGGTTAGTGATGCGGCACTTTTACTTTCGTTCGGCTGGCGCTTTCAATCAGTCCCGCACTTGGTTATGTTCGCGGCCATCTTTCACCCCGAAGGTTTGCGCGAATGGCCGATCACAGCGTTCCCCATTTCCATAACTCCGAAGGGCTGGCGCAGATCGAAATCGGCTCGAAGGAATTCCAGTGCGTGGGCGCCCTGCCCCCCTTCGATCACCCACATGTGTTTTTGGACATGGGCAAGGAGAGCGACATCGTCTGCCCCTATTGCTCCACCCACTATGTGTTCAATTCGCGCCTCGCGCCGGGTACCTCCGAACCGCTGTCGGCCGTCTATCAGGCCGAACTGGCGTAGCGGCCGCAGGCGATGACGGGGGCTGGTCGCACCGTCTACATTGCCGGCGCCGGGATAGCCGGGCTGACGCTGGCCCTTGCCCTCGCCAAGTTCGGCACCAGTGTCGTGCTGCTCGAACGCAACAGCGGCCTTCAGGAGTTCGGCGCGGGCCTCCAAATCAGCCCGAACGCCCGTCGCGTGCTTAACCAGCTCGGGCTCGACAAGCAGATCGCTGCCGCAAGCTTTGAGCCCGAGGGGCTCGACCTTTACCCCTTCCGCGCCGAAAAGCCGATAACCACGCTGATGCTGGGCTCCGCCGTGCGGGAGCGCTACCGCGTGCCCTATGTGGTGATGCACCGCGCCGATCTTGCCAAAATGCTGTTTCTGGCGTGCCGGCGCTTCGCCAATATCGAGATGCTGTTCGGCGTCCGCTCGTTCAACGCGGCCAGCCAGGGCCGCTCGGTGTCGGTGACCGTCGAGGAGGAAAGCGGGCGCACGCGCAATGCGAAGGCCTTTGCCTTTGTTGGCGCCGATGGGGTCAATTCGCCGACCCGGACCAGAATTCTCCAGGGGCCGCAGGCCGATTACCAGAACCGGGTAGCCTGGCGGACGCTGCTGGACCTCGATGCGCTGGGCGGCGCCATCGCTCTCGACCGGACCAGCCTCCTGTTCGGGCCGGGCTACCATGCCGTCTGCTATCCCCTGCCCCACAGCGGCAAGCTCAATATCGCGCTGTTCGCCCGCCAGAAACCGCCTGCCCCGCAAGCCAGTCCGCCAAAAGCCCCGGCCCTGCCGCCTTCCCCGCTCCGGAGCGCGGCGTTCGATGCCATCATCGAGCGCGGCCGTGGCCACTGGGGATATTGGCCGCTGGCGACGGTTGCGGCCGAAGATTGGTATGACGGCGCCGTCGGGCTGATCGGGGACGCTGCCCATGCCATGCTGCCGTTCCAGGCGCAGGGGGCGGCCATGGCCATCGAAGACGCCGCGATCCTGGCGCCGCTGCTGATGACCGAGCCTACGGGCGAATCCGCGTTCGAACGGTTCGTCACGATGCGCCGGGCACGCGTCGAGCAAGTGGCGCGACTTTCGGCCAGCAACGGCTTTGCCTTCCACCTCGAATGGCCGTTCACCAGCGCGCGCAACGCGGTGCTCAAGCTGCAAGGGCCCCTTGGGCACTTCAAGCGGCTCGACTGGCTCTATGGCTTTGACGCCGCGCCCGATATCGATATGCCGGCACGCCCCCGCAGCCCGATATCTCCTGGCACCGAAAAGGCCCACCGCCCGTGAGCAGGCGTGCTCCCACCGATCGCGGTTGAGGATGGCGCCAGAACCCTTGTCTGGCCCCGGCTGAAAACCTATAACAAATGAGTACGGAAAGGGAACGCGCACCGTGCTCGAATACTGCCTCATCGCCACCGCGTTCGGACCGGTGGGCCTCGCCTGGAGCGAAAACGGGCTCGTCCGGCTGCAGCTTCCCGACGTCGACAGCCGCTCCACCCTCTCGCGGCTGACCAAGCGGCTGGAGGGCGAGGAGAACCATCCGCCGGCATGGCTGGAGCCGACGGTGATTCGGCTGCAGCGCTATTTTTCGGGTGCGCAGGTCGATTTTTCCAAAAGTCCGCTCGACCTCGAGGGCGTGCCGGAATTCAACCGCAGCCTCTATCTCGAAATGCTGCAGCTCGGTTGGGGCGAGACGGTAACCTATGGCGAATTGGCGGAACGCACCGGAAGGTCCGGCGCCGCCCAGTCGGTCGGGCGGGCGATGGGCCGCAATCCGCTGCCGGTGATCGTGCCTTGCCATCGCGTGCTCGCCGCCGGCAATCGGATGGGCGGGTTTTCCGCGCCGGGCGGCGTTTCCACCAAGTTCAGGCTGCTGGAAATGGAGGGCGTCCACTTCGCCCGCCGCAATCCGGCGCAGATGGCGTTTGCGTTTTAGGGTTGTCGTCGCGCGGCAGCGAGGACAACGGAGAATCCCCGCCTTCGCGGGGATGAACTGATGTGTGTGGGGCAATGCGGGAAGATGCAGGGCGTCATTCCCGCGAAGGCGGGAATCTCCGTTCCGAACCTACTGCCCCCGCTTGAAGCTCTTGAGATAGGTGAGTTTTGAGACCACCATCTCGGCGATCCGCTCCGGCGTATCATCCACCGGCACCGCCAGCGCGTTTTCGTCGGGGCCGGGCGGCTCTAGGGTCGCGAACTGGCTCTTCAGCAGGCTCTCGGGCATGAAGTGATGCTGGCGCGCCTTGATCCGCGCCTCGATCAGCTCGTACGAGCCCTCGAGATAGACGAACAGCACCGGCTCCCCTGCCGCCTGGGTGAGAAACTCGCGGTAGGCGCGCTTCAGCGCCGAACAAGTCCCCACCGCCACGCCCTTGCGGTCGGCCGCCTCGTGCAGCGCCTTGCCGAGGGCCTCGAGCCACGGCCAGCGATCCTCGTCGGTCAGCGGGATCCCGGCGCTCATCTTCTTGATGTTGGCTTCAGAATGATAGTCGTCGGCATCGAGGAACGGCGCGTGCAGGCGCCGCGCGATCGCCTTGCCGACGGTGGTCTTGCCGCTCGATGAAACCCCCATCACGACGATGATGCGGGCCGCCTTAAACGGTGGCGGTGAACCCGCCGTCGACATAGAGGATGTGGCCATTGACGAAACTCGCTGCATCGGACGAAAGGAAGATGGCGGCGCCGCCCAGTTCGGCGGGGTCGGCCCAGCGGCCGGCGGGCGTGCGCTTTTCCACCCAGGAATTGAACTCGACGTTCTGCAGCAGCGCCTCGTTGAGCTCGGTGCGGATATAGCCCGGGGCGATGCCGTTGATGTTGAGGCCATGCTTGGCCCAGTCGGTCGCCATGCCGCGGGTGAGGTTGGCGACGGCCGCCTTGCTGGCCGAATAGGGTGCGATCGAAGCGCGCGCGACATTGCTCATCACCGAGCAGATATTGATGATCTTGCCACGGCCGCGCGGGATCATTTTCCGCGCTACCGCCTGCCCCACCGTGAACACCGAGGTGACATTGGTGCGCATCACCTGTTCGAACTTTTCGGCCGGAAACTCTTCCAGCGGCGAACGAAACTGCATGCCGGCATTGTTGACGAGAATGTCGATGGGGCCGAGCTGGCTTTCAATATGGCCAATGCCATCGGCAACACTATCCTCATTGGTGACGTCGAAGGCGACCGCCTTGACCGTCGCGCCGCCTGCGGCCAACTTTTCTGCTGCAGCGCCCAAGGCTTCCGTATCGCGGCCGTTGATCACGATCTCGGCACCGGCGCCGGCCAGCGCCTCGGCAATGCCGAAACCGATGCCGCGGCTCGAGCCGGTGATGACGGCGCGGCGGCCCTTGAGGCTGAAAAGCGAAAGCGTGTCCAAGATAATCTCCGTCTCTGCACCGTCACACCTTGATAAGGAGCCGGTCTGGCGCCAGCAAGGGGCGGAGGGAGAATTTGAGCGAGGCGGGGGTGCTTGGCTACCCCTCGCCGGCCTGCCGGCCACCCTCTCCCGGAGGGGCGAGGGCGAGGGGGCGCCCGGAGGCACCACATCGTTACTCCGTCAGCCTGAATAGGGTGGCATCCCTTTCTCGCGCGTGTCAAAACAGCGCCAACCCCAGACTTTGGTAGCTCTTCCGAAGGAGAAGAATAATGGCATCCGCTGATATCGGCCTTGTCGGCCTCGCGGTGATGGGCTCGAACCTGGCGCTCAACATCGCCGAGAAGGGTTATACCGTCGCGGTGACCAACCGCACCGCGTCGAGGATCGACGAGTTCATGGGCACCGCCAAGGAGCAGGGTCTCGCCGGAAAGGTGATGCCCGAGGCCGACCTTGCGGCCTTTGTCCAGTCGATCAAGCGGCCGCGCTCCATCATCATCATGGTCAAGGCCGGCAAGCCGGTCGACGACATGATCGAGCAATTGCTGCCGCACCTCGAAAAAGGCGATGCCATCCTTGAATGCGGCAACTCGCTTTATACCGATACGGCGCGGCGCTTCGACTATTTGACCCCCAAGGGCATCGGCTACCTCGGCGTCGGTGTTTCGGGTGGCGAGGAAGGGGCGCGGCACGGCCCCTCGATCATGGTCGGCGGTTCCGAGGAGCAGTGGCACAATGCCAAGCCGGTGCTGACGGCCATTGCCGCCAAATACAAGGGCGAGCCCTGCTGTGCCTATCTGGGCAAGGGCGGCGCCGGCCACTTCGTCAAGACCATCCACAACGGCATCGAATATGGCGACATGCAGATGATCGCCGAGGTTTATGGGGTGATGCGCGACGGGCTGGGGATGAACCCCCTCGCCTGCTCGGAAGTGTTCAAGCAATGGAACAAGGGGCCACTTAACTCCTACCTCATCGAGATCACCGGCCATGTGCTGGCCGCCACCGATCCCAAGACCGGCAAGCCGCTGGTCGAGCTGATCCTCGACAAGGCCGGCCAGAAGGGCACGGGCCGCTGGTCGGCGATTGCCGCGCAGGAAATGGGCGTTCCGGCCACCGCCATCGAAGGCGCCGTCGCCGCGCGCTCGATCTCGGCGCTGAAGGATGAGCGCGTCGCGGCCGAGGCCATCTACGGCAAGCGCAGTGCCGGCAAGGCCGACATCAGCCTCGACGACCTGGAAAAAGCGCTGCTCGCCGGCAAACTCGTCTCCTACGCACAGGGCTTCGCCGTGATGGCCAAGGCCTCGGAAGAGAACGGCTGGAACCTGCCGCTGCCGACGATTGCCAAAATCTGGCGCGCCGGCTGCATCATCCGCTCGGGCTTCCTCGACCAGATCACGGCGGCATTCGACAAGGGGCCGGTCTCGAACCTCTTGGTGGCGCCGGATTTCGTGACCATCATGAAGGGCACCCATCCCTCGCTGCGCAAAGTGGTTGCGGCCGGCGCGCTCGGCGAATTCCCGCTCATCTGCCTTTCCGCCGCGCTCAGCTATTTCGACAGCTACCGCATGGCCAAGGGCACGGCCAATCTCATCCAGGGTCAGCGCGACTTCTTTGGCGCCCACGGCTTCGAAATGGTCGACCGTCCCGGCGAACAGCACGGCAAGTGGCCGTCCACCCTCGGCAACTGAACCCAACCAGGGAACAGCCACATGCGCCTTCTGAGCATCAATGTTGGCCGGGCGGCGCATATTGAAGGGCACTCCGCGCTGACCGGCATCTGCAAACGGCCGGTCAGCGGCGCCGTTGCCATTGGCACGCTCGGGCTCGAAGGCGATGCCGTGCTGGACCAGAAGCACCATGGCGGGCTCGACCAGGCGATCTATCTCTATGGCCAGCCCGACTACGAGTTTTTCGAACACGAAACCCGGCGGGAAATGGCGCCGGGCCTATTCGGCGAAAATCTCACCGTCGCGGGGCTCGAGAGCCAAACGCTGCATATCGGCGACCGCTTCGAGATCGGCGAGGTGCTGCTGGAAATCACCTCGCCGCGCATTCCCTGCGCAACCTTTGCGGCGCGGATGGGCGATCCACATTGGGTGAAACGGTTTTTCGCGGTCAATAGGCCCGGCGCCTATTGTCGCGTGCTCGCGCCGGGCCTCATCGAAGCAGGCATGCCCATCCGCTACATTCCGTTCGCCGGGCCAAAAGTGCCGCTGGTCGAACTGATGCACGACTACAAGAACCCCGCCCCAGAGCGCATGCGCTATCTCATGCAGGCGCCGATCCACCGCAAGCTCGTCGAACGCTATCAGGGGCACCTCTTCCCATCCGCCGTTTCGGAACAGCCATGAACGCCGACAACATCCTCATCGCCTATTTCGTGATCACCGTTGCCAATGTGCTGGTCGCCGCCGGTTTTGCCGCGACCGGTATCGCGCGGCCGGAAGCGATCGCGCCGGGCGACAACAGCCAGCAGACCCGCATTTTTGCGCTCTACGCCGCCGCCCGGGCACTGCCGCTGGCATTCGTCACCATCGTCGCAGTTGTACTCAACGCCACCGAGGCGGTGATCTGGCTGGGCGTCGCCGCCGGCATCACGCAGCTTGCCGACGCCGCGATCGGCCTCAAGCAGCGCGATTTCCGCAAGACCTTCGGCCCTGTGGTCATCGCCGTGCTGCAACTGGCGGCCTTTGCGGCGCTGTGGACGACCGGGGTGGTGTGACGGGGCGGGTTTGAGCGTCGGCCAAGGTCTCGCGACATAGTCCCATGAGTTGAAGCATTCACCTTCCTCGTCCTGGCCGGGCTTGCCCCGGGGGATGACGATGCGGCAAGGGGCGCGACCAAATGCTGACGCCGCGACGGCATCACCTCGCACGCGCACGCGTCAACTCACCCGGATCATGCTCTCACGATTGCGGCCCCATCGTCTCCCTCCCCCTTGAGGGAAGTGATCAAGGGTGGGGGTTGTTTGCAACGAGCCTGGCCCTTGCGGGTGGGAACAACCCCCACCCCGCTGCCGCTGCCGCGGCCTTGTCCGCTTAAATCGCTCCACTGGAGCGATTTAACCCGTCGGGTCGCTTCCAAGCCCCTCAACGGGAGGGAAAGCTGCGGCACGACCGTGCCCTACTCCGCGGCCGTCGCCTTTTCGCCGCTGCCGAATTTCTGCTCGATATACTCCGCCACCATTACCTTGAACTGGTCGGCGACATCGTGCCCGCGCAGGGTCGCGACCTTCTTGCCATCGATGAAGACCGGCGCGGCCGGTGCTTCCCCGGTGCCGGGAAGCGAAATGCCGATATTGGCGTGCTTGCTCTCGCCCGGGCCATTGACGATGCAGCCCATCACCGCCACCGTCAGCGTTTCGACGCCCGGATAGCGCTCGCGCCATTCCGGCATCGAGGTGGAAAGGTGGTCCTGGATTTCCTTGGCCAGCACCTGGAAAGTCTCCGAGGTCGTACGCCCGCAACCGGGGCAGGCCGCGACCACCGGCAGGAACTGCCTGAAGCCCATGGTCTGCAGCAACTCCTGCGCCACCCGCACTTCCTGCGTGCGGTCGCCGCCCGGCTCAGGGGTCAGAGAAACGCGAATGGTGTCGCCAATCCCCTGCTGCAGCAGGATGCCCATGGCGGCCGAGGAGGCGACGATGCCCTTGGAGCCCATGCCCGCCTCGGTCAGCCCGAGATGGAGCGCATAATCGCAGCGCGCGGCGAGTTCCTGATAAACGGCGATGAGGTTCTGCACGTCCGAGACTTTGGTCGAGAGGATGATGCGGTCGCGCCCAAGCCCGATCTCTTCCGCCCGCTCGGCGGAAAGCAGCGCCGACTGGATGATCGCCTCGCGCTGCACCGCCGCGGCGGAGACCGGACTTTCGGCCGTTGCGTTCTCGTCCATCAGCCGGGTCAAAAGTTCGGCATCGAGCGAGCCCCAGTTGACCCCGATGCGGACCGGCTTGCCGTATTTTATCGCCAGCTCGATCATGGTCGAGAATTGCAGGTCGCGCTTTTCGCGGAAGCCGACATTGCCGGGATTGATCCGGTATTTGGCCAGCGCCTCGGCGCAGGCCGGATGGTCGGTCAGCAGCTTGTGGCCGATATAGTGAAAATCGCCGACGATCGGCACGTTGATGCCCAGCGTGGCGAGGCGATCACGGATATGCGGCACGGCGGCGGCGGCTTCATCGCGATCCACCGTGATGCGAACGATCTCCGAGCCCGCGCGCCAGAGCTGCGCCACTTGCCTCGTGGTCGCCTCGATATCGGCGGTATCGGTGTTGGTCATCGACTGCACGACGATCGGCGCGCCGCCGCCGACCATGACGCCACCGACATCGACGCCAACCGTTTGCTTGCGCGCAGCCAAGCTCATTTCGCACCTCGTTTTCCGGCCGACAAATAAGCCTTCCACATTAGGGGCGCAATGTTGCGATTGCGTGATGGGGAAGTCTTGATCCGGTCCCGACCCTGCCTAAGTAAAGAAGCATGACCCAGCCCCGCATCTCCCTTTTCGCCCTCATCGGCCGCTCGGCAATCAGCCGGCTATACCTGTTCCGCGAGGAGGCGCTGACACTTTGGCGCGCCTTCTGGCACCCCGAAACGCCGCTGCCGATCAAGGCGGCAACGCTGTTCGCCACCCTGTACCTGGTGAGCCCAATCGACCTGATCCCCGATTTCATCCCCTTTGCGGGCTGGATCGACGATCTGGTGCTGGTGCCACTGATGGTAAGCCTCATCGTCCGCTTCCTGCCCCCGCACATCGCGGCCAAGCCGGTCCGGGCT
>DATJHO010000128.1:0-4103 GCA_035493835.1 Devosiaceae bacterium
TGGCTCACCGGCACCTTGCCGGGACGGAAGCCGTTGAGCTTCACCTTGTCCTTGAGGTCGACCAGCTTGGCATCCGCCTTGGCATCGAGATCCGATGCGGGAACGCTGATCTTGAACTCGTGCTTCAATCCCTCGACGAGGGTTTCGGTGACCTGCATGGCGTCAATCTTCTTCCGTTTCGTCGGGCCTGATGGCCCCGACATTGTCAATTCAAGTCGACACGTTGGCTCTAAAGCCTGCGCCGGTGGTTCGGCTGACCCAGATCCCCGATGTGGGAAACAGGCCCTCCCGTATTCGTCATGCAAACGCTTTGATAGAGCGCTTGGTGCGGGCGGAGGGACTCGAACCCCCACAACTTTCGTCACTGGAACCTAAATCCAGCGCGTCTACCAGTTCCGCCACGCCCGCGTGAAAAGCATCCAATCCGGCCGCGATGCCGCGAGCGGCGGGCTTATAACATGCGCCCGCACCTCCGCAGCAAAAAAATGGCCTTTTTGCCACCTTCCCGGGCATGGCGTCACAGCTGGACAGAACCATCAGAAAATGGTCCGCATCGGTCTGATGGCAAGCCCCAAATCGCTAGTGGACCGACGCGCGCTGATGGCTGGACTGGGCGCCGCCGCCCTCGTCCCGTTACGGCCCACGACCGGCCTGGCCCAGCCGCGTTCGGCGCTGAAGCTAACGGCCCGGGCCGACGTTCTGGCGCTCCGCCCGGGCGCTCCGGCGACGCCGGTCTGGTCGCTGGGATCGCAGGAACCCAGGTTCAAGCGTGGCGACAGCCTCGACGTCACCTTCTCCAACGAGCTGCCGGTACCCGCTGTCCTCAATTGGCGGGGTATCGACGGCGCGCCGGCCGCCGAACCGCTCACCGCCCGCGCGCCGCTAGCCGGCCGCGCCAGCGAAACCGTACAACTGCCGTTGCGCCATGCCGGGACACATCTGTGCGACCTCGGCCTTCTCGGCGACGCAGAGGCGCGGCCCTCGCGGCCAAGGGCGCTGGTGGTCCTGGAAAGCGAGCCGGTGGCGGTCGATCGCGACGAGGTGCTGCTGATCGAGGAATGGCGGCTGAGGCCGGATGGAACCGCTGTTGCACCCGGGATCGAACCCCGGGATGCCGTGCCCATTTTGACGGCCAACGGTCGGCTTTCCCTTGTTATTACCGCGCGAACCAATGATCGGATCAGGATTCGCTTCATCAATGGGTGCCAAAGGTCTGTCATTGCGGTGAAAATCGAGACTTTCAATGTTCTGGTCATGGCCCTCGACGGGCAGCCGGCGGAGCCGTTCCAGGCCCGCAATGGCGCAGTCGTGCTGGCCCCCGGCGGCCGGGCGGATGTCTTTATCGATGTAACCGCGGCGGCCGGGACCACCGCGGCGATCCTGATCCATGATGGCCGCGAAGCCCGCCCCATCGGCAGCCTCGTTGTCTCCATCGAACCGCCGGTCCGCCCCTTACAGCTTCCGCCGGCGCCGCCGCTTCCCTCCAACGGCCTGCCGGCACAACTCGAACTCAAGGGCGCTTCACGGTTCGATCTCGTGCTCGGCACCCCGCAGAGCGACTGGGTGCCACCGGCCAATTTCGCTGCGAGCCTCCTGCCCACCTTCCGCGTCAAGGCCGGCCGCATTGTGGTGCTGGCCCTGACCAACAAAGGTCCAATCGCCAATGTCTTCCATCTCCACGGTCATCACTTCCGGCTGCTCGACCGGCTCGATGACGGCTGGAAGCCCTTTTGGCTCGACACGCTGGCGATCGAACCCGGCCAGACCCAGCGTATTGCCTTTGCCGCCGAATATGCCGGACGGTGGCTGATCGAATCCGTCGCCACCGACTGGGCCGCGCCGCGGCTGGTGCGGTGGTACAGTGTGGAATGAGGAAACCCGCATGAGCAATTCTGTTCCCGCCATCTGCAGCGTCACCGCCCGGGGCCTCGTGGTGCCGATATCGCGCCCCGTGAAGAATGCCTTCGGGGTGATCGAGGCCGCGCCGCTGGTGTTGATCGATGTCGAAACCGATCAGGGCGTGACCGGTCGCGCTTACATCTTTGCCTACAGCAAGCTGACGCTGAGGCCACTGGTGCATCTGATCGAGGAGATCGGCCGCGACCTCGTCGGCAAGCCGATTGCGCCCTTTGAGCTGATGCGGGCGATGGACGCAAAATTCCGCCTGCTCGGCTGGCAGGGCCTCGTCGGCATGGCGGTGTCGGGCCTCGACATGGCTTATTGGGACGCCCTCGGCCAATGCGCCAGTCGGCCATTGGCCGAACTGCTCGGCGGCGCACCGCAGCCGGTCAAGGCCTATGACAGCTACGGCGTGGTCGATCCCGTGGCCGACGAACGGGCGTTGCGCCGTTCGCTGGAGCAAGGCTTTCGCGGCATCAAGATCAAGGGCGGCGACGGCGACGCCGCCAATGACGAACGCATGGTCAAGGGCGTGCGCGCCCTGCTCGGCCCCGATGTGGCGCTGATGATCGACTTCAACCAGTCGCTCGATCCCGCTGAAGCCACCCGCCGCATCGCGCGGCTTGCACCTTACGATTTGCACTGGATCGAGGAGCCGGTGCCGCAGGAGAATCTGTCGGGTCACGCCAAGGTACGCGAGACCTCGCCTGTGCCGATCCAGGCCGGCGAGAACTGGTGGTTCCCGCGCGGCTTTTCAGAAGCGATCGCGGCCGGCGCCAGCGATTTTATCATGCCCGACCTGATGAAATGCGGCGGCATCACCGGCTGGCTGCAGGTCGCAGCGCAAGCGGAGGCCGCCAACATTCCGATGTCGAGCCACCTGTTCGCGGAGGCCAGCGCGCACACGCTCGCGGTGACGCCGACCGCACACTGGCTCGAATTCCTCGATTTTGCCCGCGTCATCCTGGTCCACCCCGCCGAGATCGTCGACGGCACGCTCACCGCGCGCGGGCCCGGGCTCGGGCTGGAATGGAACGAGGCGGCGGTCGCGAAATATCTGGTGACGTAACTAATACTCAATCCCGAACGCGTCATAGAGACGCCGGAACACCGCCGGCAGCACTTCGGTCAGATCCTCCGCGATCAGGCCGGGTCCGGCCTCGCGCGCGCCCTCGCCGTGCATCCACACCCCGATGCTGGCGGCCTCGAAGGCCGGCACGCCCTGCGCCAGCATCCCTGCGATGATGCCGGCCAGCACGTCGCCACTGCCTGCGGTCGCAAGCCAGGGTGGCGCGTTGGCGGCAATGCTGGCGCGGCCGTCTGGCGAAGCCACCACCGTATCCGGCCCCTTCAGCAGCACCACCGCGCCGCAGCGCTCGGCGGCGTCGCGCACCCGCTCCAGCTTGGAGCGGTTCGGATGCTTGTTGCTGATGTCGCTGAACAGGCGCGGAAACTCGCCCTCATGCGGGGTGAGGACGACCTGCGGATCGTGTGACTTCTTGATGGATTCAAACAGGCGCTCCGGCGCCTCGGCAAAACTCGTCAGCGCGTCGGCATCGAGCACGAGGTGACGCTTCGCCGACAACACGGTGTGCACGAGATCGCGCGTGCGCGCGTTGACGCCGGCGCCGGGCCCGATCGCGCAGACGTTGAGCCGTCTGTCGGTCAGCATCTCGGCAAATTCGACCACGCTATCGACGGCGCGAACCATCACCGCCGTGAGCGCCGAGGCATTCACGACAAGCGCATCGCGCGGCGAGGCCAGCGTCACGAGGCCGGCGCCGGCCCGCAACGCCGCACGCGCCGCCAGCCGCGCCGCGCCGGTCGAGGCGATGTCGCCGGACACCACGATCGCGTGGCCGCGCGCATATTTGTGGCCGTCGATGCGCGGCACCGGAAAGGATTTTTGCCAGGCCTGCGGAACGTTCTCGACAGTCTGCGGCTGGATTTCGTCGAGCACGCCCACATCGATCCCGATGTCAGCGACGCGGACGCGGCCGCAATGCTTTCGTCCCGGCAGCAGAAGATGCGCGGGCTTGCGGCGGAAGAACGTCACCGTCTCCACGGCGTCAATCGCAACCCCCATGACGGCGCCGGTCGTGCCGTTGATCCCGCTCGGCAGGTCGACGGCGAGAACGGGGGCGCCGTTGGCGTTGACAGCCTCGATCATCTCGAGCGGCTCGCCCTTGACGGGGCGATTGAGA
>DATJHO010000129.1:0-57103 GCA_035493835.1 Devosiaceae bacterium
CAGGGGTTTGCCAATCACGGCCGAAAGCGCCCGGAAAATCGCCCAGTCCTCGCGGGCATCGCCTGGCGGAAAGACGGCTCGGTCGGCCATCTGGACCCGGCCTTCCGTGTTGACGTAGGTGCCGCTCTTTTCGGTATAGGCCGCGCCCGGCAGGATAACGTCGGCGCGGTGCGCGCCTGCATCACCATGGGTGCCGATATAGACGACGAAGGCATCGCCCATTGCCTTAGTGTCGTACTCGTCGGCGCCCAGCAGGAACAGCACGTCCAGTTCGCCCTTGCCGGCGAGGCCGATCTGGTCCGCCGAGCAGACGCCGCCATCGTGCGGCACGAACCCGATGTCGAGGCCGCCGACTCGCGCCGCCGCATTGTGCAGCATGGCAAAGCCGTTCCAGCCCTCTTCGTTCTTGCCGCCATTGGCCGCGATGTGCGTTGCGAGCGCGATCACGTCGCGGCCCGGCTGCTTGCCGAGCTTTCCAAGCGACACCGCGCCTTCGCCAACGATCACCAGCGGCTTTTTCGCCTTGGCGAGCACCTCGCCGAAACCCCTGCCGGCGGCCACCTCGGCCAGCGGGTCGATGCCGGCGCCGAGATAGGAATAGGGGTAGGTCAGATCGGCCTGCTCGCCGATCACCCCGATCGGCAGGCCCTTGTTCCGCCAGACCTTGCGGAGGCGCGCGTTCAGTACCGCTGCCTCGATGCGCGGATTGGAGCCGACGATGAGGATGGCGTCCGCTTCCTCGATGCCCGCGATCGTGGGGTTGAAGATATAGGCGGCCCGCGGCATGCCGGGATCGATACCCGACATCGCCGGGCGGCAATCGGTCATGCCCGAGCCAAGCGCCGTCATCAGTTCCTTGAGCGCATACATGTCCTCGACGGCGGCAAGGTCGCCGGCGATCGCGCCGATGCGCTTGCCGTCCCTGCCCTTCACTGCCTCAGTGATGGCCGCGAAACCCTCGCTCCACGCCACGGGCCGTAATTTGCCGTCCTTGCGAACGTAGGGACGGTCGAGGCGCTGCGACTTGAGGCCATCCACGATGTGGCGGGTCTTGTCGGAGATCCACTCCTCATTGATTGCATCGTTGACGCGCGGGAGGACGCGCATCACTTCCCTGCCCCGGCTGTCGACCCGGATGGAGGAACCAACCGCGTCCATCACGTCGACGGTCTCGGTCTTGACCAACTCCCACGGACGGGCGTTGAAGGCATAGGGCTTGCTGGTCAGCGCACCGACCGGGCAGAGATCGACCACATTGCCCTGCAACTCGCTGCTCAGCGCCCGCTCCAGATAGCTGGTGATCTCGGCGTCTTCGCCTCGGCCCAACAGGCCCATCTCGCTGATACCGGCGACTTCCGTGGTGAAGCGCACGCAGCGCGTGCACAGAATGCACCGGTTCATCGAGGTCTTGACCAGCGGCCCGAGATATTTGTCCTCGACGGCGCGCTTGTTCTCGTGGAAGCGGCTGGAGTCGACGCCATAGGCCATGGCCTGGTCCTGCAGGTCGCACTCGCCACCCTGATCGCAGATCGGGCAATCCAGCGGATGGTTGATGAGCAGGAACTCCATCACCCCTTCGCGGGCCTTCTTCACCATCGGCGTATTGGTGAACATTTCGGGCGGCTCGCCGTTCGGGCCGGGCCGCAAATCCTTGACGCCCATGGCGCAGGAAGCCTGCGGCTTTGGCGGGCCACCCTTCACTTCGACCAGGCACATGCGGCAATTGCCGGCCACCGACAGGCGCTCGTGGTAACAGAAGCGCGGAATCTCGGCGCCGGCCGCCTCGGCCGCCTGCATCAGCGTGAAATAATCCGGCACCTCAACGAGCTTGCCGTCGACCTTGATGTTCGCCATGAGCCTTGCCTAACCACCCCCCTGGCCGTGCCAGAGCTTTAAATATTCAAGTTACGACTCGTCCTGCTGTCGATATTCGCAGAGTGCATCAGTTCACCGGCCCATAAAGGTCGAGGCGACGCTCGACGCGACCCTCAACTCTGTCGATCCGCCGCTGCGCAACAACGAGCCCCTCCTGAGCACCGGTCAGACGAACCTTCAACTCGCGGACGTCCTCGAGCAGGAGATCGAACTTGTGCTCAATCCGCCTCAAGGCCGTCAGATCGCGATTGTCCGGTTCGTCGGCCATCCCTTACTCCGCTGCCATCGAGGACACGGCGCCCTCGGGGTCGGCATTATAGGTATAGGCGTCGATGCGCTCTTCGATGACGTGCCGGAAGTTGCGAATAAGGCCCTGGATGGGCCAGGCCGCCGCATCGCCAAGCGCGCAGATGGTGTGGCCTTCGACTTGCTTGGTGACTTCGAACAGCATGTCGATTTCGCGCTTCTCGGCGCGCCCCTCGACCATACGCGCCATCACGCGCATCATCCAGCCCGTACCCTCGCGACACGGCGTGCACTGGCCGCAGCTCTCATGCTTGTAGAAGGCCGCGAGCCGCCAGATTGCCTTGATAATGTCGGTCTGCTTGTCCATCACGATGACGGCGGCGGTGCCGAGCGAGGAGCCAACCTCGCGCAGGCCGTCGAAATCCATGATGGCATGCCGGATTTTTTCACCGGGGACGCAGGGAACCGATGCGCCGCCAGGGATGACCGCCAGCAGATTGTCCCAGCCGCCGCGAATGCCCCCGCAATGCTTCTCGATGATCTCCTCGAAGGTGACCCCCATGGCCTCTTCGAAGGTCGCCGGCTTATTGACGTGACCGGAAACGCACATCAGCTTGGTGCCGGTGTTGTTGGCCCGGCCGATCGAGGCGAACCACGCCCCACCGCGACGCAGGATCTCCGGCACGACGGCGATCGATTCGACGTTGTTCACCGTGGTCGGGCAGCCATAGACGCCCATCGCCGCCGGGAACGGGGGCTTCAGGCGCGGCTGGCCCTTCTTGCCCTCGAGGCTCTCGAGCAGTGCCGTCTCTTCGCCGCAGATATAGGCGCCGGCGCCATGGTGGACGATGATGTCGAAATCCCAGCCATGAATGTTGTCCCGCCCGATAAGTTTGGCGTCATAGGCTTCCTGAACGGCGACTTCGAGATGCTGGCGCTCGCGGATGAATTCGCCGCGGACGTAGATGATCGCGGTGTGCGCATCCATGGCACGGCTGGCAAGCAGCGCACCTTCGACCAGATGATGCGGATCGTGCCGCAGGATCTCGCGGTCCTTACAGGTGCCCGGCTCGGACTCGTCCGCATTGATGACGAGGTAATGCGGGCGGCCATCGGAGACCTTGGGCATGAAGGTCCATTTGAGGGCGGTCGGGAACCCTGCCCCGCCACGCCCGCGCAGACCCGAGCCCTTGACCTCGTTGGTGATCCAGTCGCGACCGCTTTCGATGAAGCCCTTGGTGCCGCTCCACGCCCCGCGCGCACGCGCGCCAGCGAGGTGCCAGTCATGCACGCCGTAGAGATTGGTGAAGATCCGGTCTTTATCTGCGAGCATCACTCACCTCACCGCGGCTTCTTGCCGAAGACGCGTTCATGTTCACCGACGCCGCCGCGAGCCAGCGCGTCGGCCTGCGGCAGCCAGTTGTCGCGGGCCGCACGCCCGCGAAAGCCCAGTTCACCCTCGATCGCTGCGACCTGCTCCGGGGTCAATTTGGCCACCTGCTCCCAGGTGGTGATCCCCATGTCCTTCAACGCATTCTCGAGCACCGGCCCGATCCCGCCGATCTTCTTCAAATCGTCGCCAGGGCCAGCGGGGGCCTCGAAGAGCCGCTGCGGCCCCTTCTTGTTTGGCGCCTTGCCGGCGTTGACCTTGCCAGCGGGCGATTCCGCGCCGGTCGCGTCTTCGCGCATGGCCCTGTTCGGCTTGCCATTGGCGTTGGCGGCGGCATCAGCGTTCTTGCGCTCGTCCTCGGCCTTGGCCTCAGAGACCTTGGGTGCAGCGGCGGGCTCCTTGAGAGCCGGCGCCGCCTCCTCGGACACGGAAGCCTTTTTCCCGGGCGTGGTCGGCGCGGGCTCGTCCGCCTTGGCGGGCTCCGCCTTTGGCGCCGCCGGAGTTGCTGCAGCACCCGGGGCAGCAGCAGGAGTCGGCGGCGGCGGAAACGGCTTATAGGTGCGCTCGGCCGTGGGCTGTTCCAGCAGCGTCGTGGCGCCACCCTCGGCAGCCGAAGTGACGCGCTCGATCTGGGGACCCGGCTTGATGCTGTCGCCCCTGCCCGCCTCGAACGCATCGAGAATTTCCTCGAAGCGCTCGACCGTCAGATCCTCATAGGTGTCGTTGCCGATCATGATCATCGGCGCGTTCACGCAGGCCCCGAGGCACTCGACCTCTTCCCAGCTCAGCGTCCCCGCCTCATTGGTCGTCAGCGGTTCGTGGCTGATGCGATGCTCGCAGACCGCCCTGAGGTCCTCGGCTCCCCGCAGCATGCAGGGGGTCGTGCCGCAAATCTGCACGTGAGCCCTGGTGCCAGCCGGCTTGAGCAGGAACTGGGTATAAAAGGTCGCAACTTCAAGCACGCGGATATAGGCCATGCCCAGCATGTTGGCGACCGTCTCGATGGCCGCACGGCTGATCCAGCCTTCCTGCTCCTGGGCACGCCACAGCAGCGGAATGACCGCCGATTGCTGCCGGCCCAGCGGGTATTCCGCCATTTTCACCTGAGCCCAGCGGAAATTCTCCTCGCTGAAGGAGAAGCTTCCCGGCTGGACGACTGCGTCTGCTAAGCGACGAACCGACATCAGGAACCAACCTCCGGCCGCCGCGACCGCTTGGCGGCAGCCTCCAGAAACGCCGCCCGGTCGCGCAGCAAGGCGCTTTCGAGCAGCTCAACCACATGGCGCTCCAGCCGGGTCGCGAAATAAGCCCCAAAGAGCGCCGGCAGCACCATCAGCACGGACGCTTCGAGCTGGGTCGCGGGATAGGCCTTCATCACCTCACCCTCGAGCGCCACCGCGGGCACGAACATGAGGCTGAAGATGGCGCTGCGGATCAGCGCGGCAATCATCACCGCCCAGTAGAACCGGCTGGCGCCGCCGCGGAAATTCTGCGGCTTGCACCGGCGCACCAACGCCACGCCGAAATCCATGACGGCCCCAATGGCGATGCAGATCAACGGAAAGAGCAGCATCAATAAAAAGTTAGGTACTACGCTGCTCACCGGTCAACCTCACCGAAGACGATATCAAGAGAACCCAGAATGGCGGAAACGTCCGCCAGCATGTGGCCACGGCAAAGGAAGTCCATTGCCGAAAGATGGGCGAAGCCCGGCGCCCTGATCTTGCACCGATAGGGCCGGTTCGTTCCGTCCGACACGAGGTAGACACCGAACTCGCCCTTGGGTGCTTCGACCGCGGCATAAACCTCGCCGGCCGGCACCTTGTAACCTTCAGTATAGAGCTTGAAGTGATGGATCAGCGCTTCCATGGACTGCTTCATCTCGCCACGCTTGGGCGGCACGACCTTGCCGTCGGTCGAGGAGACCGGCCCCTTCCCCTCCGGCGAATTGAGCAGGGCAATGCACTGCCGCATGATCCGGACCGACTGGCGCATTTCGTCCATGCGCACGAGGTAGCGGTCGTAGCAGTCGCCATTCTTGCCGACCGGAATGTCGAAATCGAGCCGGTCGTAGCACTCATAGGGCTGCGCCTTGCGCAGGTCCCAGGCAGCGCCCGAGCCGCGGATCATGACGCCCGAAAAACCCCATTTCCAGGCGTCTTCCAGCGACACCACGCCGATATCGGCATTGCGCTGCATGTAGATGCGGTTGCCGGTGAGCAGCAACTCAAGGTCATCGAGCACGGTCAGGAACGGATCGCAGAACGCCTCGATGTCGTCGATCAGCGCCTGCGGCAGGTCCTGGTGCACACCACCCGGACGGAAGAACGCCGCGTGCATGCGGCTGCCCGATGCGCGCTCGTAAAAGATCATGAGCTTTTCGCGCTCATCGAAGCCCCAGAGCGGCGGGGTCAGCGCGCCGACGTCGAGCGCCTGCGTCGTGGTGTTGAGGATATGACTCAGCAAGCGGCCGATCTCGGAATAAAGCACCCGGATCAGTTGGCCACGGAACGGCACTTCGAGACCGAGCAGCTTTTCCACCGCCAGCGCGAAGGCGTGCTCCTGATTCATCGGCGCGACGTAATCGAGCCGGTCGAAATAGGGCACCGCCTGCAAATACGTCTTGTATTCGATCAGCTTTTCGGTGCCACGATGCAGGAGGCCGATATGCGGATCGACCCGCTCGACTATCTCGCCATCGAGCTCCAGCACCAGGCGCAAGACGCCGTGGGCGGAAGGATGCTGGGGACCGAAGTTGATGGTGAAGGTCCTGAGTTCCGCTTCGCTCATCAGTTCTTCGCCTTCTCGTCGCCCGGCAACACGTAATCTGTACCTTCCCAGGGTGACAAATAGTCGAAGCTGCGGAACTCCTGCGCGAGCTTGACGGGTTCGTAGACCACTCGCTTGAGTTCTTCGTCGTAGCGCACCTCGACGAAGCCGGTCAGCGGGAAATCCTTCCGGAGGGGATAGCCGTCAAAGCCGTAGTCGGTCAGCAGCCGCCTCAGGTCCGGATGGCCGGAAAACAGGATCCCGTAAAGATCGTAGGCTTCGCGCTCGAACCAGTCGGCGCCGGGGAAGATCGGCGTAATGCTCGGCACCGGCGTTACATCGTCGGTGGAAAGCTTCACCCTGATCCGCAAATTCCGATAGGGGCTCAGCAGGTGATAGACCACCTCGAAGCGCTCCGCCCGGCCGGGATAGTCGACGCCGCACACGTCGATGATCGACACGAACCGGCAGTCGGGATCCTCGCGCAAAAAGCGTACGACATCGATAATCGCCTCGCGGCGCGCCACCAGCGTCAGCTCGCGCACGGCGACGAACTGGCTCAGCAGGCTGGCGCCCAGCTTGTCAGCGAGATAGGCGCCCAGCTCGGTGAGCGTCGTTTCAAGTGCTGCCTGATCCATCGCCTACCTTTCGATCGTACCGGTGCGGCGGATCTTTTTTTGCAGCAGCAGCAGCCCGTAAAGCAGCGCCTCTGCGGTCGGCGGGCAACCCGGCACGTAAATATCGACCGGCACAACGCGGTCGCACCCACGCACGACCGAATAGGAATAGTGGTAATACCCGCCGCCATTAGCGCAACTGCCCATCGAGACCACGTAGCGCGGCTCCGGCATCTGGTCGTAGACCTTGCGCAGCGCAGGGGCCATCTTGTTGGTCAGGGTGCCCGCAACGATCATCACGTCGGACTGCCGCGGCGAGGCGCGGGGCGCGAGACCGAATCGCTCGACATCGTAGCGCGGCATCGAAACCTGGATCATTTCGACGGCGCAGCAGGCAAGACCAAAGGTCATCCACATCAACGAGCCCGTACGAGCCCAGTTGATCAGGTCATCGGTCGCTGTGACGATGAACCCCTTGTCGGCCAACTCGTCATTGATCTGCATGAAGAACGGGTCGTCGGCGCCAATCGGCTTGTTTGTCCGGGGGTCGATAATCCCCTTGGGGGCCGGTGCGACCAGCGTACCCGTGTTCTCGCTCAATCCCATTCCAATGCCCCCTTCCGCCATTCGTAGACAAAGCCGACGGTCAGAACGCCGAGAAAGATCATCACCGACCAGAAGCCGAACCAGCCAACATCCTTGAAGGCCACGGCCCAGGGGAACAGGAAGGCGACTTCCAGGTCGAAGATGATGAACAGGATCGACACCAGGTAAAACCGGATGTCGAACTTCATGCGCGCGTCGTCGAAGGCATCAAACCCGCATTCGTAGGCCGAGACCTTTTCAGGATCAGGTCGCCTCACGGCAATGATGAAGGGCGCCGCCAGCAGCGACAGCCCAATCACGCCCGCAAGTCCGATGAAGAGGACTATCGGCAAGTAATTGCTGAGCAAATCAGTCATATTCAGCCTAGCTGCTCCTCCAGTCAGACGGGCCGTCAAGACAAGGCTCAGCGGGCAACTTTAGCGCGCGAACCAACCCTTGATGAGACAGGTACGGCTTAGCTCGTCCCCACTTCGGATTCAAGGAAAAGAAAATACGACCATTCCAGTCGGCAATCGTTCGAAAACCACGGCGGCAAAAGGTGTTGAAGCAGAAACTTGACCTTGGCACAGGCTCGAACAAAAGGCGTAGCTCGTGGCAAACCTTGGTGTGCTAGCGCACGACATTCAAAAGAGTAACTGTCTTGCGCTCTTGGTAATTTCGTCGTGGAGCCGGGGGGACTGCACCAAGAAACTTGGCCGTCCAAATTGCTCATTTCTGTCGCGGCGCATTTGCCGCCATGACACAAGCGCAGTGGGGGGCCGTTACTTGTCCGAAGCAACTCGACCGAATGGGACATCAGCTCCTGACTGGAACCGCGTCCAATCGTCTAGGCGAACTCGTGTGCCGAGGGACAAACAAACAGCGCGTCCATTTGCGAATCAGGGCCCCTCGACTTGAGGCGATCAGGCCAGGAACGGGAGCCCCTGATTGCGGCGGCCCTGCCTAAAAATGGAACTGCGCCCCGAGGGTAATTTCGTTTTTGGAGTCGGCGCCGCTCGCGGGAAACCCATGTAGATACTGACCGCGGACGCTCATGTTGTCGGTAATGGCATATTCTAGACCGGCGCCGACCAGGGCGTCCCCCTGGTTGTCCGGGCCTGCATCGATGCCATAGCCCGCGGCTCCATAGAGCAGCGCATTGTCGGTTACCAGCAGGCCCGCGCGGCCGATGCCTTTCACGGAACCGGTCCCGCCGGCGCCACCCTGAAGCCCCTCGACGGAAACTTCCGCGCCCGCGAGCACATAGTTGAACGTCACGTTCACGCCCGCATCGATGCCTAGCCCGGTCTGGTCTCCGCTCACCGCCCCGTGGCTATAGCTGCCGTACACACCGGCATAAAAGCCACGCCAGTCGAAGGCCGGCTGGGTGGACGAGATCGGGAGCTGCTGGGCGGTGCTCGTCGGATACGCGATCAGGTCGGCCGCTCGGGCAGCCGAAGGCGCCGCAAGCGCGGACAAGCCTATGAGCGCAGCCGTAACGAGGTAACGCATGCTTCCTCTCTTCCATAGCCCGGCAGGCCGCGCCCAACCGGTCGTTTCCCCGTCCGAAAGCCCTCCCGTGTCCAGAGCCTAACAAGGATGCTGAGGAAAAAATGGGTCATTCATGCGACAGAAACAAGGCTGCGGCCGGTGTTGCCGGGGCACAACAGTTGGGAATTGGCGCGTGGCCCAATAGTTCGCCGCAAGATCAGCATGTGCCTTCAGCCTGCAACCCCTGCTGGTTTGAGCCAACCTTTCAAGCGGGCGCGCGTTGTTGCTGAAGCCAACCACCCAGCTGCTCCAGGAGAAATTGAATGGCGGACAGGAACGAGACCAGCGAAGCGGTCTCCCAACGCATCAACGCGACGAAGGAGGCTACGGAAGCGCTGGCCGAGACCACTTCCACAGTTGAGAGCGAGCTCATTGAGCGCATCGCCTCGCTGCGCGAGCAGCTTGCGGATCTGGCGCGGCAGGTGGAAGCGTTCGCTCAGGATCAACTGACCGAAGCGCGGGACCTGGCTGCGGAAGTCGGCAACGCCGGAGCCGATGTTGCACGCCGTGCGGGTCGCCGTACGGCAAGTGCGGCGCGAGCGGTTCGCGACGATCCCATTCCCGTCGTGGTGGCGCTAGGCGTCCTGGCCCTCCTCACCGCCTTCTTCGTTGCGCGCCGTCAGGAGCAGCACGAATTCCGCCCCTCGAGGCGCTAGTCCGGCAGGCCGACATCCCTATCGGCAACTCGAGTCACGAAGCCAGCTGTCGAAACAAGGAGGAAACAATGAAGCTGAGCATTCTTGCCGCCTCGGCGGCTCTGCTGCTGAGCGGGACGCCGTCGGCTTTTGCGCAGAATGCGATGACTTTCTTCGTGACGAGCGTTGGTCTCGGCGACGGCGGCAACCTTGGCGGCCTATCTGGTGCCGATGCCCATTGCCAAAAACTCGCCGAAGCTGCCGGCTCAACCGGCCTGCAGTGGCACGCCTATTTGAGCGCCACCGGTGTCAACGCCAGGGACCGCATCGGCACCGGGCCATGGAGCAATGCCAAGGGCCAGGTGATCGCCACCGACATCGCCAATCTGCACAGCGAGAACAACAAGCTCAACAAACTGACCGCCTTGACCGAAACCGGCGCGATCGTGAAGGGCCGCGGCGACCAACCCAATCAGCATGACATTCTGACGGGCAGCAATGCCGACGGCACAGTAGCCACCGGCCAGACATGCAACGACTGGACTTCCGGCAGCGGGGGAACGGCGATGCTGGGCCACCACGACCGCATGGGGCCGGATACGCTGGCGACAGCCAAGTCCTGGAACACCGCGCATCCTTCGCGCGGCTGCAGCCAGGCCGCCCTCGTCTCAACCGGCGGCAGCGGACTGCTCTACTGCTTTGCTACGCCGTCGAAGCGCAACTGATCCGCTGAGCCAGCGGATCCCTCGCGACCGGCTGGGCCGCGAGGGACAAAAGTGGTTTGCCGTCAGGCCGCGGCCTTCTCGGAGAGCGACGACATATCGATCACGAACCGATAGCGGACATCGGACCGCTCCATCCGGTCCCACGCCTCGTTGATCTGATCCATGCGGATCATCTCGCACTCGGGCAGAATGTTCATGCGGGCGCAGAAATCGAGCATCTCCTGCGTCTCCTTGATGCCGCCGATCAGTGAGCCAGCGACGCTGCGACGCCCCATGATCATAGGAACGGTCGAGGTCTCGTCGAGAGGGCCGACCTGGCCCACGAGCACCAGGGTGCCGTCGACTTTGACGAGCGGCATGTAGGGGTTGATGTCGTGCTTGACCGGGACGGTATCGATGATGAGGTCGAAGGTCGAGGCGGCACCGGCCATTGCTTGCGCATTGTTCGAAAGCAGGAAGGCGTTGGCCCCCAGTTCGCGGGCATCCGCCTCCTTGTCCGCGGAGCGGCTCAGCACCGTCACGTGCGCACCGAGGCCGACGGCAAGCTTGATGGCCATATGGCCAAGGCCACCCATGCCAACGATGGCAACATGGCTGCCAGGCCCCACACCCCAGGTGCGCAGCGGCGAATAGGTGGTGATGCCGGCGCAAAGCAGCGGCGCAGCCCGGGAGAGATCAAGGCCGTCGGGTACGCGCAGCACGAATTCCTCACGCACCACGAGGTGCTTGGAATAGCCGCCATAGGTGTTTTCGCCGTTGATCCGGTCGGGGCTGTTGTAGGTGAACGTAGCGCCCTCGGCGCAATACTGCTCCTCGCCGGAGTGGCAATGGCCGCATTCCTGGCAGCTGTCCACCATGCAGCCGACCGCCACATTGTCGCCCACCTTGAAGCCGGTGACGTCCGGGCCGACCGCGGTCACGCGCCCGACGATCTCGTGGCCAGGAATAGCCGGATAGACCGGCGCGCCCCAGTCACCGCGGGCGGTGTGCAGGTCGCTGTGGCAGACACCGCTGTAGAGGATTTCCATTGCGACGTCGTTTGCGCGAAGCTCGCGCCGCTCGAAGGTGAAAGGGGCGAGGGGTCCGGTGGCGCTCTGCGCCGCATAGCCGATGGTCTTCATAGTCATCCGTAATTAAGTGAGTTTCAGCACGCCGCGTGGCGTGCCGAACAATCTCGTGCTCAGTGTATGCGAGCGAACCCTACGGGGGCGAACAGGTCAGCGTCCAGACGCAAAAATTTGCTCGCAGCCATGCTCTCAGCGCACACTAGTGTACGTTGATCTAAGATTTTGCCTGAGGTGAAAATCGAAGCTTGAGATCGGGTCGCGACCCCACTCGCGTGCCCCCACCCTCGGGGACCACCACCAATCCACCACCAAAAAACCTTGCGGCTTCAGGGGATTGGGTGGCGCGAGAGACGGGGCTCGAACCCGCGACCTTCGGCGTGACAGGCCGACGCTCTAACCAACTGAGCTACTCCCGCATCCTGAGCTTGGCGTTGCCCGCTCGATGCAGGCGCTCGTTTAGCGGTGCCCCCCGGGCAAGTCAAGCGCCCGTCACATTCTATTTTGGATAACCGGTGCGGGCGGCCCCGACTTTTCCACAGCGGGCGCCCGGAGCCCCCGCCAGCACTCCGAAGGCGCGCCCCTTTTTGCCCCTGTCACGGTGCGGGGTGCAAAAATCCGATGACCGGCCACGAAAGCCGGTCGACGGCCCACAATGGCACCGTGCGCGACAAAGCTGCGATTCGCGCACTCCCGTAGGAATCGCTCTCAAGGCTTAGAAGGAAAAGGATCTGCTCCGGCGAGCAGTCATGAGGGGCGAAGTGGAGAAGTCCATGGGGGCCGGCCCGGCAGACGCGGTGGAGAGCACCATACTCACCCCGAACAGCGCGGCCGGGAAAATTGGTGGGCGATGACGGACTCGAACCGCCGACATCCTCGGTGTAAACGAGGCGCTCTACCAACTGAGCTAATCGCCCGCCGTGCCACCGAACCGGAACTGCGGTGGCCCTGATTAGGGCGCGGGGCCCCTTCCCGTCAACCGCCAGAGCGCGATTCCGGGCATTTTGAGACGCAAAGGGCTCCTCTGCGCCAAAGCAGGGAGCCACATTGCCTGGCCGCCCCCAGGGCGGCCACCTACAGCCAGATCAGTTGAGCGAGTCCTTGAGGACCTTGCCGGGCTTGAACTTGGCCTGGTTGGAGGCCGGAATCTGGATCTCGGCGCCGGTCGCGGGATTGCGGCCGGTGCTGGCCTTCCGCTGAGAAACGGAGAAAGTGCCGAAGCCGACCAGTCGAACTTCGTCGCCACCCTTTAGCGAACCGGTAATAGCCTCGAACACAGCGTCCACAGCGTCGCCCGCCTGCGCCTTGGTGACATTCGCCTTCTCGGCAACGACGCCGATCAGATCGTTCTTGTTCATTGGGTTTCCTCACGGTGAATAACGCCCGCCGTCTCGGCGAACCAAAACCGCGTCAACTTTTTCCGATTCTGCCCGGAAAGCAAGGATTTCCGGGCTATTCCAAACTTTGGCGCGCGCATTCTTGTTAACGAAAAGGAAATGTCCACAGCCCGGATCGGGATTTGACGCGGGTTGCCAGGGGGCGTCGAACCCGATTCGGCGCGGCTTCCCGAACAAAACGAGTGCCTTGATTCATAAACAAAAACGGCGCCCGAAGGCGCCGCTTTCAATCCGTGTACCTGATGGGCTTAGTGCGGGAGCCCTGCCCCGGCTTCGTCCCCATCGACCGGATCGACTACCGCAGGCTCTGCGGCGCCATTTGCCTTCTCGTCATAGGTCCATTCGATCGCCTCGGGCTTGCTGACGAGGGCTCGTTCGAGCACCTGCTCCATCCGGCTGACCGGCACGATCTCCATGCCCTTGGTGACGATGTCGGGAATCTCCTTGAGGTCGCGGACATTCTCCTCCGGGATCAGCACCGTCTTGACCCCGCTGCGCAGTGCCGCCAGCAGCTTCTCCTTGAGGCCGCCGATCGGCAGCACCCGGCCACGAAGGGTCACTTCGCCGGTCATGGCAATGTCGTGGCGCACCGGAATGCCGGTCATCACCGAAACGATCGCTGTGGCCATGGCAATACCCGCCGACGGACCATCCTTGGGCGTCGCCCCTTCCGGCACGTGGACATGGATGTCGCGCGTGTCGAACAGCGGCGGCTTGATGCCGAAGTCGGTCGCCCGCGAACGGACATAGCCGTTGGCCGCGGAAATCGATTCCTTCATCACTTCCTTGAGGTTGCCCGTGACCGTCATGCGGCCTTTGCCGTGGGTCATCACGCCTTCGATGGTGAGCAGTTCACCGCCGACCGGCGTCCACGCCAAGCCCGTCACCACGCCAACCGACGGCTCGGTGTCGAGCTCGCTGCGGACATAGATGGCCGGGCCGAGGTAATCCTCGAGCCGTGCATCGTCGATCGAGATCTTCTTGGTCTTGGACAGCATGATGTCCTTGACCGCCTTGCGCATGAGCTTGGAGAGCTCGCGCTTGAGGTTACGAACACCGGCTTCCCGCGTGTAAGTCCGGATCACCTTGGTGAGGTGTTCGTCGTCGATCTCGAATTCCGATGTCTGCAGCCCGTTTTCCTGGAGCGTTTCCGGGATCAGGTGCCGCCGGGCGATCTCGAACTTCTCCTCTTCGGTGTAGCCGGAGAGGCGAATGATCTCCATGCGGTCCATCAGCGGACCGGGGATGTTGAGCGTGTTCGACGTCGTCACGAACATCACGTCCGAAAGGTCGTAGTCGACCTCGAGGTAGTGGTCGTTGAACGTGTTGTTCTGCTCCGGGTCGAGCACCTCGAGCAGGGCCGAAGACGGATCGCCGCGGAAATCCTGGCCCATCTTGTCGATCTCATCGAGCAGGAAGAGCGGGTTGGACTTGCCGGCCTTGCGCACCGACTGGATCACCTTGCCCGGCATGGAGCCGATATAGGTCCGCCGATGGCCGCGAATCTCGGCCTCGTCGCGAACGCCGCCCAGCGACATGCGCACGAACTCACGGCCGGTCGCCTTGGCGATCGACTTGCCGAGCGAGGTCTTGCCGACACCCGGAGGTCCAACGAGGCAGAGGATCGGGCCTTTCAGCTTGCCGGTGCGGCTCTGCACGGCCAGGTACTCGACGATGCGCTCCTTGACCTTTTCGAGGCCGTAGTGATCCGCGTCGAGGACTTCTTCCGCGTAGCCGAGGTCGCGCTTGATCTTGCTCTTCTTGCCCCACGGCAGCGAGAGCAGCCAATCGAGATAGTTCCGGACAACGGTGGCTTCCGCCGACATCGGGCTCATCTGCCGGAGCTTCTTCAACTCCTGGTTGGCCCGATCGCGCGCTTCCTTGGTGAACTTGGTGTTCTTGATGCGCTCTTCCAGCTCGGTGAGCTCGTTCTGGCCTTCTTCGCCATCGCCGAGTTCGCGCTGGATCGCCTTCATCTGCTCATTGAGGTAGTACTCGCGCTGCGTCTTCTCCATCTGGCGCTTGACGCGGCCGCGGATGCGCTTTTCTACCTGCAGCACGCCGATCTCGCCCTCCATCAGGCCGAGGATCTTCTGCAGCCGCTCGCCGACTGAAACCGTGCTGAGAAGGTCTTCCTTCTCGCCGATCTTGATCACGAGATGGCTGGCGATGGTATCGGCAAGCTTGGAGTGGTTCTCGATCTGGCCGACAGCCGCGACGACTTCGGCGGAGATCTTCTTGTTGAGCTTGACGTAATTTTCAAATTCGCTCTGGGCCGAGCGCGCCAGGGCCTCGATCTCGACGCGGTCGCCATCGGGCTCCTCGAGCACGGAGGCCACAGCTTCGAAATAATCCTGCGTCTGCAGGTACCGGTCGATGGACGCACGATTGAGCCCCTCGACCAGGACCTTGACCGTACCGTCGGGCAGCTTCAGCAGTTGCAACACCGAGGCGATGGTGCCTGTCTGGTAGATCTGTTCGGGCGACGGGTCATCGTCCTGAGCATTCTTCTGCGTCACGACAAGAATGTGCTTGTCGTCCCGCATTACCTCTTCAAGGGCCTTCACAGACTTTTCGCGCCCCACGAACAGCGGCACGATCATGCCCGGAAAGACCACGATATCGCGCAGGGGCAAAACGGGGTAAACCCGTTCCCGATCGAGATCGGCGCCGCCTGAAGTGACTTCCGTCATATCTTTTCCTTTCCAAGGACGCGTGCAGAGTTTCAATCACGCGCCCGCAACCGGCCCATGCCCTCTCTGGAGCCATATCGCCGATTCTGCTCTATAAGTAGGTTCGCCCGTTCACCGAACAAGTCAACTTCCACAGCCAATGTGCGGCGGAGCGGGCGGCGACAGGGGCAGTTATGCAACTTCATCGCCTCGGACGCTAGCTGCCAAAAGGGATGGCGGCATCATACTGACGTTCGATTAGGCAAAACTCGTGTAAAATTCTCCACGAATCTTTGTGATGCCTAAATGGAAGGCACCTCGCCCCGTCATCAGGCGCGGGGCGAAGTGTCGCGGGCGGTTCCCCTCTCAAGGGGTTGCAGGCTTGGGCGGCAATTGGACGCCGGGGGTCGACAGCGAGATCGCCACCTCTTCATCCGTCATTTCGACCGGTATGTCGGCAAAGAGCGGCGTCGACAGATAGCGCTCGCCGGTATCGGGCAGCATGGCGAGGATCGAGGAGCCTTTTGGCGCATCGGCCGCCACCTTCAGGGCGCCGGCCACTGTCGCCCCCGCTGTGATGCCCACGAAAATGCCTTCCTGGCGGGCGAGCGCCATGCTCATTTTCATCGCCTCAGGCCCGGGGATCGTCAGGATTTGGTCGTAGAGATGAAGGTCAGTGGCATCGCCAGTGATCTTCGGGATGAAGTCGGGACTCCAGCCCTGCATCGGGTGCGGCTTCCAGGCCGGATGGCCGACAGTGGCCGTGCCATCGGGATTGCGCGCCTGCTCCTCACCGCTGGTCAGCATGGGCGCGACGTCCGGCTCGCAAACGATGATCTTGGTCTCAGGCCGCTCCTGGCGCAGCACCTGCCCGACGCCCTTGAGCGTGCCGCCGGTACCGAACCCGGTCACCCAGAAATCAAGCCTTTGCCCAGCAAAATCCCGGATAATCTCCTGCGCGGTGGTTCGCCGGTGGATTTCGGGGTTGGCCTCGTTCTCGAACTGCCGGGTCATGAACCAGCCATTGGCAGCGGCCAATTCCTTCACCTTCTCGACCATGCCACCGGCACGGGCGGCGGCGGGCGTCAGCACCACCTTGGCGCCGAGAAAGCGCATCAGCCGACGCCGCTCGACCGAAAAGGATTCGGCCATCACGATCACCAGCGGATAGCCCTTCTGGGCGCAGACCATGGCCAGCCCGATCCCGGTATTGCCGCTGGTGGCCTCGATCACGGTCTGGCCGGGCTTCAGTTCGCCCGATTTCTCGGCGGCCTCGATGACCCCAAGAGCCAAGCGGTCCTTGACCGAGCCGAGCGGGTTGAAGGCTTCGTTTTTCACCCAGAGGTCGATGCCCTCCGGCGCGAGCCGGTTGATTTTGACCACAGGAGTGTTGCCGATAGTCTCGAGTATGTTGGCATAGCGAGTCATGAGGCGTCTCCTTCGTGTGAGATCCTCAGATTATGCCGCCGCGGTAGCGGCAACAAGGCGGCCTCAGCCGATCGCGTCACCCCAATCGAGTTTTCGCGCCGCCTTGAACGCAGCGGCGTCGCGCTTCGCCACCTTCCGGGTCTCGAGCCCGTCGGGGCCGCACAACGGCAGCTCGATCTCGAATTTTTTCACTGTCCGTTGGCGGATGACGCGGGCACTGGCGGGCGAGATCCGGAGATGGGGCCGCGCGACGACCAGATAACTGAACTTTTCGTCCTCATAGCCGATCGTCCCGCCCTTTGCCCGCATGTGGGCGCGGCTGCGCTGCAAGCGGGCGCTGAAATGGCACCAATCGCCCTCGGGAAGCGGACAGGCGGCATCGTGCGGGCACGGCGCAACGACTTCCGCGCCGGCAGACGACAACGCCTTCCGCACCTCCAGCAGGCGCTGATAGTCACGCGGTCGCCCAGGCTCGATGATGACGAACACACCCGCGCAGCGCTCCCACAGCTCCGTCGCCGCCGACGGCAACTGCGTGTCGGAAATTTCCGCCAGCGCATAGGCGGCAACGACCAGGTCAAAGCGGCGCTGGCCGACCGGCGGCGCCACAAGACTGCCGCCGATCCTCTCGGCGCGCGCGAGTGCCTCATTGGGGCTGGCGGCCGCGAGTTCGCCCGCCATTTCGAGCAAACCGCGATTGCGATCGAGCAGAGATACGGCTTCCACCGAATGGAAGCTTTCCGCGACGGCCCAGCTTGCCGTCCCCGGCCCTGCCCCGGCATCGAGCAGCGATTTTGGCGCGAAATCGGCGACACGGCCCACCACCTCGCCCAACACCGAGACAACCGCGGCGTAGGTCGCCGGCATGCGGGTCAGCAGGTAGGCGACAATATCGGCCCGATCGGTGACGGCCGACGATGAGGGCGTCATCTGCCGGTAGGCTGCGGAAAGTTCGGCGGCTCGCCCGGCAAGGGACTTGCCCGGCTCAAGCGCAAGGGTCTCGGTGGCAGCCCGCAATGCATCGGGGAGGCGCGTGTCGGTCATGGAATTTGGCTTAGGCGGGGAAAATGTTGGGCCGGGCCCCCGCACTCGGCGTCTTGCCAGCTCCACAGCCGCCGCGCCAGCCAGGAGGCACGAAGATGGACCCCGGCTTTCGCCGGGGCGACGTCGGAGATGGGGCCAAGCCTTGAAAATGGCCCGGATCGTTCCCCAACACTACGTCACCCCGGCGAGCGCCGGGGTCCATCTTGGCGCGGCCGGATGTATCACTTGGGTGCATCAAATCTCTGCTGACGGCGCTGGTTGCGGCACGCTTGTCGCCAAGGGGATCGACAAACAACAGCCTTCAAACAAAGAGCGCCGGGAGTTGCATCGCAATCCCGGCGCCCAAATCTGTCTAGCCGCAAAGCCTCAGGCGGAGGTGGAAAGCTCTTCCTTTTTCCGCTCGGAGTAGATGTAGAGCGGACGGACGTCCTTGCCCTCGATCACCTAGGCGCTGATCACCACTTCCTCGACGCCTTCGAGACCCGGCAGGTCGAACATGGTGTCGAGCAAAATCCCTTCCATGATCGACCGCAGGCCGCGGGCGCCGGTCTTGCGCTCGATGGCGTGACGGGCGATCGCCTTGAGGGCATCCTCATGGAAGGTGAGTTCAACTTCTTCCATCTGGAACAGCCGCTGGTACTGGCGGACAAGGGCGTTCTTGGGCTCCGTCAGGATCTGGATGAGCGCGGCCTCGTCGAGATCCTCGAGGGTCGCGATCACCGGCAGACGGCCGATGAATTCGGGGATCAGGCCGAACTTCACCAGATCTTCCGGCGCCACTTCCTTGAGCACGTCGCCGACGCGGCGATCGCGGGGATCCTTCACCACGGCCGAGAAGCCGATGCCCGAGCCTTCCGAACGCGCCTGGATGATGCGCTCGAGGCCGGCGAAGGCGCCGCCGCAGATGAAGAGGATATTGGTCGTGTCCACCTGCAGGAATTCCTGCTGCGGATGCTTGCGGCCGCCCTGGGGCGGCACCGAAGCCACGGTGCCTTCCATGATCTTCAGCAAAGCCTGCTGCACGCCCTCGCCCGAAACGTCGCGGGTGATGGACGGATTGTCGGACTTGCGGGAAATCTTGTCGACTTCGTCGATGTAGACGATGCCGCGCTGCGCCTTTTCGACATTGTAGTCGGCGGACTGCAGCAGCTTCAGGATGATGTTTTCCACGTCCTCGCCGACATAGCCGGCCTCGGTGAGCGTCGTGGCATCGGCCATGGTGAACGGCACATCGAGGATGCGCGCCAGCGTTTGGGCCAGCAGCGTCTTGCCGGTACCGGTCGGGCCGACGAGCAGGATGTTGGACTTCGACAGTTCCACGTCTTGGTTCTTGGTCGCGTGGTGCAGGCGCTTGTAGTGATTGTGCACCGCAACCGACAGCACGCGCTTGGCGCGATACTGGCCGATGACGTAGTCGTCGAGGATCTTGCAAATCTCCACGGGGGTCGGCACGCCATCTGCCGACTTCACCATCGAGGTCTTGTTCTCCTCGCGGATGATGTCCATGCAAAGCTCCACGCACTCATCGCAGATGAATACGGTGGGGCCGGCGATCAGCTTGCGAACTTCGTGCTGGGACTTGCCGCAGAACGAGCAGTATAGCGTGTTCTTGCTGGTTTCGCTGGTAGTGTCTTTGGACATCATGTCACTCCCGGGAGTACCGCTCCCATATAGGCGCAGCCAATTAGCAGGCTAACGCACGACACTTAAACAAGTTGTAAGCCGAACCGACCTTAGCGATCGATTCGGCCGGGCGCAATTCCACGGGTGTCACACTCCCGTGGGCATGCTGCATTAGGTTAATTGACCTCACGTCCCCTCGGGGATGGCGCGCTTGTCGAACACGTTGTCGATGATGCCGAAGGTCTTGGCTTCCTCGGCCGACAGGAAATTGTCGCGTTCGAGGGCCCGCTCGATCTCGTCATAGGTGCGGCCCGTGTGCTTTTCGTAGATCTCGTTCAGCCGGCGCTTCAGATTTTCGGTGTATTTGGCGTGGATCAGGATGTCCGTCGCCTGCCCCTGGTAGCCGCCCGAGGGCTGGTGCACCATGATGGAGGCATTGCGGAGCGAACCGCGCATGCCCGACTCACCGGCCGCGAGGAGGAGCGACCCCATCGAGGCGGCCTGCCCGACGCAGAGCGTTGCAACCGCCGGGCGGATGAACTGCATCGTGTCGTAGATGCCGAGGCCCGCCGTAACCACGCCGCCGGGCGAATTGATGTAGAGGCTGATTTCCTTCTTCGGGTTCTCCGATTCCAGGAAAAGCAGCTGCGCAACGATCAGCGAGGCCATGTTGTCCTCGACCACGCCGGTCACGAAAATGATCCGCTCCTTGAGCAGGCGCGAATAGATGTCGTAAGCGCGCTCGCCGCGATTGGTCTGTTCGACCACCATCGGCACAAGCGTATTGGTGAAGGTATCGACCGGATCTCTCATCCCGGATGCCCCTGTTCAATGGAAACGACTCAGCAAGATTGGCCGATAGCAGACCACGCGTTCTTAAGCTGCGGTAAAGGCAGACATAGGCGTGACTGTGGCAGCCTGCAATAGAGGGTAGATGGCGCATTCCGACTCCCGGATGCACTGCCCTTATGGGCAGGTGCAACGCCGGCAGCCAATGGCCGGGTGACGATTTCCGGTCTAGAGATGGAATTATGCCTAACAAAACAAGCGTCCCGTCGCAAAATGAACGAGCACACGCCTGACGCCTTCACCATCGACGCCAGCGAGCGCCGCGCCGTGGCGCAGCCGCGCAACCCATCTTTCTATCAAGATCCCTACACCTTCTACACGCAGCTCCACGCGGCGGCGCCGGCCTTTGTCTGGGAGAACTACGGACATTGGTGCTTTGCCGGGTTCAGCGAGGTCAATGCCCTGCTCCGCGACAGGCGGTTCGGCCGGCAGATCCTCCACGTGGCAACGCGCGAGGAACTGGGCCTGCCGGAGCCAAAGCCGCACACTTCCGATTTTGACCTGACGGAAAAATTCTCCCTGCTCAGCCTCGAGCCGCCGGACCACACCCGGCTGCGGACCCTGGTCAACCGCGCCTTCGTTTCGCGCAATGTCGAGCAACTCCGGCCGCGCATCGAGGCATTGGCCAACGAGCTGATCGATGCCTTCGAGGCGAGCGGCAAGGTGGAACTGCTAAAAGCCTTTGCCGCGCCAATTCCAGCGATCGTCATCGCCGAGATGATCGGGGTGCCTTCGGACATGGCGATGCAACTCGTGGCCTGGTCCAACCGTATGGTGCAGATGTACATGTTCGGCGTCACCGAGAGCGTCGAGCGTGATGCCAACGCGGCCGCGATCGAGTTCATGGCCTATCTCCGCGACCTGATCGCCGCGCGTCGCAAGGCGCCGAAGGAGGATCTGCTCACCCACATGCTGACGGCCGGCGCGGATGGGCAGAAGCTCACGGACAAGGAGGTGATTTCGACGGCTATCCTCCTGCTCAACGCTGGCCATGAGGCGACCGTCCACACGACCGGCAACGCCGTAAAGACCATTCTCGCGAGCGGGTTCGATCCAGAGACGTTGTTCGCCTCGCCGGAGCAGACGGCCGCGACGGTGGAAGAGTGCCTGCGCTTCGACGCACCGCTCCACATGTTCACCCGCTTTGCCCTGCAGGACCTCGAGCTCGAGGGCGGCGTCACCCTCAGGAAGGGCGACACCATCGGGCTGATGCTCGGCGCCGCCAACCGCGATCCGCGCCGCTTCACCGATGCGGACCGGTTCGATCCGTTCCGGACCGACGGCGCCAACGTCAGTTTTGGCGCCGGCATTCACTTCTGCATCGGCGCGCCCCTCGCCCGCATCGAACTGCAAACCGCGCTCGCAACGCTTTTCCGCCGGCTGCCCAAGCTGGGGTTGGCCGAGCCGCCGAGCTACAGCAATGTCTATCACTTTCACGGCTTGGACAGGCTGCTGGTCGAGTGGTGATGCCAATGCCCAGCCCCGCGTACACCCTCATCCTGAGCCCGTCGAAGGACGAGGGTGCTGCACCGCCCTGCCGGCGACCTCGTGGTTCGACAGGCTCACCATGAGGTCGGGAGAGGCTGGAACGGTGGCAGCACGCTATTCGCCGGCAAGCCCCGCCAGCACATCGGGCAGGAGCGGCGGCAGGTCCTCGGCGATGAGGCCTGGCTTTCCAAAACGGTTGGCGGCCTCGCCGTGGAGCCATACGGCCGCGGCGGCGGCATCGAACCCGGCCATGCCTTGCGCCAGAAGGCCGCCCACGATGCCAGCGAGTACATCGCCGGAACCCGCGGTGCCCAGCGTCGACGGCGCGTTGGAGTTGATGGCCGCCAGGCCGTCCGGAGCGGCAATGACGGTGTCCCCGCCCTTGAAGATGACGGTGGCGCCCGAGCGCTCGGCCGCAGCCCGCGCCTGCTCGACCTTGGTCCCGGGCACGTCCCCGAAAAGGCGCGCGAACTCGCCGTCATGCGGCGTCAGCACCACGGCGCGCTCGGGTTTTGCCTTGATGGCTGCAAACAAGGCATCCGGCTCATCCTTGAAGCTGGTCATGGCATCGGCGTCGAGTACGGCGGGGAGATCCGAGGCGAGGATGGCATGCACCTTGCTCACCGTTGCCTCGCCCACTCCGGCGGCGGGGCCGATGACGACGGCATGCTTCCGCCCATCGGCGAGATAGGTCGCAAGCGCCGCAGCATCGGCGATTTCGCCCAGCATGATGGCGGTGACGTGCGCGGCATGCACCAGCAAGGCGTCCCTCTGACCAACCAGCGTCACCAGCCCCGCCCCGCCCCGCAGCGCGGCCGTCGCAGACAGGCGTGTCGCGCCGGTGTGGAGCGCATCGCCGCTGACGACGACGCAGTGGCCGCGCTTGTATTTGTGGGTCTCGGCGCCGAGCGTCGGCAGGCGCCAAAGTGCCGGGCCGTTTTCGAAGCAGCGCGGATTGATTGCATCGAGCACCGCGTCCGGAATGCCGATCTGCGCCAAGACCACCTCTCCGCAGTGCGCCCGGCCGGGAAACAACACGTGCCCAGGCTTCTTACGAAAGAAGGTAACGGACAGCCCGGCTTTAACCGCCGCGCCCCTGACTGCGCCGCTGGCGCCGTCGATGCCGCTCGGGACATCGATGGCGACAACGGGCGCCGGCGCCGCATTTATTGCCCCGATCAGTTCGGCCAAAGCGCCGTCAACCTCGCGATCGAGCCCGGCACCGAGAAGCGCATCGAGGATCAGCCCCGGCGCCCCGAGATCGCCGGCCAACGCCGCCTCCACCGGGCCGGCCCAGCGAGCCGCCATCACCGCCGCATCACCCTTCAGCTTGTCCCGCGAGCCGAACAGCGCCAGCCTGACCGGCCAGCCACGGTCGGCCAGCAGCCGCGCCGCGACGAACCCGTCGCCGCCATTGTTCCCCGGGCCGCAAAGCACCAGCACCGGGCGTTTCGCGAAGCGTGCCGTGATGGCATCGACCACGGCCCGCCCCGCGTTTTCCATGAGCCTGAGCGATGGCACACCGCTTTCGATTGCCACGCGGTCGGCCTCGTACATCTGTCCTGGCGTCAGCAGCACCGTCAACGCAGCCCCTTGGTCTCTCGCCATCAAACCCCTCGCCGCAACGGTGGAACATCGGAGCATCGCCCGGCGTTCATCGCCAGAGGCTGCATCGGTTCGCGGCCGGCAGCAACCGCAAATTCTTGGGACAGAATCCTTGGGAGGAGACCAACATGATCGGCAAGGCGCTCTATGTCAGGCTCGAGGCAAAACCGGGCAAGGAGGACGCTGTGGCCGCGTTTCTCAAGGGCGCGGCGGCGCTGGTCGAGCAAGAGCCGGGCACCGTCTCGTGGTACGCGCTCCAGATGACGCCAACGACCTTCGGCATCTTCGATACTTTCAATGACGAAGAGGGGCGGGACGCCCATCTGTCCGGCGCTGTCGCGGCCGCATTGATGGAAAAGGCCTCCGACCTCCTGGCGGCGGAGCCAACCATCGACGGGATCGACGTGCTTTCAGCCAAGCTCCACTAATCCCAAAACAAAAGGCCACCCGATGGGTGGCCTTTCGCAAGTGCTGACCGAACGCGATCAGTGATCGTGATCGTGATGATCGTGACCGCCGTGGTCATGATGATCATGGTCGTGGTGATCGTGATCCTCACCATCCACATCGAACTCGTCGCTCTGGATGACCTTGGCGAGTTCCTCGCGCGTCATCGGCTTGTCCGCAGCCTGGCCCTGCCCGGCGACGTAATCCACGACCTTGTTCTCGAAGATCGGGGCACGCAGCGAGGCGAGCGCCTGCGGGTTCTTGCGGTAGTAGTCGTAAACCTGCTGCTCCTGGCCCGGGAAGCGGCGGACTTCAGCAATCAGCGCCTGCTGATGCTCGTCGTCCGTCACCTCGACCCGGTTGACATTGCCGACCTCGGCCACCACCAGCCCGAGGCGCACCCGGCGCTCGGCGATCTTGAGGTACTGCTCGCGCGCTTCGGCTTCGGTCGTGCCTTCGTCTTCGAAGCTCCGGCCGTGATTCTTGATCTCGTGCTCGACGCGCTGCCAGATCTGCTCGAATTCGGCGTCGACCAGCTGCTTGGGCACTTCGAACTTGTGGCCCTCATCAAGTGCATCGAGGACCTGCCGCTTGACGTGCTGCCGGCTCATCGAATCGAGGGCGCCGCGCATCTGCGAGGTCACTGCCTCGCGCAACGCCGCAACGTTCTCGAGGCCAAGCAGCTTGGCAAAATCGTCGTTGAGCTCGCCGTCCCGCGGGGCGTCGATATGCAGCACCGTCACTTCGAACTGGGCGGTCTTGCCCGCCAAAGTCTGCTGCTGGTAATCGGCCGGGAACGTGACCGTGATTTCCCTGGTCTCGTTCTTCTTCATGCCCACGAGCTGCTCTTCGAAGCCCGGGATGAATTCGCCCGAGCCCACCGTCACATGCGCATGGTCGGAAGAGCCGCCCGGGAAGGTTTCCCCGTCGATCTTGCCCACGAAGGTGAGCCCGAGCTGGTCGCCGTTCTCCACCACCCCGTCGTCGCTCTTGCTTTCGTAGCCGCGGTTCTGGCGGAACACCCGCTGGATCTCGGTATCGACGTCGGCATCGGCGATCTCGACCACCGGCCGATCGTATGTGACGGCCTTGAAGTCCATCAGGGCGACCGGCGGCAACACTTCGTAGCTCACGTCGAACGCCAGGTCGGCCTCTCCGTCGAGCACGCGGTTGATCACCGCCTGGTCCTCGGAGAAATCGATCGTCGGCTGCGTGGCGGCGCGCTCGGCGCGTTCGGCGAGCGTCTGGGTGACGCTGGCGTTGATCGCATCCTGCATCACCTCGGACATGGCCGAACGGCCATAGACCTTCTTCAAGTGCGCAAGCGGCACCTTGCCGGGCCGGAAGCCCTTGAGCACGGCCTTGTCCTTAATTTCGGCGAGTTTGGCGTCAAGCTGTATCGCCAGATCCTGCGCCGCAATGGTCATCGCAAGTTTGCGCTTCAGCCCTTCGTTGAGGGTCTCTGTGACCTGCATTGGAATCCTATCCCGTCTTTCTCATGTCGTGTCGGCCGCGCACCCAGGGAATCTAGTGGCGAAATCTGGTGCGGGTGAGAGGACTTGAACCTCCACGCCTTGCGGCGCTGGAACCTAAATCCAGTGCGTCTACCAGTTCCGCCACACCCGCAAAAACGCCTGCCCTCCGGCCGGGTTGGCGAGGGTCTATATGAAGTGAAACCTTCAGTCAAAGCCTGTTTCCGGGAGCATTCTCCAGCACTTTGCGGCCGAACGAGGACGCCGACCGCATCCGCTTATATTTTGGGCACGGCGCAGCTAAATTAGTCACACCTCGGTTGCATTGCTTGAGCCGATGCTCGCACTCACAGCTCCAAAGCCTTGCCGGCCCTGCCATTCTGCACTTCTCGTCAGTGCTGGCATGGGCCGTGCATAATTTGAGCGACACCGGCAAGCCGCCGGGCGCGTGCCCATCACTTGTGTGAATTGGAGACGCTCCGGCTGGGTCGCAACGCGATTGTCCCTTGGAGGCAAGAATGAAAAAGATCGAGGCCATCGTAAAGCCGTTCAAGCTCGACGAAGTCAAAGAGGCCCTGCAGGAAGTAGGGTTGCAGGGCATCACGGTCACCGAGGCGAAGGGCTTTGGCCGTCAAAAGGGCCACACCGAACTCTATCGGGGGGCCGAATACGTGGTGGATTTCCTGCCCAAGGTGAAAATCGAGGTCGTTTGCGCGGACGACTTCGTGGAAAAGGCGATCGAGGCGATACGCAACGCCGCCCAGACCGGACGGATCGGGGACGGCAAGATTTTCGTCTATTCGATCGAGCAGGCCATCCGTATAAGGACCGGCGAATCCGGCGACGACGCCCTCTAGGGGCGCAGCACGTGAATCGGGTCTTGGAGCACCCTGCCCGGCTCCGGGCTCAGCAAACAAGAACATCCGACCGAACAGGGGTAAACACCTATGACGACTGGCAGTGACATCCTTCAGAAGATCAAGGACGAGGATATCAAATACGTAGACCTGCGCTTCACCGACCCGCGCGGCAAGCTGCAGCACGTGACCTTCGACGTCTCCGTGGTCGACGAGGATATGTTCGAGGAAGGCACGATGTTTGACGGCTCCTCGATCGCCGGTTGGAAGGCGATCAACGAGTCCGACATGGTGCTGATGCCGGATCCGAATTCCGCCTATGTCGACCCGTTCTTCGGCGCTTCGACCCTCGCCATCAACTGCGACATCCTCGACCCCACCACCTACCAGCCCTACAACCGCGACCCGCGCACCACGGCCAAGAAGGCCGAGGCGTATGTTCGCGAACTCGGCCTGGGTGACTCGGTCTATTTCGGACCCGAGCCGGAATTCTTCATTTTCGACGACGTTCGCTATTCGAACACCACCTACAAGGTCGGTTTCGAGGTCGACTCGGCTGAGCTGCCCTCCAATAACGACGCCGAATATGAGTCCGGCAACACCGGCCACCACATCGGCCTGAAGAAGGGCTACTTCCCGGTTCCCCCGCTCGACAGCGCCCAGGACATGCGCGGCGAGATGCTGGCGGCCATGGCCGCCATGGGCGTCGCCGTCGAGAAGCACCACCACGAAGTGGCCTCGGCCCAGCACGAACTCGGCATCAAGTTCCAGCCGATCATCAAGTCGGCCGACGACGTGCAGATCTATAAGTACGTCATCCAGCAGGTCGCCAATGCCTATGGCAAGACCGTGACGTTCATGCCCAAGCCCATCTATGGCGACAACGGCTCGGGCATGCACTGCCATCAGTCGATCTGGAAGGACGGCAAGCCGCTGTTCGCCGGCGATCAATATGCTGGCCTCTCGATGGACGCCCTCTACTACATCGGCGGCATCATCAAGCACGCCAAGGCGATCAACGCCTTCACCAATCCGACGACCAACAGCTACAAGCGCCTGGTGCCGGGTTTCGAAGCCCCCGTGCTGCTCGCCTACTCCGCGCGCAACCGCTCGGCCTCGTGCCGCATCCCGTTCGGACAGTCGCCGAAGGCCAAGCGCGTGGAAGTGCGCTTCCCCGATCCCCTGGCGAACCCGTATCTCGGCTTTGCGGCGATGCTGATGGCCGGCATCGACGGTATCAAGAACAAGATCCACCCCGGCGATCCGATGGACAAGGATCTCTATGAGCTGCCCAAAGAAGAGCTCAAGCAGATCCCGACCGTCTGCGGCTCGCTGCGTGAAGCGCTCGAGAACCTCGACAAGGATCGCGATTTCCTTAAGGCCGGTGGCGTGTTCGACGACGACCAGATCGACAGCTATATCGACCTGAAGATGACGGAAGTGATCAAGTTCGAGCACACCCCCCATCCGATCGAGTACGAAATGTACTACTCGGCCTGATCGGCCGCAGTTTGCACGAAATGGAAAGGGCCCCGCCCGGGGCCCTTTTTTCTGGGCTGGTGAATCCGCTTGGAGAGAATTGATGTTGCCGTTTTTCGTGGGCACAAGGGGACGCCCCGAACTCGGCGTCACTCCGGCGCAGGCCGGGCTCCATCTTGATGCCTCGCCACCCGCCCGGCGGTCGCGCAGCGCGCTGAACCCCGGCCCCCCGGCCTGCGCCGGGGTGACGCCGTGGGTGTGGCTCGGCGGGGAACTCTCGTTCCGATCCAGCAGCGCAGGATACTGCCGCGGGTTTGGCGTTGACAGCTAACAGCCTTGCTACTTACCGTCGTTTCGACGCAGCCAGGGACATGGAAGCCGGTGTAATTCCGGCGCGGTCGCGCCACTGTAACCGATCCCCGAGGATCGGAAGTCAGACCCATTCCCGGCGATGCGTCAACCCAACGGGACGCGCAAATCCCAAGGAGTATCGATTGGTCGACCTCATCGCGCCCGGGCGCGCCAGCACTTCTGTCTGGCCCCGGGTCATCGGTTATTATATTTTCCTCATAGGTACCAATCTCGCCGCCTGGGCCTGGGCGCTCATCGTCTTCCGAAATCAGCCGGTGCTATTGGGGACGGCGGCGCTCGCCTATGTCTTCGGCCTCCGGCACGCGTTCGATCCGGACCACATCGCCGCCATCGACAACGTCGTCCGCAAGCTCGTGCAGACCAAGCAGCGGCCGCTTGGAGCCGGCCTGTTCTTTTCGCTCGGTCATTCCACGATCGTGGTGATCGCGGCCGCCCTGTTGGCGGGCGGCGCCGCGATCCTGCAGGACAAGTTCGAGCCGATTCGCGAATTAAGCGGCTTCATCGGCACGTTGGTCTCGGCGTTCTTCCTTTTGGCAATCGGCCTCGGCAACCTGCTGGTTCTCCGTGGCATCTGGGCGGCATTCAACCGCGCCCATCGGGGTGAATTTGTCGCCGAGGAGGAGATCGAGGGTATGCTCGCCGGACGCGGCCTGCTCGCCCGCATTTTCCGCCCGCTATTCAGCATGGTGAGCCGGTCCTGGCATATGTATCCGGTCGGCGTCTTGTTCGGGCTCGGCTTCGACACCGCGACGGAAATCGGGCTCCTCGCGATCTCGGCGAGTCAGGCCGCGGCCGGAATGAATTTTTGGACCATCATGGTGTTCCCGGCCCTGTTCACCGCCGGCATGACGCTGATGGACACCACCGACAGCATCGCCATGGTCGGCGCCTATGGCTGGGCGTTCGTCAACCCGGTGCGCAAGCTCTGGTACAATCTTACCATCACCGCCGCGTCGGTGGTGGTTGCGATATTCATCGGCGGGATCGAAGCGCTCGGCCTGTTGAGCGACAAGCTCCAACTCGTCGGCGGATTCTGGAATCTGATCGGCGGGTTGAACGACAACGTTGCCAGTCTCGGCTACGCCATCGTGGGCGTCTTCGTCGTGAGCTGGCTTGTGTCGGCGGCTATCTACCGTCTCAAGGGTTTCGACAAGCTCAACGCGACCTAAACCTGGCACGCGCTTGGTCTAGACCAAATAAAAGAACACGGAAAAACCAGCGACGGCAAACGGCCAGGGAAGAACAAGATGGGCAAGCCGGTACGCAACACTTGAAAATCCGGCCTGCCACATTCCAGTTGCAGTCGCTTGTAATGGCGGATTGGGAATATTACTCACACCGCGCCGCAAGCCGACCAACATACGGCTACTCCAGACATCAAACCGTATGACTTCGTGTTACCAGCGGGGGCTTAAAAAAGTGCTTCCGACTACTGAATGAATTCTAAACGCACGAGGGCGGCGGCAAGCTCGGCGCCCGCCCCCGCCCCCGTGATTGCTCGCCCCCGGCGCTCTAGCGCCGACCGGCCCTGACCATTCCGATGATATCGCCGGAGCAGCGGTTGACAGTCAGACGGTAGACCCATGGGCCGCGAACGGCGCGCGCCTGGACCCGGACGTTGCCAAAGCTAAAGAACGTGATGTTGCGGAACCCTCTCCTATTGAGGTCGCGGCGCAGCTGTCCCTCGGAAAGGCACACTCGCCTGTTGAAGCCCCGATCGGACGGACGGTCAAAAGAGCGGGGCTCATCGTAGGAACGGGAGGACCCGCCGCCGCCGGACCCGCCGCCGTACTGCGCTTGAGCCGGAACGGCGCTCAAAACCGCGCCACTCACCGCCAAAGCCAGTATTGCAGCACGTACGATTTTTGATAACGGAAGCAACATTGTCATTTCGATCTCCTCGCGGCACCCTCTTCAAGTGCCTTTGTCGTCTAGACTAGACGCGCTCCCTTGAACCAGAACGCAATTCTTCGTTCATCTTACGTTCATTTTCTCACCTCAGCCAGAATTGGCCAACAGGAACGGCACTGAGGAGCTCGTGCGTGCAGCGATGGACGGTCACGTCATAGACCTGCCCCCCTCTCACCGCTCGCGCGTGAGCCCGCAAATTGGCGTATCCATAGAAGGAAATGTCGTCATACCCGGCCTGCTGAAGCAAAATCCGGACCTGCGGATCCAGGAAGCAATTCTGTACCGGATAGCCGGGGTAGACCGGTTGCCCCGGATGGGGCGGAAAGCCCGGAAAGATCCGCACATAGGGGACGTGAATGGAGAGGCCATTGTTATAGAACTGCAATGGCGGATAATACTGAGCTGCCGCCGGGCCGGAAAATCCCGCCAGGGCGGCGACACCAGCAATGGCGAGAACGACGGCGCGGGCAAATCTGCGTCGCAATTGCAAGGTTTGCATTTCATCTCCTCTGCGCTGGCCTAAGCCATTGCTCGTGGAGAGTGGCCAAGGTTTGTAGAACCTCGGAAACCTCGATGGCAAATCAAGGGCGAAGTGGCCAATCCGAAAGGATTAGTAGCCGTCGTTGAATTGCAGCCCGAAAGCGTTTGAGCCCGGGCGGCGTCCGTCATTGCGGCCTCCTCGGTCACGGTATGCCGGCGGGGCATAGCAATCCTGGCCGCGACGCGCGCCCGGCCCGTCGCGGCGCCCGCCCGGTGCGCACGGATCCTGGTCGATGTTGAAAGGCGGCCCGCCGCCGCGCCCCCCCTGATCGCGAAAATCCTGGAACGGATTGAAGGGCGCAGCCACTACAGGTTCGGCAGCAATAGCCGAGCCGAACAGCAACGCGACGAGGCACACGCGCGCAAACATCGTCGACACCCGGTAGTTGAGCCGCATCCGATGGGTTCCCAGCAAACTTGGGCGATCTTGCATCATTTCCCGAGGCAAAATAAATGGCCATGATTGAACGCAAGCGCAACGGCGCATTCAGCCGCGGTTTAGATTTCCCACGGGGAATCGGCACAAGGCCCACCCCGCGCTGGATTGTGCTAGATCAATACCTGCCGTGAGTCGCCGAGGTTTCCTGATTTATGCCTGAAAGCAACGACCTTTTTGGCCCGCAACAGGGGCCGGCCAAGACCGAGGCTCCTACCCTCAAGTCAATTGCCGAACGCATCGCCAAGGCCCCGCCGCCGCCTCCGCCGGCCACCAATGGCAGCTACTCGGCTGCCGACATCGAAATTCTGGAGGGCCTCGAGCCGGTCCGGCGCCGGCCCGGCATGTATATCGGCGGCACCGACACCAACGCGTTGCACCATCTCTTCGCCGAAGTGATCGACAACTCGATGGACGAGGCGATCGCCGGACACGCCACCCGCATCGAGGTCAACTTTGGCGCTGACGGCTATGTGACGGTCAGCGACAACGGCCGCGGCATTCCCGTCGAGGCACATCCGAAATTCCCCAATCGCTCGACCCTTGAAATCATCATGACGACGCTGCACGCGGGCGGCAAATTCGACTCCAAGGCCTACGAAACCTCGGGCGGCCTGCACGGCGTGGGCGCTTCGGTCGTCAATGCCCTCTCCGATGACATGACGGTGGAAGTGGCGCGCGACCAGACGCTCTATCGCCAGCGCTATTCGCGCGGCAAGCCGAGCAGCCCGGTCGAGGTCGTCGGCAAGGTGCAGAATCGCCGCGGCACCACGACGCGCTTTCACCCCGACCCGGAAATTTTTGGCGGCAAGGCAGAGCTCTCGGTCGCGCGCCTGTTCCGCATGACGCGGGCCAAGGCCTATCTTTTCGCCGGCGTCGAATTGCGCTGGAGCTGCGACGAGAGCCTTGCAACCGACGAAGTGCCCACCAAGGCGACATTCCACTTTCCCGGCGGCCTGCGCGATTTCATGGCGACACGGATCGAGGGCGAGCCGCGCATCGTCGAGGAGATTTTCTCCGGCCAACACGGCAAGCCTGGCACCCACGGGGCGGTCGAATGGGCGATTGCCTGGACGCTCGGCGATGGCTTTCTCTCCTCCTACTGCAACACCGTGCCGACGCCCGAAGGCGGCACGCATGAGGCCGGGCTGCGCACCGCCATCCTGCGCGGCCTCAGGAACTACGCCGACCTCGCCGGCAACAAGCGCGCCTCGATCCTCACCGCCGACGACGTGCTGAACTTCTGCTCGGCGATGCTCTCGGTATTTGTGCGTGAGCCCGAGTTCGTCGGGCAGACGAAAGACAAGCTCTCCTCGCCCGAGGCGACGCGCATTGTCGACACGGCCTTGCGCGATGCGTTCGACCATTGGCTCGCCGCCTCGCCGAACCAGGCCACAAAACTTCTCGACTGGGCGGTGGAACGCGCCGAGGAGCGGCTACGCCGCCGCAAGGAAAAGGAGATCGACCGGCAGAGTGCGACGCGCAAGCTGCGCCTCCCCGGCAAGCTCGCCGACTGCACGCAGACCGCGGCGCAAGGCGCCGAGATCTTCATCGTCGAAGGCGACAGCGCCGGCGGCAGCGCCAAGCAGGCCCGCGACCGCAAAAGCCAAGCGGTCCTTCCCCTGCGCGGCAAGGTGTTGAACGTCGCCGGCGCCTCGCGCGAAAAGCTCGCGGCCAACCAGCAGATCGCCGATCTCATCCAGGCCCTGGGTAGCGGCACACGCGACCGCTACAATGAAGACGACCTGCGCTACGACAAAATTATCCTGATGACAGACGCCGACGTCGATGGTGCCCACATCGCCTCATTGCTGATCACGTTCTTTTTTCAGGAAATGCCTAAACTAATCGATCAGGGCCACCTATATCTTGCCATGCCGCCGCTCTATAGAATAACTCAGGGCAGCAAGACGCTCTACGCGATGGATGACGGACAAAAGGACGACATCCTTACCAAAGAGTTTTCTGGCCGCGGCAAACCGGAAATTACGCGCTTCAAAGGCCTCGGCGAAATGCCGCACACCCACTTGCGCGAAACTACAATGGCTCCAGCGACGCGTATGCTATTGCAGGTGAAGGTGATCGAGGATCGGGAAGAAACAAAATCATCAGTCGATCGGCTGATGGGCAATCGACCCGAAGCCAGATTTGCCTTCATCCAGGAGAATGCGGCGTTCGTGACCGACTTGGACATCTAGCCGTCATACCTAATAATTAAGGGAGATGGCGGAAAGGCTTTGACTTCAAAGACCCATCCTCTATGGTCCCGCGTCCAGGGGCCACTCGTTCGAGTCCGGCGGAAACGCGATTGTGCGGCACCGGATTTCTCCCAATCAGTGGACTGTAAAATTTGACTGACGACTTCTCAGGGCTAGGCCTCAGCGCCAAGGTAACTGCCGCGGTTGCGGACGCAGGTTACACCAAGCCCACCGACATTCAGGCCAAGGCTATACCGCATGTCCTCGAAAAGAAGGACATCATCGGCATTGCCCAGACTGGCACCGGCAAGACGGCTTCGTTCGTGCTGCCCATGCTCACGCTGCTCGAGGCGGGCCGCGCCCGAGCGCGCATGCCCCGCACCCTTATTCTCGAGCCCACTCGCGAACTGGCGGCCCAGGTCGCCGAAAACTTCGAGAAATACGGCAAGAACCACCGCCTCTCGATGGCGCTGCTGATCGGCGGCGTCTCCTTCGATGAGCAGAACAAGAAGCTCGATCGCGGCGTCGACGTGCTGATCGCCACCCCGGGCCGCATGCTCGACCAGTTCGAGCGCGGCCGGATCTTGCTGACCGGCGTCGAAATCCTCGTCATCGACGAGGCCGACCGCATGCTCGACATGGGTTTCATTCCCGATATCGAGCGGATCTGCGGCCTGCTGCCGCCGCGCCGCCAGACGCTGTTCTTTTCCGCCACCATGCCGCCCGAGATCGAGCGGCTGACCAAGCGCTTCCTGCGCGACCCGGTAAAGGTCGAGGTGGCGCGGCAGAATTCCACCGCCGAGACGATCGACCAGCGGATGATCAAGGTCTCCAACAAGCCAGAAGACAAGCGCGCCGCCCTGCGGCAGCTTATCCGCGGTGCCGAAGGCCTGACCAACGCCATCATCTTCTCCAACCGCAAGCGCGACGTGGCAACGCTCGCCCGCTCGCTGCAGCGACACGGGTTCTCGGCCGCGGGGCTTCATGGCGACATGGACCAGAAGAGCCGAATGGAGACGCTCGATGCCTTTAAGAGCAACCGCGTTACCTTGCTGATCGCCAGCGATGTCGCGGCGCGCGGCCTCGATATTCCGGCGGTAAGCCACGTCTACAATTTTGACGTGCCGACGCACGCCGAGGACTATATCCATCGCATTGGCCGCACCGGCCGCGCCGGACGCTCCGGCAGCTCGGTGACGCTGGTGACGCCGGCCGACGGCAAATATCTCGACGCCATCCTGAAGCTGATCCAGCGCGACATCCCGCTGCTGGACCTGCCGGGCGGCGTGGTGGCTGCTGACACGACGGAAGACGGCACGGAGGAGCGCCAGCGCCCGCCCCGTAGTGCGGCACGCGGTTCGCGCCGCCGCGCACCCGTAGCCGATGGGCAAGTTGCCATCGCGGTCAGGGAGGCGCCGCCCCCGCCCCGCAAGCCGGAGTCGCCTCGCAAGCCGGAGCCGGTCCGCCGCGATCCGGTCGAGGAAAATCGGCCGGCGATGCAGCCACAGCCGCGACGTACGCCAGGCAAGCTCCCCCCGGGAGAGTCAGCCTTTGGCACAGAGGGCCCGATTCCTGCGTTTCTATTGCGGTCATCCGTAAGGGACCAATAGAGTCAAGTGCAGTGCAGCGGGAAAATACTTACAGCCAAGCCGATTTGACCGGTTGCATCCACACCTGCAGGCATTACAAAAACAAAAATGGTTCCCCCTAAACGAACCAGAATTTCATAGCGAGCTATCCTTACGACGCGTTAACTGTGTCGACGATGACTCCCGGATCAAGAGAACGCCAGAAGGCACGAGGATATTGTGTCGGAAACGGAACTCAAGCGCGTTATCGGCTACGCGAATTTGGCCATAGACCTTCTCGCGCGCTCGGAGATTCCTCCCTACCCGCAATTTTACGAGCTGCTCTTCACCTACGCGACAGGGGTGAATCCGCTGCTCAACGAGCGGGTCGGCCCACTCTTTCGTAACGGCGCGCCCACCATCGAGGTGGTAGAGGCGCTGTGCAACGAGTTCCTGAAGTCCCAGGATGTCGACAGGCGGATCTCGACCGTGTCGGCGCGCATGTCCGCCAGCATCGCCGAAGTGCACGCGGCGATCGATACCGCAATGGCCGGCGCCAAGGCCTATTCAGGCTCGCTGCAGACGGCGACCAGCGACCTTAACGGTGATGTCAATATCGCCTCGGTCAAGAGCATGGCCGCGCGCCTGCTGATCGAAACCGAGCGCATGCAGGAAAGCAACTGGCAGCTCGAGACCAAGCTGCAGGCTTCGCGCGAGGACATTGCGAGCCTCCAGCGGAACCTTGCCGAGGTGCGGCGCGAGTCGATGCTCGACCCGCTGACCAAGATCTTCAACCGCAAATACTTCGATGAAGGCGTGGAGCGGATGGTCGGGACCGCCGTCGCGAGCGGCACTCCGCTGGCGCTGCTGCTGGTGGATATCGATCACTTCAAGCGCTTCAACGACACTTATGGCCACCAGACGGGCGACCAGGTGCTGCGGCTTGTGGCGATGACGCTGCGTTCGCAGATGAAGGGCCAGGACGTGGTTGCCCGCTATGGCGGAGAGGAGTTTGCCGCGATCCTGCCTGCGACCGACCTCGACCGCGCTGTTACCGTTGCCGATAGCATCCGCCGGGCGATCCAGGGCAAGGAATTGCTCAAGCGCTCCACCAACGAACGGCTCGGCCGGATCACCGCGTCGTTCGGGGTTGCGCTCTATCGTCCCGGTGAAAGCATCGCGACCCTGATCGAGCGCGCCGACCGGTGCCTCTATGCGGCCAAGCACGCCGGCCGCAACCGAGTCTGCGACGAAAGCGAATTGGCCCCGGACGGAAGCCACATCGCGGCGTAAAGGCCGTTAGCTTGGCACCCACGGCGTCAGCGACTTCACCGTGCCAAGCGTGTTGCGGTTCACGGTGTTTTCCCGTCCACGGCGCCATTCCGGCGAACGCCGGAATTCAGTACTCGATGAGCTGATGGCGAGTCCTGTTAGCTGCCGCTTACGCTGAGCTTACTGGATCCCGGCCTCCGCCGGGATGACGCTGGGCGCAGGCGACGTGACCCCATCCCTAGGCAAGCTCAGGATGAGGCCACCGGGGTATTTTCGCGTTAACCGACCCTGCCGCCCAACTCGTCTTCGATGTGGATGCGGATAATGTCGTCGAAGCTGCTTTCGGCCCTGAAGCCGAGGCCGAGCGCCCGCCTGGTGTCGAAATTGCGCGCCCATCCCGAGACGATCGACATGATGGTCTGGTCGGGTACTTCCCGGATCAGGCTCACCGCCTTGTCCCCGGCGACGCGTCGCAGCGCCTCGATTTCCTCACCGACCGTCGCCGACAGGCCAGGGGCCGAAACCGTCCGGCGCCACCCCAGTTTCGTGGTGTCGAGTTCGGCCGCATGAACGAGGAACCCCACTGCCGCGCGCGGGCTGGCGAACCAGTGGCGAACATCGCGGGAGACCGGCAGCACGGCTTCCTGGCCGACAAGCGGCTCGCGCAAGATGTTCGAGAAAAAGCCTGAGGCGGCCGCGTTCGGCTTGCCCGGGCGGATAGTTATGGTCGGCAGCCTGATGCCGATCCCATCGACAAAGCCCTTGCGCGAATAGTCGTTGAGCAGCAGTTCGACAATCGCCTTCTGCGTACCGTAGCTGGTCAGGGGGGTGCTGAAGAACTCGTCGCCGATCGCCTCGGGGAACGGAGCGCCGAACACGGCAATCGACGAGGTGAAGACGAGCCGGGGCACATAAGGGCTCTTCAAACCCTCCTGGCGGATGGCCTCCAGAAGGAAGCGGCTACCATCGAGATTGATCCGATAGCCTTTTTCGAAGTTGGCCTCCGCCTCGCCGGAAACGATGGCGGCAAGGTGAAAGATCAAATCGGGCCGGGCGGAAATCAGGCGCTCCGCGGTGCCCGGCTCGGAAAGATCGGCGGCAACCGTCTCGGTCGTGCCTGCGAAGGGCACCGGCTCGGGCTTGACCACATCGGCCAGCGTCACTGCCTCGATCGGCTTGCCGGCGACATTGCCGGCCTTCAGCAGGGCCGCGGTCAGTTTCCGTCCGACCATGCCGGCCGCACCGATAACCAGAATATGCATCAGAACTCCTCCTCAAACGCCTGAAAGGCGTACCACCTCGCCAGGGTCGAGGCGAGGGGCGTCTCCCGCCTCACCCCTTGATGCCGGCCGACAACATGATCGCCTGCGTCACCCGCCGCTGGAAGATCAGATAGACAACGGCAACCGGCAAACCGCCGAGAATTGCGGTGGCCAGATCACGGGCGTAGTGCACGCCGAAGGCATCGTAAACCTGGGTTATGCCGACGGTGACGTTCATCTTGTCCTGGGAGGTCACCGCAAGGAACGGCCAAAGGAAGTTGTTCCAGGCAGCGATGAAGGTAATGATTGCCAGCGCGGTGGTGATGCCCCAGTTCACCGGCAGGTAGATCCTGAACAGCAGCTGGAACTCGTTGGCCCCGTCTACCACAGCCGCCTCGCGCAATTCGCGCGGCACGGAATCAAAGAACTGTTTGTAGATGATGACGGTGACCGGAGCGATGAGTTGCGGCCCGACGACCCCCGCAAGCGTGTTGATCAAGTGGAACTGGCTGAGCAGCACGAAATGGGTGACGATCAGCGCCTGGATCGGCACCATGAAGCTCGCAAGGATCATCCACCAGAGAATGCGCCGGCCCGGGAAATTGAGCTGCGAGATGGCGTAGCCGGCGCCGGCCGCCATGATCAGCACGATGATCGTGGTCGCAACCGACGTGATCAGGGAATTGACGTACCAAACGCCCATGCTGGTCTGGAACAGGGCATGCGTGTAGGCCTCGAGCGTAAAGGGCGAGGGATACAGCACGATCGAGCCCTTCACGACGTCCGCGTCCGGCTTGAGCGAGGTGACCAGCCCCCAATAGAGCGGGAAAGCCCAGATGACGGCGCCGGCTGCCGTGAGAATGGTCGCGATGAACCCGATGTGGTCGAAGGTGCGGACCCAGCTGCGCCGGGCCGGTACGATCAGCTCTTCGCTGGGCGTTGTAACACTGGCGTTCACTTTTCACCTCCGCGTGTCTTCAGGAGTTGGAATTGCAGCACGGAGAAAATGACGATGACCAGGAACAGCACCAGTGACGCGGCCGCGCCCAGCCCACCATGGTTCTGCTGGAACGCCTGTTTGTAGATATATTGCACCATGACCATGGTCGCATCCGCCCGGCCGCCATCCGAGAACAGATAAACCTGGTCGAAGATCTTGAGCTGGAGGATGAACTGGATGGTGAGCACCAGCACAGTCACCGGCCAAATCAGCGGCCAGGTGATGTGCGTGAATTGCACCCATCGCCCTGCCCCGTCGAGCGCAGAGGCCTCGTAGAGCTCTTTCGAAATGTTGCGCAGGCCGGCGATGAACAGCAAGACGTTGAAGCCGATCAGCCACCAGACGGTGATGAGCCCGACCGCCGGCATGAACAGCGGAATGGTACGGAAAATCGAAATGTTCACGCCCCCGTTGAACGGGGCGATTGCGTATTGCGCGATGCCGAAATCCTTGTCGAGCATCCACGCCCAAATGCGATAAACGAGCGAAACCGGCAGGATGTAGGGGAGGAAGAAGCAGGCGAGAACCACGCTCTGCACCCACCCCTTGAGCCGATTGACCCCAAGCGCGATGATCAGCCCGAAGATCGTGCTCGGAATGACGCTGAGCAAGACGAAATAGATCGTGTCCCAGACCGCGGTTGAGAACAGGCGGTCGCGCGACAGCCGGATAAAGTTGTCCAACCCAACAAACTTGCCATCGCCGATCAGCGGGGCGTTGGTGAAGCTGAGCTGCACCATCCTGAGGGTTGGATAGACGAACAACACGCCGTAGATGATGACGAAGGGCGCCATCAGCACGGCGGCGGCGAGCAGCTCGTTGCGCTTACTTTTCAGCATCATGAGTAGATCCTCCCGATATGAGTCGTGGAAGCCGGCAGAGCGCTCCAAGCGCCTGCCGGCCGCGTGACTGGAGGGGCCTACTGCACCTGGCCCTGGAGGTCGTCCCGCATCTGCGAGGCGGCATCCGCAGGGTCCATCTCACCGTTCACGGCCGGCATGGCGTAGTTGCCGGCCGCGTCGTAAACCGGGGAAGCCACACCGGCGAGCGGCGTCACCGGATCGAAGACGGCCGTCGCAGCGAGGGAGGCATAATCCGAATTGGGCTTCAGGTTCTTGAAGGCGTCGCTGTCGCGCACTGGGTTAAATGCCGGCAGATGGCCGCCGCCAGCCCATTCCAGCGAATGCTCGTTGAACCAGTGAATGGTATCGAGCACTTCCTTGCGCTTGGCCGGGGTCAGGGGGTTGCCCTTGCGATCGGGAATGGCAAAGGAATGGGAATCGGCCCAGGTGGCGGCATGTGCATAGAGGGTCGGGATCTGGATGGCGCCCCAATCGAAGAGCTGCCCCTTCTTCTGAAGGTCGACCATTGTCGGCACCTCCCAGACGCCGTTGATCATCATGGCGGCCTTGCCGGAGGTGAACTGCGCGATCGAGCCGGCGTATTCCGTCTGCTTCGGCGTCCAGCCGTTCTTAACCCACTTCTGCATCTCGGCAATGGCGGTTGTCGCCTTGTCGAGGTTGTCGCCGTCGAGGAACTTGCCGTCCTTGAAGAAGACGCCGTCCTCCTGATTGAGGAGCGTGTAGAAGACGCGCCACGTGCTGGCATTGTCGGCGGTCGGGAAGGTCAGCCCAGAAACGCCGTTGGCTGTGAGCTTGGCCAGGGCGGCGTCCCAGTTGGCGATACCGTCGAAGCCCTTGGGCTTGCCGTCATCGCCCAACAGGCCCGCCTGCTTCAGCAGCGTCTTGTTGTAATAGAGAATGGCCGAGTGGATATCGAGTGGGATGGCATATTGCTTGCCATCGGCGTCTTGCGCCGCCTTCCAGTCGGCGGGCTCGAAATCGCTGGCCTTGATCTCGGAAGCCGCCATTTCCTCGGGGGTGATGACGCTCAGCGAACCGGTCGAGATCCCCAGCGGAATGCGGGACTCGTGGTAGGTCATGATGTCGGGGCCCTGCCCGACCGCGGTCGAGGTCTGCACCTTGGTGTAGAACGGCGTGCCCCAATCGAGCGTGGTCGCCTCGATCTGGATCTTGCCGGCGTGTTCCTTGTTGAACTCATCGATCAGCGCCTTCATGCGAACGCCGTCGCCGCCGCCGAGAAAATCCCACCACACGAGGGTGTCCGCGGCCTGCGCCGCCGAAAATACGCTGATCGTCAGCAGCGCCGTTGCGGCGGCCGCCGTCCTCAATAGTCCCCTGATCATTCTGGCTCCTCCGGTTGAGCTGGCGCGTTCGCCATTTTCCGCGTTGCTGCGCCAGTCTCCTCCCGGCCCAGCAACGCCCCCCTCGACCATAGGAGGAAAATCGCGAGCAGATCAAGAGCCGCGATATGTACCCGATTTTTGGGTAGCAATCCTCTGGGACCCGGCCCGAGGCTCTGGGTCATCCCCCCGACGCACCGGGAGAATGTGTCGGCTCCAGCGCTCTTAGGAGGGCGGAGACTGCAGTGAGGCCTGCCTTAGAGCGTGATCCGTAGAGGCTGAGGAAATTGCGAAGGCCCCCTCGCCCTACCCCTCTCCCCCGAAGGGAGAGGGGTCGCTAGGGGCAGGCCGCGCCGCTTGTTCACCTCTCCCGGGGGAAACGGTCGACGCGAAACGTCGGGTGAGGGGCTTTCGCCCGACTATTCACGTTCGCCGGATCACGCCTGGCTCAAACCACCTGCCCTGTGCTGACCCGCAGCGCCTTCTGCCGGGCGATGTCGAGATATTCGGTCGGGACGGCACGGCTGGGCCGCCAGATGATCTCGCGGAGCTGTTCGACGGGCAGCTTGGGCTTGCGGTTCTCGTCGAGCAGCCCGTTGGTTTCCTGTAGCGTGTCGGTGATCTGCGTGTAGCAGAAGCCGGCAATGTCCGGGCTCTCATAGATGGCGTCGAAAAGCGATTTCATCATCGCCAAATATTCGGCCTCGCTCGTCGCGGTGGCATAGCCGAACCACGCCTTGCCGGTTTCCGGATAATAAGAAAGGCCGCCGAACTCGGTGATCATCACCGGCTGGCCGCGGCGATCGCCGGGCTCGAGCAGCAGGCGCTTGCGGGTGGGGCGCATCTCGGTCAGCGTGCGCTCGACCGCTTCAGCCGAGCCATAGCGATCGGTCATCTGCTCGGCATATTGGGTATAGTCGTGGATACCCCAGATGTCGGACTTGGTGTGTTCCCAGCCGTCATTGGAGATCACCGGCCGGCTCGGATCGATCGCCTTGGTCAGGTGGTAGAGCGCGCTCGCATAATCCTGTTGGTCTTTCCTGAGCGCGATATCGGCGACGCCCCAGCTCTCGTTGAGTGGCGTCCACGTAACGACGCATGGATGGCTGCGGTCGCGCTTCACCACGCTGAGCCATTCGCGGGTAAAACGGTCGACGGCGCTGGCGTTGAACTCATAGGCATTGGCCATTTCGCCCCAGACCAGCAAGCCGAGATGGTCCGCCCAATAGAGGAAGCGCGGATCCTCGACCTTCTGGTGGATGCGGACGGCGTTGAAGCCGAGCGACTTTACGAGTTCCACCTCCTGCTTCAGTGCGTCGGGGCTGGGCGCCGCGAGGTGCGACTGCGGCCAATACCCCTGCTCCAGCACAGAACGCAGGAAAAACGGGCGATCATTGAGCAGGAACCGGCCGTGGCTGATACCCACGGTCCTGAGGCCAAAGTAGCTTTCGAGGCTGTCGGCGGTGTCGCCGTCCTCCCTGAAGAATTTCGCCGAGACGGAAATCAGGTTCGGGTTGTCAGGGGTCCAGTAGAGGTCGTTGCGATGAACGCCATTCTGCGCCGCCGGAATATTTACGATGGTCTCGGCCGCTGCGCCCTTCACATAGAGCTGTTGGGCGGCCAGAACCTCATCGCCCTTCTTGAGCGTGAGCGCCAGCCAACCCGTCGCGGCAGCGCTGAGAGCGGCTTCGACCTTGACGGTTCCCGTTGCAATCTCAGGCGTGAACTGCAGTTCCGTCACATACACGGCCGGCACCGGCTCGAGCCAGACGGCCTGCCAGATGCCACTGGTGCGGTTGTACCAGATGGCATGGGGCTCTTCGAGCCAATCCTGTTTTCCGCGCGGCTGGGTAACGTCGCCGGGCTGATCCTCGGCACGAACCACGACGACTTGCGCGCCCTCGGGCTTGAGGCTCGCGGTAATGTCGGCGAAGAACGGCGTGTTGCCGCCTTCATGCGTCGCGACGAGATCGCCATTCACCCACACATGGGCGCGATAATCGACGGCGCCGAAATGCAGCAGCAGGCGCCCGCCCGCATCAGGCCGCGCCTCAAAGGTTCGGCGGTACCACAGGACCGGGTGAAAGCCGCGGTCGTTGATCCCCGAAAGCTCTGATTCCGGCGGAAACGGCACCGTGATCGTCCGGTCGAACCGGCTGTCGTCGCCATACCAGCGCTGGTCGAGGCCGACATTGTCGTCGTCATGGGCGAATTGCCAGGCGCCGTTCAGGTCGATCCAACGGTCGCGCGTAAGCCTCGGGCGCGGGTGAAGAATTGCGGCAGTCGCCTCGGTCACGAATCTCTCCTCCGGAATGCATCGGGCAGGCCAACCGCCTCCCGTTTACTGTTCTTCGCAGGGACGAAAACAACCACATGGCAAATACGCTACACAAGGGGATTTCCGATTCCTCGTGCCGAATGCGGGACTTGGAAAGCAGGGCATTTGGTCGCGGAGGCGGCAAGCGGCTACAGAACGCCAACGGATCGAAGCGAACGAAAACTGATCAGGCAGCAAAGCTTCAAGTTCTGGGAGCCACCGCACCGGAAGTGCAACTTCGGCTCGGCGACCGACTGGCGGAATCAGGGCGCCAAGGAAGCACGTCATTGCGGTGCAACATATCGCCTGTAGGGGTCCGGCCAACCAGCCAGACCTATGAGGACCTCGAATGCGCGTCGTCACCTACAACATCCAATACGGCAAGGGCCGCGATGGTCACTACGACATCGACCGCACGGCGCAGAACGAAGCTGCGTGCCGCTTTTTTGGACTACCGGTTCTCCGGCTTGGGCCAGCCCACGACTGCGGAAATCGCCAGCAGGACCCAGCCGGCGATCATCCCGGTCCCGCCAATGGGCGCGGCAATCGGAAATGGCGAAGTTCCATTCAGCGCGCGCACAGTCAAATCACCAGCGAACAGCACCAGCCCCACGATCAGCACCGCGCCGGCGATCAGCGACAGCCGGTTGCGCGCCAAAAAGCTGATGCCGAGCAGCGTCGGCGCGTGGAAGAGCAGGAAATTTGCGGCAATCCCCAGATCCGCCTCGCCGCGGTGCGTTGCCGCCGCCGCCAGTGCGACGCCGATCGCGCCGCACATTCCAGCGAGCCCCAACATGAACCTGTTCACTTCGAACCGAACGAGCATTTCTGCCTTCCCGACATAAAACATCCGCCCCGGTGCTAGCGCGCCGACGGCGGATGCTCAATCGTGAAAGGCGGCCCGATCGGCGAAACCGGCCCGACCCGGCTCCGGATCACCCGGCGCGGTTACGGCGTCCGACGACCATGCCGTAAATCACGAGCACGATGATGGCGCCAACGATTGCGCCGATCAGGCCCGCACTCTGTCCCGGACCGTACCAGCCTACGGCTTGCCCGAGCCAAGTCGCCAGCAGCGCGCCGATGATGCCCAGAACCGCCGTCCAGATAAAGCCTTGCGGCTCGTTCCTCCCAGGCATGATGAACTTGGCGATCACCCCGGCGATGAAGCCGATGATAATGGTCCAGATGATTTCCATGTGCCCGCTCCTAGGCCCGGCCGGACAGGGTGGAATTCACCTCGTTTTCGGTCGGCACGTGTCCTTGTGGCGTAAACTGGTCGACCGCCTTGGGCAGTTCGCGCGTCAGCCGGGCGAGCAATTCCTCGCGAGTCTGGCCGGTCTGCTGCGCCAGCTGGGTGATGAGATCCGGCCCGACGGCCTGCTCGATCTGCTGCGGGGCTGGCTCCTGGTTCGGGCCGGTTTGAACCCAGGAATGTGCCACGTCGCCGCTGCCGGTATCTTCGAAGCGCTTCACGACGTCGCCAAGCCCGTTGCTCACCACGGTGCCTGGGGAGGCATTGCCACCGAGGGCGCCCGCGAGGCCACCGAGAAGCCCGCCGAGACCTGCCTGCTGGCCGGCTTGACCCGGTTGCCCGGTCAACCCACCAAGCATTCCACCAATGCCGCCTTGATCAGGCTGGCGCGCTGTCCCGTTGCCGTCTTCCGGCGCATTTGGATCCGCGCGATTGCCCCCAAGGGCACCGCCCAGCATGCCTGCAAGCTTATCACGATTTTCGAATCCTTTAACCGCAAGCAGACCGAGCAATGCAACGGCCGCCGGCGAAAGGCCATTACGGCCTCCGACACCTTGATCGAAAAGTCCCATGGCAGAATCCTCCTTGGAATAGCTTGGCAATGTCCCCGATGACGGAAGGTTCCGGTGGGATCGGACTCAGTGCGCCGCCGCACTCACAAACTTGTCATCGAACCGTCAAGCGCGACCGTTAAGGGGCGACGGAGGGCGGAGTTTCTACCGCCACGGTCTCACCGCTACCTTGGGAGCATTTCATGCGCCGCCTTCTTGCCGTGACTCTCGTGTTGGCCGGCCTTGCCGGTCCTGCGCTTGCCGCTGACGACACGCTCGTCCTCTATACGAGCCAGCCCAATACCGACGCCCAGAAGACCGCTGACGCCTTCATGGCCGCCAATCCCGGCGTGAAGGTCGAATGGGTGCGCGACGGTACGCCCAAGATCATCGCCAAGCTCCGCGCCGAGATTGCGGCCGGCTCGCCCCAGCCCGACGTGCTGCTGATCTCTGACGTCGTGACCATGGAGAGCCTCAAGAAGGACAACCTGCTTCAGGCCTATCAGAGCGCCAAGACGGCCGGCTTCCAGGCCGACCTGATGGACAAGGACCACACCTACTTCTCCACCAAGCTGATCACCACCGGCATCGTCTACAACAAGAAGGCGCCGTTCGTGCCGACGAGCTGGCTCGACCTCAAAAAGCCGGAGGCCAAGGGCCAGGTCACCATGCCGAGCCCGCTGACTTCGGGCGCCGCCATGATCCATGCGGTGACCCTCGCCAGCAATCTCAGCGATGGCTGGAACTACTTCTCCGCGCTCGCCAAGAATGGCGCGACCGCGGCGGGCGGTAATGGCGATGTCGAAACGGCGGTGGCCGGTGGCGACAAGCTCTACGGCATGATCGTCGATTACCTGCCGATCCGCGAGGCGGCCAAGGGCGCCCCCGTCGCCTTCGTCTTTCCGAAGGAAGGCGTTTCGGCCGTGACCGAGCCGGTCGCCATCCTGAAGTCGGCCAAGCATCTCGAGCTTGCTCAGAAGTTCGTCGATTTCGTGCTGTCGGATGCCGGCCAGAAGCTGTGGGCCAGCATGGGTTATATCCCCGCCAGCGCTGACGTTGCCCTACCGCCCGGCTACCCGGATCGCGCCTCGATCAAGGTTCTCGGCTATGATGCGGCTCAGGCTGTTGCCAACGACGCCGACAACAAGGCCAAGTTCAGCGACATTTTCAGCCAGTAGGATGAAGCACGGCGGTGACACATCGTCTCCCTCCCTGTTGCGGGGAGGGGGCAGGGGTGGGGGTTGTTGCCGCGCGCTCGGCGCTCGCGAAACAGCCCCCGCTCGGCTGCCACCACCCTCCCTGCAAGGGGGAGAGACGATGTGGCGCGGCCTCGTCTTTGCCCACCTTCTCCGCTTGCGGGAGAAGGTGGCGTGCAGCGCCGGATGAGGGGGCAAGCCGCGCGCACTGCGCTTCCGGTGCTGCTTCTCCTGATCGTCATCGGCGGCGCGTCGCTGCTGCCGATCCTCCGCTTGCTGGCGATGGCCGTCGCCCCTGCCGGCAGCATTGATTTCTCTCCCCTCCTCAAGCTTTTCGCGCGCGCCACCGTCATCCGCGCCACGCTCAACACCCTCGATACCTCCGTCTTCGGCATGGTGGTAGCGGTGCTGATCGGCGGGCCCGCTGCCCTCCTCGTGTCGATGACCGACCTCCCGTGCCGCCGGGCCTTGGGCTTTCTGCTGCTGATCCCGCTGATGGTCGCGCCGCAGATCACCGCCCTTTCCTGGGCGCATCTGCTCGGTCCCTCGAGCACGCTGCTCAATCTCTTCGGCATCGCCCCGCCGGCGGGTGCCGGCAACCCACTGCTCGGCCGCGGCGGCATCATCCTGCTTTATGGCGTGCAGGAAGCGCCGATCGTCTTCGTCACCCTGCGCGCCGGCCTCGCCGGCATTCCGCGTGACTTCATCGAGGCGGCGCGCGGCTCGGGCGCTTATCCGCTGAGGGCACTCTTCGACATCGTCCTGCCCCTGATGCGGCCCTATCTCGTCGCGGGCGCGGCTCTGGCGTTTGTCGGCTGCGTCGGCAATTTCGGCATTCCCGCGCTGCTCGGGCTGCCGGTCGGTTATCTGACCCTGTCGACGCTCATCTACCAGCAGCTTTCGAGCATGGGCCCCGAGGTCTTGCCGCAGGTGGCGGGCCTTTCCGTCGTGGTCGGGGTGCTGGCACTGGCAGGTGTCGGTGTCCAGTTTCTCGCCTTGAGCGGCCGCAACCGCCAGTTCGCGACAGCCGCGCCGGCGAGGCTCGAACTCGGCCGCTGGCGCCTGCCGGTCGCCGTCCTCGTCGGGCTGTTCCTGCTGGTGATGATCGTCCTTCCGGTCGCCGGCCTTGTCGGCACCGCGCTGATCCCCGCATATGGCGTGCCGCTGACGCCGGCAACGCTTACTTTCGACAACTTCGCCGAGGTGCTTTTGCGGCAGGCCTCCACCGTCCGGGCCTTCTCCAACTCCACTTGGCTAGCGGGCGGCGCAGCGCTGATCCTCGCCGCGCTCGCCATTCCGCTCGCCGTCGCCGCCGATCCCCTGCCGCGTGCCGCCCGCCGAGCCGTGCAGGGCGTGGCCGACCTCTCCTACGCCCTCCCCGGCGTCGCGCTGTCGATTGCCGTGATCCTCTTGTTTCTCCGGCCCTTGCCACTGATCGGCAGCCTCTACGCCACAGCCTCGATCATCCTCGTCGCCTATCTCATGCGCTTCCTGCCTTTGGCGCTGAAGCCGGTGGCGACCGCGGTCAACCAAATACCGAGCGATCTCATGGAGGCCGCGGCCTCCTCCGGCGCCGGCCCGCTGCGGCGCCTCATGACCATCACCGCCCCCCTCGCCGCGCCCTCGGCCATCGCCGGAGCCCTGCTGGTATTCATGAGCGCCTTCAGCGAACTGACCGTCTCGGCGCTCCTCTGGTCGGGCGGGCACGAGACGGTGGGCGTAATCCTCTTCAGCCTTGAGGGTGCTGGCCTCGCCACCCAGGCGGCCGCCGTTGCCGTGACGACGATCGTCGTCGTTGTCGTGCTACTGCTGGCGGTCGATCGCCTTGGCCGCCGCCTGCCGGCCGGCGTGCTGCCCTGGCGGTAGAGGGTGATCCCCTAACTTCAGGTGGTGAGCGGCTTCGCTCAGGCGGCGGCACCAATATGGATCGCCCGGAGACGGCCCCTCATCCGAGGCGTCGACCTCTCTCCCAGAGGCAAGCCGTTGTGCGGTCCCGGCAGCAGCGCCCTGGCGTTCGGTCACAGCCTCGACCCCATCGTCATCCCCGGGCTTGACCGGCTTGACCCGGGGACCCGTGCGGCCATGCCAGCACCACCGAAGCACGTGGCCCGGCATCATGGGTGGCCGGGTCAAGCCCGACCATGACGGAGGCAGGAGGGGCAATGCTCCAGCAAATGGGACACGCTCCCGGGGAGCAGTTACTCAGCGCGGTTCGGCCGGCACAACCCACGCATCCGAAACCGCAATCCTGACCTCGGCGCCCATTTCCACCGGCGCCGCCACGTCGAGCACCAGCCGCTCGCCCGTGCCTTCGAGCGCCGCCAGCACCTCGTAAACCGGGCCCTTGTAGCTCAAATCGACCACGCGCGCCGGAATGCCGTCCTCGCCCAGCCGCAATGCCTCGGGGCGCAGCAGGACCTTGGCGGAACCGGCCGCGGCGTGCCCCCTGGCGGGAAAGCGATAGCCAGCAATACCGACTCCCTCCCCATCGCCTTCTGCCGAGACAACGCTGCCCCGCCCGACAAACCCGGCGATCATGCCGTTGCCCGGCGCCGAATAGATCTCCTGCGGCGTGGCGAATTGCTGGATACGCCCATGATCGAGCACCGCGATCCGGTCGGCCAGCGCCAGCGCCTCCGCCTGATCGTGCGTCACGTAGACGATCGTCGCCGCAACCCGGCGGCGAATGTCCCGCAACACCTCGATCATGCTGGCCCGAAGATGGGCATCCAGATTGGCGAGCGGCTCGTCAAAAAGAATGATTCCGGTATCGGCGACGAGGCACCGTGCCAGCGCCACGCGCTGCCGCTGCCCGCCCGAAAGCTGGTCGACCGGCCGCTTGGCGAAACCTGAAAGGCAGACGACCTCCAGCACGTCGCGGACGCGGGTGCCGATCTCTGCACCGGCCATCCCCCGCGTCCTTAGCGGATAGGCGACGTTTTGCGCCACATCCATGTGCGGCCACAGCGCATAGGACTGAAAGACCACGCCGACTTCGCGCTTTTCCGGCGGGATCTGAATTTGAGGTGACGCTACGACACGATCACCGAACCGGATCGTGCCATCGCTGGGGGCTTCGAACCCGGCGATCAGCCGGAGCAATGTCGTCTTGCCGCAGCCCGATGGACCCAGCAGCGCCGTAAAACTGCCCGACGCCAGTTCGAGGTCGATATCGGCAAGGGCGTGATTGGCGCCGAAGCGCTTGTTGACGGCGTCGAGGATGATGGCGGTCATGGCGGGTCGTTGGCGATGGAATTTTATCGCCTGATATCATTGTTGCAGGCAATGCGACAGGACGGGAAAAAGGGCGGGCCATTGCCCGCCCCTCTCGGTCCGCCAACCTTAGACCGCCGATCAGTTTTCCTTGCAGAAACCCGAGTCTTTTTCGTTGCAGGTATCGAGCCCGGTATAGAGGGGATCCTCGACCGTCTCGCCTTTGATCAGGCTGACCATCACATCGGGCGCCCTGAGCCCCATTTCGAACGGCCGCTGGCCGATCTGGGCATGGCTGCGTCCTTCGCGGAACGCCTTGGTTTGCGGCGGCAACGTGTCTCCGGCGACGATGATCAGATCCTTCGACTTCAGCCGGCTCATCACCTGGTCGGTGTTTTGCGCATAGGCCTGCGGCCCGAACTGCGCCCAGCCGCCGACGAGAATGAACGCCCCGAGATCAGGATGGGCCGTGAACGTATCCGCCATCTGCTGGTTGGCGAGGTCCGTCTGGTCATTGGTGAACAGCGGGCAGCCCTGGATTTCGGTCCAGCCATTCTGCCCGGTCAGCCGCTCGACATCCTTGGCGCCGGCGACGGTGTCGCGGAAGCCGGCAGCGCGGGCGGCGATGTTGGCCGCGGCGGGGTTACCCAACTGCAGGCAGACGCTGGCCCCCTTGGGCTTGAGCGCCATTGCCTCCTTGGCCATGTTGACGCCCATCAGATAATTGTCGGTGCCCAGATAAGTCTTGCGCAGCGCCTTGTCGGCCGGCAGCAGGTCGGCGTCGATCGTCATGATCGGCATCTTCGGCTGCGCGGTCTTGAGCATGTTCGCCATGGCCGGCGCGTTGGAGGGCGAAATCGCGATTGCCGAAACGCCCTTGGTGATCAGGTCGTTGACAATCTGCACCTCGCCGGCCTCATCCGCGCTCGAGGCGGGGCCGGTGTAGAGGCAGGTATATTCGCTGTCGGGGTGATCGGTGTTCCACTTCTCGCACCCCAGGTGCACCTGCTCGAAGAACGGATTGTCCAGGCCTTTGACCACTATCGCCAAGGTCTTCTTTTCTTGACCCTGAGCACCCGTTGCGGCGAGCACCATCATGGCGATGCCGGCCACCATAAACAGGCTCTTCTTCATAGCCACTCCTCCCTAGGTTAAGCATAGGCCTCCTCGCGGGGCCATAAGCGGATCAGCGCCGTACCGCTTCAGTCGAGATCATCAGTCCTGGGAAAACTACTTTCGCCCCGCTCCACCCATTGGGGGAGCAAGCCGGAAGCAGACTTGCCAATCGAAACCAGGCTCCTCCAAACCCGGACCGGACATCGACAATTGCCTTGTTGTCGGCACTTGCGCTCTACACAAATAGTCTTACTGATGACACAGTCATTTCGTCAACACAGCATTTGGATAGCAACTACAACTAAGTTCTTGCGATCAACAACATAGTTTGTAGGATCAGGGAGATCGCAGTACCGGCCTACGGAACAATCCGGAGCCGGGGCGAAGGCAGCATTCATCGATGCTGCCTTTTGGGAGGATGGCCGCCGTGGCGGTGCTCGAACTCGAAAATATTTCCAAGCACTATGGCGCCATCACCGCGCTGACCGGGGTATCGCTGACGCTCAACGAGGGAGAGGTGCTGGGCCTGGTGGGCGACAACGGCGCCGGCAAGTCAACGCTGGTCAAGATCGTGGCCGGCAACTTCCAACCCAGCGAAGGCCACATCCGTATCGCCGGCAGGGAAACCCTGCTCCATAGCCCCAAGGACGCCCGTTCCAAGGGGATCGAGATCGTCTACCAGGACCTGGCCCTCGCCGACAACCTTTCGGCCGCGGCGAACATCTTCCTCGGCCGCGAGTTGACCGGCCGCTTCGGCCTGCTCGACTATCGAGCCATGTACAAGGGCGCCGCCGGCCTCTTCGCCGAGCTCAAATCCGAAACGCGCCCGCGCGATCTCGTCCGGCGCATGTCGGGCGGCCAGCGGCAGGCGGTCGCCATCGCCCGCACCCGGCTCTCGGACCCCCAAATCGTGTTGATGGACGAGCCCACCGCCGCCATCAGCGTGCGGCAGGTGAAGGAGGTGCTTAACCTCATCCGCCGCCTCAAGGAACAGGGCATCGCTGTGGTGCTGATCAGCCACCGCATTCCCGATATTTTCGATGTCTGCGACCGGATCGTCGTGCTGCGCCGGGGCAGCAAGGTCGCCGACAAGCCTATTCTCGACAGTTCGCCCGAGGAAGTCACCGGCCTTATCACCGGAGCGATCAAGGCCGCCTAGTGGCGGATGCCGGCATGCCGGCCTACAGGGAGATCTCATGAGCGCCGACAGTTCGCTGCAAGATTTCATCGGCCAGCAGACACACAGGAGTTTTTGGGCCTGGATGCTATCCCGGCAGGTGTTCTGGGTGGCGCTAGCGGCCGTCCTCGCCTGCATCGCCCTGTCGACGCTCACCTCGACCTTCGCGACGCCGCAAAACCTCTTCAACGTCACCCGCAACTTCGCCTTTGTCGGCATCATGGCGCTCGGGATGACCATTGTCATCATTTCGGGCGGCATCGATTTGTCGGTCGGCTCGACGGTTCTGATCGCCGGCGTCGTCACCGCCGTGCTGATGACAAGCGGCCTGCCGCTCTGGGTGGCGATGCCGGCGGCTGTCGGCGCGTGCCTGTTCGTCGGGCTGGTCAACGGCATCTTCATCGCCGTGCTCGGCATGCCGCCCTTCGTCGTGACGCTCGGCATGATGTCGATCGCGCGCAGCATCGGGCAGGTGCTGACGCAAAACCGGATGATCTATACATTTGGCCCTGACCAGGCGCTGCTGCTATCGATCGGCGGCGGCTCACAGACCATCCCCCTGCCCTTCCTCGACCATCTGCCGATCCCTAACCCGCTGATCGTGCTCGTCGTGCTCACGATCATCACCTCCTTCGTGCTGCGCTGGACCAAGTGGGGCCGCTACGTCTTCGCGCTCGGCGGCAACGAAAAGGCCGCCGTGCTCACGGGCGTGCCGGTCAAAACCGTCAAGATTTCGGTCTATATGGTTGCGGCGCTGGCTGCCGGGATCACCGGTTTCCTCGAAACCGGCTGGCTCGGCAGCGTCACCAACAGCCTCGGATCCGGGCTCGAACTCACGGTGATCGCCGCCAGCGTCATCGGCGGCGCCAACCTCGCCGGCGGCATCGGCACCGCGCTCGGGGCGGTGGTTGGCGCGGTGCTGATCGAGGTGATCCGCAACAGCCTGATTCTCCTCGGCATCAGCACGTTCTGGCAGGGCACATTCGTCGGCAGCTTTATCGTGCTCGCCGTGGCGTTCGACCGGCTGCGCAACCAGGAAACCAGCGAGTGAGCGGTGAGGGCATTGCTCCAGGTGGCGAGGCATCAAGATGGACCCCGGCCTACGCCGGGGTGACGCAGTGGGTGGGGCGAGGTGGACGGAAATTCGGCCGCCACCGGCCCGAACAACTCAATACGTCGCCCTGCCCCCGGACAGGTCGAACACCGAAGCGGTGGTGAACGAGTTCTCCTTAGTCGCCAGCCAGCAGATCATCGAGGCGGCTTCGGACAATTCCAGCATCCGGGCACGCGGGATTTTTGCGAGAATCATCTTCAGGAATTCCGGATCCTGGCTCATGGCCATCGTGGTCTTGGCGACGGCCGGGGTCACTGCATTGACGGCGATATCGTACTTGGCCAGCTCCTTGCCGAGCGATTTCGTCAGCGCGATCACCCCCGCCTTGGTCGCGGAATAGGCCGGGGCGCCCGGATTGCCCTCCTTGCCAGCGACTGAACTGAGGTTGACGATCCGGCCGTAATTTTGCGCGATCATGTGGGGCACCAGCGCGCGGCACATGTAGAACGTGCCGATCAGGCCCACATGCACCACGTCTTCGAACGCCTGGGTCGGGTACTCCCACGTGTTGGCGTTCGGCCCCACGATCGCGGCGTTGTTGATCAGGATGTCGACCTTGCCGAAGCGCTCAAGCGTTGCCTTGACGCCTGCGTCGACGGATTCGATGCTGCCGATATCGGCGACCAGCGCCTGCAGCCGGTCGGACTTTTCCGCGAGCGCCGCGACCAGCTTTTCGTCGCGATCCCACACCGAAACGCTGCCGCCATTGGCGAGAATGAGTTCGGCGACTGCGAGCCCGATCCCCTGCCCGCCGCCGGTAACGATCGCCACACGGTCGGCAAAATCATAGCTATTCATCTAACCACCTTCGAAATGAATTGGGGCGGCGCTGCCGCCGCCCCGGTTGCGCGATCAGAAGTCGAATTTGTCGATATTGCTGGCGTCGAACGTCGTCAGTTCGGCCTGCGTATTGATCACGTGGTCCGGTCCGATGGTGACCGTGCCGAGGCCCGGGACCTCGAACTTGGTGCCCGGTTCGTTCTTGATCGTGCCGTTCTTCACCCCAACGGCGAAATAGGCCGCCAGCAGCCCTTCATTATACGGGCTCCAGAGCTGCATGGCCTTGACCGTGCCGTCCTTGATGAACGGGCGCATCTGGTTCGGCGTGCCGAGGCCGGTGAGGGTGATATCCTTGGCCTTGCCGGCCGTCTGGAGCACCTGAGCAGCAGCAGCCACGCCCACGGTCGTCGGTGAAATCACGCCCTTGAGCGTGGGATATTTCTGGATCAGCGCTTCCATTTCGGTGGTCGACTTCTGCGGATCGTCGTCGCCGTAGGCGATCGTCAGCAGCTTCATCTTGGCGTATTTCGGATTGTTGGCGAGCGCGTCCTTCATCGCCGCGATCCAGGTGTTCTGGTCGGGGGCGTCGGTCGTCGCCGAGAGGATGGCGATATCGCCCTGATAGCCGATTTCGGAGCCGAGCAGTTCAACCTGCCCCGGGCCGGTCTTGGTGAAATCGACCGGCAGGATGCCGGCATCGCGGTGCTGCAGATTGCCGACAAGGTCGCCGTTCACGGCGAGCACGAGGGTGCCGCGCGATCGCGCACGATCGAGCACCTGGTTGAGCGCGTCGGGGCTATTGGGCGAAATCGCGATGACGTTCACGCCGCGCTGGGTCTGCGCGGTGATGAACGGGATCTGGGACGTCGCGTCCGCGGTCGCCGGGGCCTGCGTGTCGAAGGTGCAGTCGAGCTTGGCGCAGGCGTCCTTAAAACCCTGCACGAGGGAGTCGAAATAGGGGTTGCCGGTGTTCTTCGGGATATAGGTGATCGACACCGGATCGGCGGCATAGGCGCCGATGGCGGTCGTCATGGCAAGGCCTAGCGAAAGGCCGAGCAACAGTGATTTCTTCAACATGGTTCCTCCTCTGTGCCGAATGCCCGGCGAGCCCCGCTAGCGTTGGTTGCGGGAGTAGATCGCGTTGGTCGCGATGATCGAGATGATGAGCAAAAGCCCCATCACCGTAAGCTGGTAGGTGACCGGGATGTTGGCGACCGTCATGCCGGTGGCGATGATGACGAGTAGCCATGAGGCGATGAAAGTGCCTAGAATCGTGCCGCGGCCGCCGAAAATATAGGTGCCGCCGAGCATCACGATCAAAACCATCTGCAATTCGCCGCCCGAGGCCAGGTCGTAGCGCACCGAGGCCAGCCGCGATGTCGCGATGAGGCCGCAGATCGAACTGACCAGCCCCATGGCGACGAAGAGCCCGAACTTGATCCGCCGGACCTTTATACCGGCGTGCCGCGCCGCCACCTCGCTGGTGCCGATCTCATAGATCTGGCGACCCAGGATCGTCGCCCCGAGCACGAAGGCGAGAACGAGCGAGGCCAGGACGAAGATCAGCACCGGCACCGGCACGCCAAAAACCTCGCGATAGTCGATGCCGACGAACCAATCCGGGAACTTGCTGATCGACTTGTCGCCGGCCAGCACCTGCGCGAAGCCGCGATACATGGTGAGCGTGCCGATGGTGACCATCAGCGATGGCAGCCTCAGCCACAGCACCATGAGGCCGTTGAAGGCGCCCATGACGATACCCGAAACGATGCTGACCAGCATGGCCGCCCCGATCGGCATGCCACCCTGGTAGCAGACGCCGAAGAGGCACGCCGAGAGCGCCATCATCGCGGCGGGGGAAAGGTCGATCTCGCCGGAGACGATCACCATCGTCAGCACCAGGGCGATGATCGAGAACTCGGAGTAGTAGGTCGCGCTCTCGAGAATGAAGCTGAGCGAGGCAAAATAGGGCGAGAGCATCGAGGCGACGATGGTCGCAACGATCAACAGCACCAGCGTCATCGTTTCCGGGCGGATGACGATGGTGCGCCAGAGCGGCAGCGGCTTTGCGGCATCCTGCGGCGACACGGTATTGGCGCGAAGTTCGGCGCTGCTCATGCGGCATCCCTCGCGAGAAGGCCCTTGATGCCGCCCTGCCTGACGCTTCGGTCGATCACCAGCGCGACGAGGATCACAGCGCCATAGATGGCGTCCTGCCAGAAGCCGGAAACGCCCAGCATCGGCAGCGCCACGCTGACCGCGCCGAGGAGGATCACGCCCAGAACGGTGCCACCGACCGAGCCTACGCCGCCATTGATCGAGACGCCGCCAATAACCACCGGCGCAATGACGGTGAACTCGAAGCCGACCCCGGTAATGCCGGGATTCACATAGCCGAAGCGCGAGGCGTACATGATGCCGGCAAGGCCCGCGAGCGCCCCCGAAATCACGAACACCAGGATGGTGATCGGCACCGCGCGGATCCCGCGCAGCGGCGCCGCGACCGGGTTGGACCCGATGGCGTAGATCTGGCGGCCGAGCCGCGTGTGGTCGAGGAAAAAATAGGTCGCGAGCGCGACCAGGAACGCAATGATGATGATCCAGGGAATCCCGAAGATCGGCGAGGTCTGGCTCATCTCGATCAGGCCGTGCGGGATGTATTGCGGATCAACCTGCCGGGCATTCGAGTAATAGAATAGCAAGCCGCGATAAAGGCTTAGCGTGCCCAGGGTGACGATGATCGACGGCAGCTTGAAGATCGTCACCAGCAGGCCATTGATGAGGCCAAGCACGGCGCCGAGACCAATGGCCGCAAGCACGCCGAGGATGATCGGCAGCTCCGGATGGTCGCGCCAAAGCATGCCCGCGACGATTGCGGTAAAACCAAGGATCGAGCCGATCGAGAGATCGACGTGACGTGCAACGATGACCATCATCTCGCCCATGGCCGCAACCAGGATCAGCGGCACGGCCAGCAGCACGATCCGCAGCGTTTCGACCGTGAGGAAGCGCGGCTGCAGGATGCCGACGGCGAGCGAAAAAAGGACGATCATCACGACGATGCCGGCCTCGCGGCGGCGCATGATGTCCATGACGTTCATGCCGCCACCTGCGCGTTGCCGTTGGACTTGCTGCGGGGCACGGCCGCATGCATCACGGTCTCGTCGGTGGCTTCCCCACGCGGCAGGTTGGCGGTGAGCCGCCCCTCCGACATCACCAGCACCCGGTCGCTGAGTGCCAGCAATTCGGGCAGTTCGGATGAGATGACGAGGATTGCCCGGCCGGAGGCGGCGAGTTCGCCGATCATCTCGTAGAACTCAGCCTTGACGCCGATATCAATGCCACGCGTCGGCTCGTCGAGGATGAGGATCTGCGGGTCGGTCAGCAGCCAACGCGCTAGGATCGCCTTCTGCTGGTTGCCACCCGAGAGCTCACCGATCGGCTGCCGAATCGACGCCAGCCGCACCCGCAAACGCTGCACAGCGTCTCCCGCCACCGTCCGCTCCAGCGCCCGCCGGATGATGCCTTTTGGCGCGATGGTCTTGGGCACCGCGGCCGTGATGTTCTGCTCAACGGGGAGCGTGCGAAAAATGCCGGCGGTGGCGCGGTCCTCCGGGACGAACGCGAGCCCCTGATTGACGGCGTCGGCCGGCTCCTTGATCTCCACCGCCTGCCCGTTGACGAAAATCGTTCCGGATTGCGCCGGCGCGACCCCGAAGATCGCCCGCGCAACATCGGTGCGCCCAGCGCCAACGAGCCCGCCGAGGCCGACGATCTCGCCCCGGCGAACCTCAAAACTGATAT
>DATJHO010000130.1:0-12506 GCA_035493835.1 Devosiaceae bacterium
GTGTTCCGAAAAGGTAGAGCCCGGCCAGGTGCCAAGCAGACCGCCCGCCCCCGATCGGGATCGACACCGGGCCGGGGATGGTCGGCAGGGGGACGAGCCGGGCAAGGAACGCCTCGAGGTCGGTCTTCACATCCGGATCGACATTCTCAGGGATCAGCAGCGAGGCCGAGGTCCGGCACTACGCCAACGCTTAGAGACCGTACAACGTTTCCTTGAGACGATGAACGGGTCTAGGACGCAACCCTAGACAGCGGAATGCTGCCGGCCGTGGTCCTGCCGGTCCTGGGGTCGGTGGCCCTGAAATCGATGCGGATCGCACCCCCGGTCAGGGCCATGGTGGAACTGACGTCCTGAATCCGGCCCTGGAAGCTGATGGCCTGGCGCGAGCGGAACACCAGCCGCCCGCCGCTCCTGCGCCCGACGAGTGTGACGGTGGCCCTGGCCGCACTCGAAGACATTGCGGCGACGAAGGCGCGCCGAGACTGGTCGTACGCAATCACGCCTGCCAGCGAAAAACTGCCTCCGCCGGCGCTGCAGCGCCCGGCATACCCGACCCTTACCGCACCGGTGGGTCGAAAGTTGATGCGGCAGCGCAGGGCGCGTGTTGTCCTGCCATCGAAGACGGTGCCTTGCCCGACATAGCTCCCCACATAGGATTGGAGCAAAGCCGCATTGGAGGGCGGCGGCGCAGCGACAGCGGGCATCGCGGCTGCCGCAAGCGACGAGAAAAATACGAGAGCAGCGGCCATGAGGGCACCGACAGGAGAACGCGACAGCATTGCAGCAAGACTCCCCGTTCAAAGGCGCGGCAACTCAGCGGCCGGCTACCAGCCAAGAACCTATTGCGGCATGCAAAGTTCCACATCGGACCGGCGCAGCGAGCGCCTACGATGTGGTTTTCGCCAGAAAGCTCTGATAGGTGGCCGCGATCCCGGCTTCGAGCGCGATCTTTGGCGCCCAGCCCATGGCCATCAGCCGGCTCGAATCCATCAGCTTGCGCGGCGTCCCGTCCGGCTTTTCCAGGTCGTGGACGATTTTGCCGGTAAAGCCCACCACCCGGCAGACGAGCTGCGTCAGCTCGAGAATGCTTAGATCCGCGCCCGAGCCGACATTGACGTGCTCGTAGCCGCTATAATTCTTCAGCAGGAACACCAGCGCGTCGGCACAATCGTCGACGTGCAAAAACTCCCGGCGCGGCGTGCCGGTGCCCCAGACGGTGATCTCGGCAGCACCCTGGAGCTTGGCTTCGTGTGCCTTGCGGATCAGCGCTGGCAGCACATGGCTAGATTTGAGATCAAAATTGTCGCCGGGGCCGTAGAGATTGGTCGGCATGGCCGAGATGAAATCGGCCCCATCCTGCTTGCGAAACGCCTGGCCGATCTTGATGCCGGCGATCTTGGCGATGGCGTACCACTCATTGGTGGCCTCCAGCGGCCCGGTGAGCAGCGCATCTTCGCGGATTGGCTGCTCGGCGAGTTTGGGGTAGATGCAGCTCGAGCCGAGGAACAGGAATTTTTCCACCCCCTGCTGCTGCGCCGCGCCCATGACATTGGTCTCGATCAACAGGTTGTCGAGCAGGAAATCGGCCGGAAAGCTGTCATTGGCGAGAATGCCGCCAACCTTGGCGGCGGCCAGGATCACCGCGTGCGGCCTGACCTGCCGCGTGAATGCCTCGACGTCCGCCTGGCGGGTGAGGTCGAGCCGGGCGCGGTCGGCGGTGATGATCTCGCAGCCCTCGCCGGCGAGCCGGCGCAGCAGCGCCGCCCCCACCATGCCGCGATGCCCGGCGACCCAGATGCGCTTGCCGTTGAGATCGTACATCAATGGTCCTTCCCGACCGGGTCGGTGGCCATCACCTTCAGGTCCTCGCGCACCATCTCGGCGGCGAGTTCACGCACGCTGGTCTTGTGGCGCCAGCCGAGCCGCTGGTTGGCCTTGCTCGGATCGCCGAGCAGCAGTTCCACCTCCGTCGGGCGGAAATAACGCGGATCGACCCCGACCAGCACTTGGCCCGTGGCCCGATCAACCCCCTGCTCGTCAACACCCTCGCCGCGCCAGTCGAGGGTGATGCCGACTTCCTCGAAGGCCCAAGTGACGAAATCGCGGACGTATGTGGTGACGCCCGTCGCCAGCACGTAGTCGCCGGGTTCGTCCTGCTGCAGCATCAGCCACATGCCCTCGACATATTCGCGGGCGTGGCCCCAGTCGCGCTGCGCATCGAGATTGCCGAGGTAAAGCCGTTGCTGCCGGCCGAGCGAAATGGCCGCGGCAGCGCGGGTGATTTTCCGCGTGACGAAGGTTTCGCCGCGCAGGGGGCTCTCGTGGTTGAAGAGGATGCCATTGCTGGCATGCATCCCATAGGCCTCGCGATAGTTCACCGTGATCCAGTAGCCGTAAAGCTTGGCGACGCCATAGGGCGAGCGCGGATAGAACGGCGTGGTCTCGCGCTGCGGCACCTCCTGGACCAGCCCGTAGAGCTCGGAGGTCGAGGCCTGGTAGAAGCGGGTCTTTTCGCCCAGCCCGAGGATGCGGATCGCCTCCAGCAAGCGCAGCACGCCCAGCGCGTCGCCATTGGCGGTATATTCGGGGGTCTCAAAACTTACTTGCACGTGGCTCTGCGCCGCGAGGTTGTAGATCTCGTCCGGCTGCGTCTCCTGCACGATGCGAATCAGGTTGGTCGCATCGGTCAGGTCGCCATAATGCAGCACGAAGCGCGGATTGGCCTCGTGCGGATCCTGGTAGATGTCTTCGATGCGACCGGTGTTGAACGAGGACGAGCGGCGCTTGATGCCGTGGACGCGATAGCCCTTGGAAAGCAGCAATTGCGCCAAATAGGCGCCATCCTGGCCGGTGACACCGGTAATGAGGGCGGTCTTGCTCATTGGAACACCACGCTTTTGTCCTCGGGCGGCCGCCACGAAATCCATACTGAGCAAAAAACCCAGTCGGAGCCGCCCGTCAAGGGGCTCATAGGCGCCGCAATCTTAGAGTCTGCGGCCGGGGTGGGTAGTCCTCGCCGCTGAGGTCGCAGACCTCTTGCCCTAAAGTCCCGTTGTCCGGGTCAGCGGCATAAAATGCATTTCGTTGAGCAGCCTGCGCCCATCGGCAACTACGAATGGCGCTCTCGCGCAAAACCGGTTCAAAATACCGGTCACCACAATTTCTCCCAACAATGACCTTGAAGACGGCCAGAAGCCGACATCGCCCGCGGCCATGAATTGCCGCCTCAAAGAGGGTTAACAAGAAACGGGGTTGTATCGGATGGCCAGAAATTCGGCTCTTGCGCGGGTGATTGGGATAACAAAATCGTTCTCGCCGCTTTCCTTTGACCGTAGCCGCGACGATCGCGGCGGCCGGGAAGATAATGTTCTGCCCGCCAATTTTGCGCCGGCCATGGGTAATACGCTGCCGCTGCCGCTTGCGCCTGTTCCGGCGGTCATCCTTGATGCGGCGGACGAGGCCGCTGCCGACAGGATCCTAGAGGCGGCAGAGGCAGCCGTTGCCTCCGCGATCGCCGTGGATGCGGGCAGCATCGTCACGCCGTTTCCGGCCCTCGCCCAGGTGACCGTGGTCGCCCAGGAGGCCGAGGCAGAGGCTGGTGGTGAAGCGGAGACTGAGGATGATGAGCAGCCGCACAATCAGGCCGAGGATGAAATGATCGAGGCGATCCAGCGCAACATCACCTCGCTCTTTGCCGCCGACGAGAGTTCTGGCGTTGCCACCGACGATTTGATGCCGGAAGCCCCGATGTGGGGGGACGCCGACGACGAAGGCAAACCCGCCCAGGAGCGGATGCTGGCGCTGCTTGGCGAGCTGGACCGGATGTGGGCGACAGACCCGCAGGTGGCCTCCCAACGCGGCTAGAGCACCGGATGTTCCGATACAGTCGGAATGTCGCCCCATCTTTTCGTTTGCGCAACCGATAGTCCGAAAAGTGGCGCCCACTTTTCGGTCCGGAGCCCCAGGCTTTCGTCAGCCGGCCATTGCCGTGGCGAGCGGCCGGTCGACTAAAAACCGGGCACAGAACTCTTTGGCTGGCATCGGCTTGCCGAAGAGATACCCTTGCCCCACCTCGCAACCGCCAGCCGCAAGCAGGGTCGCCTGCGACTCGGTTTCGATACCTTCAGCGATGGTGCCTTTGCCGAGCGTGCGGGCCAGCGTCAGGATCGTGCCGACGACCGCCCGGGCATCATGGTCGTGCGGCAGGTCGCGAACGAAGCTGCGGTCGATCTTGAGCTTGTCGAGGGGCAGGCGTGCCAGATAGCTCAGCGACGAGTAACCGGTGCCGAAATCGTCGAGCGCGACCTTGACGCCCATGAGGCGCAGGCGCTCCAGCGCGAGGTTCGCCGGGTGCCCGTGCCCGACGAACAGGCCCTCGGTAATCTCGACCTCGAGCCGCTCGGGCCCGAGGTCAGCGAGCGCCAATGCCGCCCCCACCTCGGCCACCATGTCGCCCAGCTCGAACTGCACGGGCGAGACATTGACCGCGATCCGCACCGAACCCGGCCAACTCGCGGCATCGCGGCAGGCGGTGCGAAGCACGAAGCGGCCGAGTTCGAGGATCAGCCCGGCTTCCTCGGCCACCGGGATGAAGCGGGAAGGGGACACCTCGCCGAGTTCAGCATGATGCCAGCGCAGCAATGCCTCGACTCCGACGAGAGCGCCGGTCCGCAAATGGACCTGCGGCTGGTAGTGAACCTGCAATTGCCCCTCGGCGATCGCCTGACGCAGCGCCGCCTCAAGCTCCTGCTTTTCAGCAAGCCGCAAGGTCATGGCGGTGACGAACACTTCTGCCGGATTGCCGGGCATTGCCTTCGCGCCGGCGAGCGCCATGTCCGCGTGACTGAGGAGGACGCCGCCGTCGAAGCCGGAAATATCGGTTGAGGTCACGCCCGCATGTGCCGACAGCACAGCCCGCCGGTCCCCGATTTGATAGCTCCCGCCGACTGTCCCGACCAATAGCTGTCCGAATTGCCGGGCCTCGGGCGGTGCAAGGCGGCCGCGCCGCGCGAGCGCGAAGCGGTTGCCCCCAACCCGGCCGACGGCCAGCAAGTCGAGGCTGATGAGCCGCGCCGCCGCCTCGCGCAGCACCAAGTCGCCGCAGTCGTGGCCGAACAGGTCATTGACGATCTGCAGCCGTCCCAGATCGATGATGGCGATCGTCAGGCCCTGGTCGCGGTCGGCATCGCTTCCGAGCGCCACCTCGATGGCCTCGACGAAGGCTAGTCGCGACCGGGCCCCGGTGAGGTGATCATGAGCGGCGAGAAAGGCCAGGCGCTCCATGCTCTGCCGGCGCTCGGTGATGTCGCGAAAACTCAGGCAGACAACACGCCGAAGCCCGCCAGCGGTGGCAATCTCGGAGCCGGTTACGACATATTCAAGAGTGCGCCGATCCCCGAGCAGCGGCAGGGTCGCCTCGGAGGGAATTGCAGGCAAGGGCGCTTCGGCGGCGAACGCCGCCAACTGGTGCGAAACGGCCGCATTGATGCCGTCGGGCAGAAAAGCCGCAGCATCGCGACCGACCAGCGGGGCGCCCTCGGCAAGCAGGCGTTCCGCCATGCGGCTGGCGGCAACGATCGAACCGGCCTCGTCAATGACCATGACGCCATCGAAACTGTCGGCGATGACCTGATCGAGCATGTCGCGGGTCGCGTCCCGCTGCCGTTCCGCCTCTGCATGGAGCCGTCGCTTGGTTTCGAGCTCCTGCAGCACGGCGCATGCCAAAAGACCGAGCAGGACCACGTCTACCGGGGCGGTGCGCAGCAGGAAGGCGGCATCGACCTGCAGCGCCAAGGCAGAACCTTCAACGGCAAGGGCGATGAACAGCGCCGTCGCCGCCTCGCCCCATAGCGGCACCCGGCCTCGCAGCAGCAGTAACACCAGCCCCACCGCCATTACCATCGCCAGCGGAACGGCGCGGCCGCCGGTTCTCAGCGCCCGGTGCTGCTTCAGCGTCTCGGCGGCGATGATCTGCAGGAAGGCTCCGGGCACGGTACCGTAGCGCGGTACGGTGAAGATATCGCGCAATTCCTGCGCGCTCGCCCCGACCACCACTTGCCTGCCGGCAATGCGCGCGGGATCGACCTTGCCCGTCAGGACGTCGGCAACGGCGATGCGGTCGATTGCCGAGGCATCTATTCCATAATCGAGGAAAACTCGGTTGCCGGGTGCAAGCGGCGCGCCGGAGAGCGCGTCGGCCAGCGAGGGATAATACTTGCCCCCCAGCTCGAGGCCGGACGGATAGCGGCGCACGATGCCGTCGGGCTCGGCCATGGCATTGACCATGACGGTATCGGCTGCGGCGCGAAAGCGCGGCAGCGGCAGCGTCACCTCCAATTGCCCGGTCACGGGAGAAAGCTGGCGGAAGCCGGCGAGCAGCGCATAGCCGCCGGCCCGTTCGATCGCCGCCTCCAGCGCCTGGTCCTCGGTCTCGCTGCTGGCCGAGCTGAAATCGATATCCAGCACCGTCTCCTGCGCCCCCATCGCCATCAGCCGATCGAGTAGCTGGGCGTAGATGTGGCGCGGCCACGGCCAGACGCCGACATGCCTGAGGCTCGCCGGATCAATCTCGACAAAGACGATGCTGCCGGTAGGCGTCCGGCTGGCCGCGGAAAAGCGTTGGTCGAGCAGCCAATTGTCGAGCGGCCGGAACAGGGAAAAGAACGAGGCGCACCCCACGAGCGCTACGATTGCCAGCACCGCCAGCACATGCACCAGCCCGCCAACCGGCCGGGCGGCGGCGGCCATCGACTCGCGGGCGGCAGTAGCGGGTGAGCCCATGGGGGACATCCGGGGGTCCAACGTCAGAGACCGAGATGTGAAAGTGTTCTGCCGACTCCGGCGCCTGTCTTGCCCAGCGTCTTGCCGACGGCGCCCCCGGCACCACTCACGGCCTTGCCCAGCCCGCCGCCAACGCCATCGAGCGTCGTGCCGAGCCCCTCGGTGGTTGTATTGAGGGCTGAGCCAAGCGAGCCGCCCAGGCCGTCCCCGAGCGCATCGCCCGTCGCCGAGATGGTGTCGCCCAGATCGCTGCCGACGCCGCTCACAGTGTTGCTGACCGTCTGCATCGTGTTGCCGAGCGCCGCGCCAAGGCCGGTCGTGTTGTCATAGAGGACGGTGCCGGCGATGGGGCTGTCGATAGTATCCTCGACCACGCCGTTGACGACCGGGTGGGTGAGGGCCGGATCGGCAATGCCGGAAAGAAGCATCTGCCCGTCCGCCATCTGCACCAGTTCGCGGCCAGCCGGAAGCATCATCGTGCGGTGCCGACGCGGATCGGTGACTTCGACGAGGCCGCGCGATACCGCGACCCGGCTACCCCGATTGGTGGTGGTCACGCTGAACACGGTGCCCTTGACCACCACGACCAGATAGGGCGTCCTCACCGAAAAGTGCTGAACCTTGCGGGCATCTGCCTCGACCGACACCTTGCCGAATTGCTGCACCACGGTGGTGAAGGTCTGGCGCCGTCCGTCGATGATCTGGGCCTGCGAATTGGGGCCGAAGGAAATCGTCTCGGCGCCTTGGGCGAACTCGACATTGCCGGAGGCCAGCGTCCGGATCACGCGGTCGTCGGACACCACCCCGCCGCGACTCAAGCGCTGCCACTCACCATCGCCGTGAGTGTCATTGACCATGACGATGCCGCGCAGCCTTGTAGCTGTCCAGTCGCCCGCCAAGGCCGGTGGGGCAGCCGCAAGCAACGTGACGATTGCGAGCAAGTATTTTTGCATCGGCAAGATCCATCTGCTTACGGCCGGCCCGTGCCGACCACCGTGCATTCTGGTCTGCTAGAAATGCTCAACGCACAGCAATAGCAAAAACCCCGACACCATCTGCGTCTGCAGTGAGCGCCAGGTTAATGGTGTTCGCGGAAGTTGTATCTTGTTGGGAAGAGTAGGCGTCACCCAGGGTGAGTGACCGGTGCAGAAGCACTCGGCGACCGCCAGCTGGTGTCAAAGGCTCATTTTCGGCCGTAATAGGCCAGAAATACATCGACGCCCTTGGCAACGTTTGCAGCCACGAGTTCGGCCGAGGGCGGTTCTACCATGTTGCCGAATAGCCGAGGCTTGAACAATCCTGCCATCACGAGGTCGATGAGCTGCCGCGCGGCAAGTTCGGTATCCTCAACCACCAGTTCTCCCGTGGCGACCTTCTTCTCGAGATAGCCCTTGAGGACCGCGGGGCCCGAAAAGGGCTCCGGTCCAAAGAAGCTGGCAGCGAGTTTCGGCAGGCGTTCGACCACCGCCAAGACCATGCGCTGCGCCTTGATGACGCGATCGGAGGTGAGCCGCGTCGCCAGCGCCACGCCAAGGCGATTGAGCGCCTCGGTTACCGTAGTTGATGCGTCAAGTTCGGACTGGGCGAAGTCCATCAGCTGTTCCCGTTCGGCTTTGCACAGCGAAGTGAACAGATCTTCCTTGTCCGCAAAATAGACATAGATCGTGCCTTTCGAGACCCCCGCGGCAGCGGTGATATCGTTCATGCTCGTCGCCTCGAAGCCCAGCTCCAAAAAACATCGCTTGGCGGCTTCGGTGATTTGTTGACGCTTGACCGGGTCCTGGCCGGCAACGCGCCCCTTGCGTCCCTGGGGTTTGGCGGCACCTTCCGCCTCAGCCACATTGCCACCATGCATTTTCGGAGTGGCAGACATTCCGTTCGCTCCATCGATTTCGAACCATGCAGTTCGACTTGCCTATTGATATGGCGCAGGACCTCGACTACGTCAATTCGAACCGAACGGTTTAGTTCGGTATTTTAGGCATAGAGGAGCACGGGGCGATGTCCGCTTCCGATAATTCCACAGCAGAGATCCGGAATTTCCCCAAGAAGGCCCAGCCAGGCGACGAGTCGGCTCCGCGTGAGGCGGCCCGGGCCGAGGCGCCCACGGCTCCCGCCGCCGCGCCGGTGCAGACGGCGCCGGCCAGTCCGCCGGCTCCGAAGAAAGCCGGCGGCCGCCGCCGTGCCGTCATGACGGTGATCGCGCTGATCGCGATCGCGGCAGGCGCCTGGTACGGCTACGGGTATTATACCGTGGGCAGGTTCATGGTTTCGACCGACGACGCCTATGTGGGCGGGCAGATCGCGACCATTTCGCCCAAGGTTGCCGGCTACGTCACCAGGGTGAACGTCCTTGCCAACCAGACCGTCAAGGCGGGGGATCCGCTGGTGACGCTGGACAACGGCGACTACGTGATCGCCCGCGACCAGGCGCAGGCGGCGATCAACACCCAGAACCTGACGCTGCAGCAGCTCGATGCGCAGATCGTCGGCGCCAAGGCTTCCGTGCTCCAGGCCCAGGCGCAAAAAATTTCTGCGGTCGCCGGCCAGCACGATGCTCAGCTCGCCGAACAGCGCGCCAGGTCGCTTACCGCTAGCGCCTTCGGCACCCAGGCAACCCTCGACGACGCCGTCGCCGCGCTTGACCAGGCCAACGCCACCGTGGCGGCAGACGACGCGGCGATCGCCGCAGCCAGCGCCAATGTCGACGTGTTGACCAGCCAGCGCGCCGTCGCCGCCAGCCAGGTCAAGACCGACCAGCTGGCCCTCGACCAGGCCAATCGCAATCTGAGGTTCACCGTGCTGCGCGCGCCCTATGACGGGGTGATCGGCAATCTCTCGGTGCAGCAGGGCGACTACGTCACGCCCGGCGTCAATCTCGCCGGGCTGGTGCCGACCGAAGACCTCTATGTCGATGCCAACTATAAGGAAACCCAGCTCGGCCAGCTGCTGCCGGGTGAAAAGGCGCTGATCTATGTCGACGCCCATCCCGACCAACCCATCGAGGGCACCGTGCAGTCGGTCTCCCCGGCCTCGGGAGCGGTGTTCTCTCTGCTGCCGCCAGAGAACGCCACCGGCAACTTCACCAAGGTGGTGCAACGCGTGCCGGTGCGCATCGCGCTGCCCAAGTCGGCGCTCGATAGCGGCTGGCTGCGCGCCGGCCTCAGCGTCACCGTTGACGCAGACACGCGCACCATCCCGGCCATGGCGAACTGACCGCCGCCCCGGGGAGCGGGCTTTCCGCTCCCCATTGCCGGCCCATACCGGCCAGCCAGCGAGCTCGTAACGCCGGAAGGACAAGAAATGTCGGACGCAACCATCGATGCCAAGCCGGTGCCGCAGCAACCGGCGCGCCCCGCCGACTATATTGAGCCGCGCAAGATCTTTGGCTTCATCGCCATGGTCTTCGGCATGTTCATGGCCATTCTCGACATCCAGGTGGTCTCCGCCTCGCTGAGCGAGATCCAGGCCGGCCTGTCGGCGGGCTCCGACGAAATCTCCTGGGTGCAGACCGCCTACCTCATCGCCGAGGTGATCATGATCCCTCTCTCGGGCACGCTCGGCCGCATCATGTCGACGCGCGTTTTGTTCACCATCTCGGCGGCAGGCTTTACGGCGGCGAGCTTTCTCTGCTCGACCGCCACCAATATTGATCAGATGATCGTCTACCGCGCCCTCCAGGGTTTTATCGGCGGCGGCATGATTCCTTCCGTGTTTGCGGCGGCGTTCACGGTGTTTCCGGCCTCCAGGCGCTCGACTGTCTCCCCCCTTATCGGCCTCGTCGCAACCCTTGCCCCCACCATCGGGCCGACCGTGGGCGGGTATCTCACCAACGCCTTCTCCTGGCACTGGCTGTTTCTCATCAATGTGGGCCCCGGGATCCTGGTGACGATTGCGGTTTGGATGCTTGTCGATTTCGACAAACCCGAGCAGGGCCTGATGAAGCGCTTCGACTGGTGGGGGCTCATCGGCATGGCCATGTTCCTGGGCGGCCTCGAATACGTGCTCGAAGAGGGCCCGTCCAATGACTGGCTGAACGACACCGCTGTCTTCTACACGGCGATCATTTCCGTGGTCGGCGGAATCACCTTCTTCTGGCGCGCCTTTCGGGCGGACTTCCCGATCGTCGACCTCAAGGCGTTCGGCAACGTCAATTTCGCCTTTGGCTCGGTGTTTTCTTTCGTGCTCGGCGTCGGCCTTTACGGCCTTACCTACGTCTATCCGCTGTACCTGGCGACCATCCGCGGCGACGATTCGATGCAGATCGGGGAGACGCTGTTCGTCTCCGGCCTGGTGATGTTTTTGACCGCGCCCATAGCGGGCATCCTTTCCACCAAGATGGATATGCGGTTCATGATGATGATCGGCTTTTTCTCCTTCGCCTTTGGCACCTGGCAGGCATCCCACATCACTTCCGACTGGGTTTTCGGCGAGCTCCTGCTGCCGCAGATCTTCCGCGGCTTCGGACTGATGCTCTGCATGGTGCCGATCAACAATCTGGCGCTTGGCACGCTGCCCCCTGCGCGCATCAAGAACGCCTCGGGCCTCTTTAACCTCACCCGCAATCTCGGCGGCGCGGTGGGGCTGGCGCTGATCAACACCATCCTCATTAACCGCGACGCCCTGCACACCGAGCGTCTGTCGGAAAACATCAACTGGGGCAATCGCACCGCGGTCGACCAGCTCAACGGGATGGCGCAGAGCAACACGCTGAGCGGGCTCAACGGCGTTGCTGCTGCCACCCAGCAGCTTGCCAACATGGTGGGGCAGCAGGCCTATGTGCTGTCGCTGAGCGACGTCTTCCTGCTGCTGACCGGCCTCTTCGGCATCCTCGGTCTTTTCACTCTGCTGATGAGGAAGCCGGCCGCTGCTGGCGGCGGCGGTGGCGGCGGCCACTGATTGGGGCCCGGCCCTAGCCGGCGGCCCCCTTCGCACTCCCACCCAAGCTGGAAAAGCATCGACGGGGGGCAGAATGCGAAACCGTTGTTGCGCGTGACGCCGCGTTTGGCTAGGTTGCGCGCCATCCAGCCCGGCCCCTCCCGCCGGCGCTCCCCGATGCACCCGTAGCTCAGCTGGATAGAGCGCTGCCCTCCGAAGGCAGAGGTCGTGAGTTCGAATCTCGCCGGGTGCACCAAACTCAACGTCACTCTGAAGAGCCGCCGCTTTCGGCTGGAAATTCAGAAAAGCCGCCCTCAGTTCAGCTCGTCGCCGCGCTAACTGCTCGCGACCAACCATTCCATATGAGAGCTTCGCTTCAGGGCCATTCTCTACGCGCGATGCCGCGAAAGCGCGCCAGCCCCGAAGCGCATGATGTCCTTGGCCAAGCAAGGCACAGGCCTTGCACGGAAAGCCGGAGGCGGCGATGCCGTCGTCGAGAGTGAGTCGATGCCGACGGCGCCGTAATGCCGGCGACAAAGATGCCGAAGGTCTCGGGCGGCATGGCCCACAGCTAGATCACCTGTAGCGGCGTCGCGCCGTTGGCGTGGTCAGCACGCAGGCTCGAAAGGTCCAGCATGGTCGGCAACATTCAGATTTCCTCCAAAACGACGATCACGTCGCCGGTCCTGACGGTCTGGCCGGGGACCCCGCGGATGTCGCGGACCCGGCCGGCCGCGTGGGCGGTGATCGAAATTTCCATCTTCATCGATTCGATGATGGCCACGGTGTCGCCCGCCGCCACACGAGCTCCGTCCGAAACCAGCACCTTCCAGATATTGCCGGGCACG
>DATJHO010000131.1:0-17936 GCA_035493835.1 Devosiaceae bacterium
AGCTATGCCGGCAAGATGCCGATGTGGCTGGCCCCGACCCAGGTGGTGGTGGCAACGATCGTCTCCGAAGCCGACGACTATGCGCAAAAGCTGGTCGCCCAGCTGCGCGCCGCCGGCATCCGCGCCGAACTCGACATCCGCAACGAAAAGATCAACTACAAGGTGCGCGAGCACTCGGTGCAGAAGGTGCCGCTGATGTTCGTGGTCGGCAAGCGCGAGGCCGAGGAAGGCACCGTCTCCGTCCGCCGCCTCGGCAGCGACGGCCAGCAGGTGATGCCGGGCATGGAGGCGATCGTCGCGCTCATGGCCGAAGCCACGCCGCCGGATCTGAAGCAGAAGGCTGCGGCGTAAAAAAGGGCCGCGGGGCCGCCGTTGTTGGCCAAGGCCCCCTCACCCAACCCTCTCCCCCAAAGGGAGAGGGGCTCTTGTGGCACGGTCTTATCCCCGCTGCTCGAACGGCGAGTATTCTTGAGAGCATGGGCCTCGCCTCCCCCTCTCCCTGGGGGAGAGGTGGGGCCGGTAGGCCCCGGTGAGGGGGCCTTGGCTACAAACTCCAAACGCGCTTTTACGCCCGCTCAGCCCTCTGCCGCCCTGCCCCGTGCTCGAAGAACGGCACCAGCAGCAGCCCGGTGAAAAATCCGCCCAGATGCGCCTGCCAGGCGATTTCGACATCCTGGCCGATGAACATCGGGGCGAGCGGCACGAGGCAGTTGAGCACGACCCAGATGATCGTGAAATTGCGGGCCGGCGGCGACCGCAGCATTTCGGGAATCGTCGCCATCTTGCGGCCGAGCGCAACCGGCGCGCCCGTCTCCGGATCGCGTCCCACGATCACCGGCTGGAAGATGAAGCGCATTGCGGCGCCCGTTAGGCCCGCAATGCCGCCCGAGGCGCCCACCAGATAGGCCGGCACATTGAACGAGGTGATTCCGAACGCCAGCGCGCCGATGGCCGAACTGATGAAGAAGATCACCAGCGTCCGCACCACGCCGTAGCGCCGCGCCACGGGCGTGCCGAAGATCACCAGCCAGGCGACGTTGCCGATAACGTGCTCCCAGCCGCCATGGACGAATCCATAGGTGAACGGCGTCCAGAGCAGCGGCCACAGGCCGCCCGGAAACTGGTCCGGCGCCACCAGGCGAACGGGGACGAAACCCAGCCAGACGATCAACTCCATCCGCTGGCTTTCGTTAAGAAGGAAGGCTGACAAACCCTGAATCACCAGCATCAGCCCGCCCAGCGCGCTAATCACCGCCGGCAGCATGAAAATCGGTTCGCGACGGCGAGTTGCCGGTTTTTCCTCACCTTTTTGGTCGTCTTGCATTGCGTCTCCGTATTCCGTCGGCTGCGCGCCTGGAGTGGTCGGTTTTCCACATGGCGCGCGCCGCGTTAACCTTAAGGATTGTTTAAAGGCGATTTCGTCCGGCCGATTTGGCAGAGTCGATTCTGCAGCGGGCGGACCACATCGGGGTGCTCGGGTACTGCCCTACGATGCGGATGAAGATGCAGAAGACCAGCACCAAGACGCTCTACGACTACTGGAACAGCCTGAGGGGCGCCCGCAGCGCCCCGGACCGTCGGGATATCGATCCTGCACGGATCAAGACAGCGTTGTCCAACACCTTCATCCTCGAGCTCGATGGCAGCGACGAGTTCAACTTCCGGCTCGCCGGATCGCATCTGTGCTCAGCTTACGCCCGCGAACTCAAGGGGCGCTCGTTTAATAAGCTGTGGCATCAGCGCGACCGCGACGCAATCGACACCTTGATCCGGGCGGTAACGGAGGATCACGCCGTCGCGCTGGTCAATTTCCAGGGCACCACCCCGATCCACACCAAGACGAGCTTCGAAACCATCCTGCTGCCGATTCGGCACAACGGCCTGACCACCACCCGGTTGCTCGGCGCCATGACTTCAATCGACACGCCCTACTGGTTCGGCGTCCAGCCGATCATGGAGCAGCGCATTACCGGCCTGAGGCTCATCTGGCCGGACGAGGCTGCCGCCGGCCAGCTTGCCGCCGATATCGCCACTTCGCTGGCCGAAGACGTGGCCGCACTCGCCCCAACCGGTACTACACCGATGCCGATGGCGGCGGTCGTTTTTGGCCGTTCGGCCCGCCGCTACGCGCATCTGGCGGTGATCGACGGTGGCCGCCCGGCCTAGGGGCGGCTCGACAACTAGCGCTAATGGGGTGCTAACCGGAAAGGTTGACCAGACTACACGGTTCTGCCCCGCACGTTACCTAGGGTTAACCAAGCAGCATTAGCCTGATTGCCGGCACATTCATTGTGCCGGCTGAGTCAGCGCATGTTAAACGACGACCTCATCTCGAACCGCACAGCTCGGCTCAGCCGAAGCCAACCCGACAGCTCGCGATTCCAGCGCGTGAAGGTGTCGATCCTTGGCCGTTACATGCTCGAGGATCGGCGCGAGTTTCCGTGCCAGGTGCTGGAAATGTCGCCCGGCGACGCCGTAGTCATCGCACCGGTCTCCGGCCGGGTCGGCGAAAGGGTGATCGCCTATATCGACCACGTCGGCCGTATCGAGGGAACGGTGCTCGATCCGGTCGAGGGCGGCTTCGTCATGGATGTCGTCGCTTCCGACCGCAAGCGCGACAGGATGGCGGCCCAGCTCACCTGGCTCGCCAACAAGGATTTCCTGAACCTCCCCGAGGATCGCCGCCACGAGCGCGTGGTGCCGGACAACCGCCACTCGACCGTCGTCCTCGATGACGGCCGTCGCTACAATTGCAAGATCATCGATATCTCGCTCTCGGGCGCAGCGATCGAGCTCGCGGTCAGGCCCGCCATGGGTACGCCGGTGACCCTCGGCCGCATGCGTGCCCGCGTGGTGCGGCATTTCCAGAACGGCGTCGCCGTAGAGTTTGCCTCCGCCCAGGAAATGCTGACCGTGGTGCAGCAGAATCTCCGGCTGAACTAGGCTTTCTGCCTGCCTACGCGAAGGCTGGGCCCCATGCTTAACCGCCGCTGAATTCCTTCAATAAAATCTGCCGAAAACTTGCATCTGAGTTTTCGGACCGGGGCAATTGCCCCCCTCTAGCGTGGTCTCCGTCAGGGGAGACCACCTATGTCACTCATCAAAGCCGCCGGGCGGGTAATCTGCCTGGCGCTGTTCGCCGCAATTTTCGTGAGCGCCTTGCCGGCAGCGGCGGCCCAACGGGTGGACTTCACCAATGTCGCGTTTGCGCCCGTGACGGGCCCCACGAGCATTCCGATCGGCCATGCCGACTTCTGCCGGCGCAACCCCAAGGAATGCCAGATGAACGCGACGCTCGTCGCCAACATCCACCTCACCCCGCAGAATTGGGCGCAGCTGCTGCAGGTCAACACCTACTTCAACACCAGCATCGTCCCGGAAACCGACCAGCAGCTCTACCATGTCGCCGAATACTGGACCTATCCACACGGCTATGGCGACTGCGAGGACATCGCGCTCGCCAAGCGCCGCCGGCTCATCGAGGATGGCTGGCCGGTGAGCACGCTGCTGATGACCGTTGCCAAGGAAGGTGATGGGGAAGGCCACGCCGTGCTGATGGTCCGCACCGATCGCGGCGACCTGATCCTCGACAACCAGGACTCAGCCGTGCGCGACTGGAGGGACAGCCCTTATCATTTCCTGAAGCGGCAGTCGCAGGCAGACGCCGGCGAGTGGGTCAGCATCGATGACGAGCGGCAGACGGTCATCATCGCCAAGAACTAAGCTGCCTGAGCTGCAGTCAGCCCCGCACGGCGAGGTAAGACCCGACGAACAGCAATCCGGTGATAAAGGCCCAGCCGAAGGCCACCAGCGCGCCAATCAGCATCGAGCTGAGCGATATCGCGCCGCCCGGCTCCTGCCGCCAGCCGAGCTGCAGCATGATGTAGGGCCCGCAGACGAAGCTCATCGCCAGGTGGCCGAGGGTGTGGAAATAGGTCTTGCCGTCGTAGCGCAGCATCGCCTGTTCCTTGAACACGCCCTGGTAAAGGTGGGTACTGGCCCCGGCGATGCACAATCCGACGGCCATCACGAATCCGGCTACCATGAACTGAAACATCGCTGCCAACCCCCGCCATCGCGCCGCAGCAAATTGCGACGCCTGTTAACGAATTGTTAAGCATAGGGTGCGCCCAATCGGAAGTCATTTCGATCGTTCTGGTTAACGCACAACATGCCGAACTCTTCCGCGCATTCGCGTCCGGCCGAACCGCACTCGGTGCCCTTCACGATGGGCGCGATCGTTTTGATCGTGTCGATGGTCGGGCTCTCGGCCACTTACGTGTTGACCTCGCTGTTGCCGCGCCCGCAATGGCCCGAGCTGCCGCGCATGGACGGGCCACGCATCGAGCGGACTTTGGTGGGCAAGAAACTGAGTATCCCCGCCTCATGGTTGCGCGACAACGCCCCGGCGGACGAGGGCTTTGCCAGCAGCGTCGACCTTGAGCTGACGCTGCCGCTCGGCAAGGCTGCTGCCCTTTCCCCGATCGAGGTGACGCTGTTGCCGCTCAGCCAGGTCAGGCCGAGCGCGAACTTGCTCGATGGGGTGTACCTGCACGCCTTCATGCCGGACCAGCTCAGCGGTCCCTCAGGGCTGATCGGCAAGCCGCTCGACGGGACGGATGGTTTTCAGGACGAAACCGTCTGGTACGATCCTCTCTCGCCAAATCCTTTCGTGGCCAAGTGCAGTTCGCCTCCGGCAGGACAGACAGGCCCCGCCCGATGTCTGAGGACGGTGGGACTGACCGGTGGCATCGCGGCGGTCTATGGCTTTTCCGCCGACGTGCTCGACAACTGGCGGCAATTTGACCCCGAGCTCAAATCCTGGCTCGGCCGTATCGGGGCGAATTAGTAAGCGCGCTAAATCCTCTGCGCATGTCGCCATTGCTGTATAGCTCGACCGCCGGACCTTGCTTCCATCGCATCCATGAGCTACCCGGAAATCCCCATCCGCGGAGTGCCTAATGCTGAGCCAGCTGATCGAAACACTCGGCACGATGGCGGTTGCCGTAATCTCAGCCGGGGGCTACGCCGGAATCATCGTCCTGATGGCGATCGAATCGGCCTGTATCCCCCTGCCCTCCGAGATCATCATGCCGTTCGCCGGCTATCTGGTCTCGACCGGGGAGCTGTCGCTGATCGGGGTGGCGCTCGCGGGCGCAGTCGGCTGCAGTCTCGGCTCCACCATCGCCTATGCAGTCGGCTATTGGGGTGGACGGCCGTTTGTCGAGAGGTGGGGCAAGTATGTGCTGCTGCGCGACCATGACATTGACGTCTCGGAGCGGTTCTTCGCCAAATACGGCACGGCAACTGTGTTTGTCGGGCGGCTGCTGCCGGTAGTGCGCACGTTCATCGCGCTGCCCGCCGGCTTTGCCCGCATGAATATGTGGAAGTTCCAGATCTACAGCTTCGTCGGCTCGTTCATCTGGTGCCTGGCGCTGGCCTATGTCGGCGAACAGCTCGGCGTGCAGTGGAACAGTAATCCGGCCCTCAAGGCGGCCTTCCACAGCGCTGATATCGTTATTGCGGGGCTGGTGCTGGTCGCCATAGCCTGGTTCGCCTGGAGCCACTTGCGGCGGCGCTCGTAGCTCCGGGCTGCTCGAACCCTACTTCACCTCGTCGAGATCGACATCGAGGATGGCCATGGTGAAGTTGTAGGAGCGATCCCCGTCCTCGTCATCGACGAAGATCAGGCCGAGAAATTCCTCGTCCAGATACACCTCGACGCTGTCGTTCTGCTTATTGCGCGGACGGACGTCGATGGCGTTGTTACCGAACTTCTGCTGCAGGAATTTCTGGAGCTTGATGATTTCCGGGTGGTTCACTGGCGTTCCTCGCAAATGGGTACATGTGCGGCCACGGACAGGCCGACAATATGCTTTTCGCCGCCCGGCATGGACGTAATGCCGGGCCCCGTCAACCCGTCGTGTCGCGGACCATGACGATATGATCCATTGCAGAAGCCGGCAGCGCGCAGCCCGCCTCGCCGATGATTTTGGCGGGCACGCCGGCAACCGTGACGTGCGCCGGCACTTCCTTGACCACGACGGAGCCTGCAGCGACGCGAGCGCCTTCGCCCACGCGGATATTGCCCAAAACGATCGCCCCCGCCCCGATCAGGACGCCATTGGCGATCTTGGGGTGGCGGTCCTGTTCGGCCTTGCCGGTGCCGCCAAGGGTCACGCCCTGCATGATCGAAACGTGGTCGCCCACCACCGCGGTTTCCCCGATCACGGTGCCGGTGCCGTGGTCGAGCATTATCCCCTTGCCGATCCGGGCGCGCGGATTGATGTCCACCTGGAACACCTGGCTCGAACGGCTCTGCAGGTAGAGCGCGAAATCCTTCCGGCCGAGGTGCCACAATGCGTTGGCGAACCGATGGGTCTGGATCGCCTGGTAGCCCTTGAAATAGAGCAGCGGCTCGATCAGCCGGTGGCAGGCCGGATCGCGCTCCATGGTTGCGGCAAGGTCGGCGCGCGCTTCCGCCCCGATCTCGGGCCGGAACGCCAGGGCATCCGCGAAGGCCTGCCGGATGAGGTCGGCCGAAACGTCCGAATGATGAAGCCGCTCGGCCAGCCGATGCGCCAGCGCCTCTTCGAAGCGCGAATAGTTGAGGATGGTGGAGACCACCAGCGAGCCGAAGCCGGGCTCATTGACGAGAATATCGCGCGCATTGAGCACTACGCCGTCCCAGATGGGGTCCACCGTCTGCAGGTGTTCGCTTTCCTGGGCCGTGTTCTTCAGATTGCCGCTCATTGCCGTCGTCTCCATCGTCACAAGACGATATAAGGCAAAGTCCGCCTCGTTACCAACCCCAATGGCGAAAATTGGTTCACGGTTGCCGGCGCAAGAAAAGACCCGAGGTGCCCGAGGCGCTATTCCTTTGCCGCTTCTGCCTCATCGTAAGGCGGAGTGGCCTGCTGGCCGGGCGGCGCCATGTCGGGGCGGTGCGGCTTCTGGGCGACGCTGGGGCGGTGCATGAGGTCGTAGCGCCAGGCGGTGTACATGAAAACCAGCCCCGAAAGCACCACGGCGATTCCTGCCCCGATGAACGGCGCCCCCGGAAAATAGCCGGGTTCGCCCTTCTCGGGGATGGTGAAATACGAAAAGAGCTGCGTCGCCGCCACAGGACCAATGATCGCGGCAAGCGAATTGGCGGCGTTGACCGCCCCCTGCAATTCGCCCTGCTGGTTGTCCGGGACCTGCCGGGACAGCAGGCTGTTGATGCCCGGCGCCGCCAAGCCCGAGAGCGCCCCCACCATCAGGAAGCCGTAGAGGCCGAACTGGGTATGGACGAAGGCCGTGCCGGTAAAGGCCACGGCTGCCGCCGCCATCCCGATCAACACCGTCGTCCATTCGCCAAAACGCTTGACCAGTGGCCCGATCAACACCGCCTGGCTGATGGCAAAGCCGATGCCGAAGGCACCAAGCGATCGCCCGATCTGGGCGGAGGAGAAATTGACCACCTCGATGGTGAAGAAATTCCAGACCGAGGGAAAGGCCTGGCCGGCCAGCGACAGCAGGAACAAGCCCAGCAGCAGCCACAGCACCACCGGATAACGCCGCAGCGAGAGCAGCGCGCCGAAAGGGTTCGCGCGGCGGATCTCGAAATGCCGGCGGCGCTCCTTGGGCAAGCTCTCGGGCAGCACAAACAGTCCGAAGAGGAAATTGGCGAAGGCCAGGGCCGCCGCCGCATAGAACGGCACGCGCGGCCCGAACTGGCCGAGTTCGCCGCCGATCACCGGCCCAATGATGAAGCCGAGCCCGAAGGCCGCCCCGATCAACCCGAACCGTTGCGCCCGCTTCTCGGGGCTCGAAATGTCGGTGATGTAGGCCGTGGCGGTCGCGACCGCCGCACCCGAAATGCCGGAGAGTATCCGGCCGAAATAGATGTAGCCGATGCTGGGCGCAAACCCCATCAGAGCATAGTCGACAGTAAGGCCGATGAGCGACAGCAGCAGCACCGGCCGCCGCCCGAACCGATCCGACAGATTGCCGAGCACGGGCGAGAACAGGAACTGCATCAGCGCATAGACGAAGACCAGATAGCCCCCGATCACCGCCGATTGCGCGATCCCGCCACCGGTCAGTTGCCCGATCAGTTGGGGCAGCACCGGAACGATGATCCCCAGCCCGATCATGTCGAGCAGGATCGTCGTCAGGATGCAGATAAGCGTCAGGCGGGAGTCTTTTGCAACTGCCATGCGATGTGTGCAAATCCGATTGGAGGCGCAGTTGACACAGGCCACCTCCGCAAGGCAAGCGCAACGGCACCAGTTTCAAGGCCTTGACAGAGAAGCCATCCCAAAGCGGAGATTTTCAGGCGGGGCCTGAACTCTGCGCCGGACCCGATGTTCCGTTTGCCGGCAAGCAAAAGGCCGCCCATCGGGGCGGCCCTCGTTTACCGTCGATATCGGCCTAGTGCCGGGTGGCATCGCGGATGTCGTCCTTGGCCTTTCCGACCTCGCCCTGCACCTTTCCGGCGGCCTTGTCGGCCTTGCCTTCAGCCTGCAACTTGCGATTGCCGGTCACCTTGCCGGCTGCATCCTTGACGGCGCCTTTTGCCTGCTTGCCAGCACCTTGAACACGGTCCTTGTCCACGGAATCCTCCTTTGTGGCAGTGTGATACCAACGGGAAGTCGCGGCCCATGGTTCCGTCAGCTGGCGGATTCGCCAGCCCAGGAGATCTCGATGCGCTGGAAGAGCGGCCCTTCCTTCATTGTCTGCAGCCAGCGATGAAACTCCGCGACATCCTTGAACCCTGCCCGGCGCGCGTCGGCATCGGTGACTTCATCGGGACGGATATCGTCGATGCGTCCGATCTGCATCAGTCCGAGCTTGGTCTTCAGCGTACCACCCGGCTTGACGGTGGGCCGGGTCCAGCGCCGGAACTGCAGGTCGATCCGCCCTGCCTTGATTGCCTCGAGGACCTCGCGCTTGATGAGCATTTTCGTTCGCCGCCAATCAATTGGATTTGATGCCATGCGATAATGAGGGAGGCGGGTCCCGTTTGGAAGGGGTTGTGGGCTTCTGGCGGAACGGTCACATTCCCCCCCGAACAGGTGCCCCCACTGGCACTTAGCGCCACGGTTCCGGGCAGCAATAGCCCGGTCAATGCCCTTTCGGGCAATCGGGGCAATCTGGTCAGGATTTCCGATGACTTCACTTCAGAGCGAAGCGGGGCCCGCTACAGAGCGCGCGCCCTCGCACACCGAAACTGCGCCCAAGGCCCCCTCCGCCGCCCTGTTATGGGCCGTCGCCGCGGCCACCGGAGCGCTGGTCGCCAATCTCTTTTATTCGCAGCCGCTGATTGCCGTGATCGGGCCGGATCTCGGGCTCCGCCCGAACCTTGCAGGCGTTATGGTCAGCATCACGCAGATCGGCTACGCGCTCGGCCTTTTCTTCCTCGTATCGCTGGCAGACCTGGTCGAGAACAAGAAGCTGGTGCTCTTCGCCCTGGGCGGCACGCTGATCGCGCTTGTTTTGGCTGCGACCTCGACCGGCGCCACCATGTTTTTCGTGGCCTCGCTGCTCATCGGCCTTTGCTCGACCGGCGCGCAGGTCCTGATTCCATTCGTGTCGCAGCTGGTGCCGGAAGCGCAGCGCGGCCGCACGGTGGGCAACATCATGGCAGGCCTGCTTACCGGCATCCTGCTGGCTCGCCCCCTCGCCCTTTTCATCTCGGCGAGCTTCGGCTGGCGCACGGTGTTCTGGGTGTCGGCAGTGCTGATGATCATTGTTACGCTGGTGCTCGCCCGGTTGATGCCCCGCCACAGGCCGCGCGGCGGCACGACTTACGGCAAGATCCTCGTCACGATGATGGCGCTGATGCGAGATTCGCCGATCGTCCGGCGCCGCGCCATCTACCAGGCGCTGATGTTCGCCGGCTTCAACATGTTCTGGACCGCCGCGCCGGTGATGCTCGCGCAGCGCTTCGGCCTGAGTCAGGAAGGCATTGCCCTGTTCGCGCTTGCCGGGGTGGGCGGCGCCGCCGCGGCCCCGATCGCCGGCCGAATGGCCGATGGCGGCCACGTCCGTCTGGCGACGCTTGGGGCGATGGCCGTGTTGTCGCTCGCATTCCTGGCCACCGGTTGGGCGACCTCCGCCAGCGCGCTCGCGGTGCTGGTCGTTCTGGGCATCGTGATCGATGCCGCCGTGCAGACGAACCAGGTGGTGGGGCAGCGCGTCATTTTCTCGCTGCCGGCAGCCATGCGGGGCCGCATCAACGCGGTCTACATGACGACAAGCTTTGTCGGCGGCGCCATCGGCTCAACGCTGGCAACCACGACCTACCACAGTGGCGGCTGGACCGTGACCGCCATCACAGGCGCGGTCATCGGCGGTCTGGCGCTGCTGATCGCCTTGACCGAGCGGAGCAAAGCCGAAGGGGCATAGCGGAGGCGGCAGCAATGCCCTTTCCCCAATCCCGTCAGTGGAGGCTGCGCCGATCCGCCACCGATTGGATCACCAGCGCCTTGTAAATCAGGCAGAACCCCTGCATCACCTCGGGATAGGTGGAAAAGCGCGAGGCGAAATTGTGCGCCATCTGCAGCAATTCGGGGTTGTGCTGATGCATGTGATCGAGGGCCTCGGCGGTAAACCGCTCGGGGCCCTTGGCATCGATCTGGTGCACCAGGGCGTCCCGGCTCTCGGGCGAAACCTTCGGTAGCGCGGCAAAGGCCGGGTGGGTCGAGATGGTCCGCGCTTCCAGGATCAGCAGACGATAGAAGGCGCCGAACCCAACCATCACCTCGTCGGCCTCCCCGGTATCCCGCGCGCAGCGCCGCGCGATGTCGAGGAGCTCGGGATTTTCCGCATCGAGCAGGGTCGCGGCCTGGGCCGAAAGAGCGCAGGGGCCGATGTCGTCGAATTCGCGAGCGAGACGCTCACGGGTGAGTTCAATGACTCGGGGCAAGAGGGTCATAGCGGGCTAGAGCCGTTCCTGTGCGTATTGCGGAGGACGGTCTCCGTGGCCGCCCGCGCCATCTGAGGGCGCGAAACAGTGCAAAAGAATGACGGCGGGGCCTCTCGCGCTCACCCCGCGCGGTGCCGCTGCGTACGAAAGGCCGCGGTCGACGGCCATCAGTGTCCCGGCCGCCACACACCCGCCAACTGCCCGCCACCCCATTCCCCAAGGAAGCGAAATGGCGGGTGAACTTCGGCAGCCCGGGGACGTTATGCGCGAAGCCGGAGCAGATGAGGTGCGGGCTCGCGATATCCGGCTCGACAAGCGTGTGCCCGATCGCCTGGCCGATCTGCCGCCAGGCCTGTTCAACCCGGATGCCGGATTAGAGCGAGAGCGTCGCACGCAAAACTGACCGTTATCATGGCAGCCACGCTCATCGCATGGTCCGCTCGTCCAATAACCGGAGGTGGAAAATGGCAAGAGTGATCGGCATCGACCTGGGCACCACGAACTCCTGCGTAGCGGTGATGGAGGGGCAGCAGGCAAAAGTCATCGAGAACGAGGAAGGCTCGCGAACCACCCCCTCGGTGGTGGCCTTCGGCAAGGAGGGCGAGGTTCTGGTCGGCCAGCCGGCCAAACGGCAGGCGGTCACCAATCCCGAAAACACCGTATTTGCCATCAAGCGGCTGATCGGCCGCCGCTATGACGATCCGGTCGTGGAGAAGGACAAGAAACTGGTCCCCTACAAGATCGTCCCCGGCCCCAATGGCGATGCCTGGGTGGAGTGCCAGGGCAAGAACTACAGCCCCAGCCAGATCAGCTCATTCATCCTCATCAAGATGAAGGAGACCGCCGAGCGATACCTCGGCGAGAAGGTCAGCGAAGCGGTGATCACCGTCCCGGCCTATTTCAACGACAGCCAGCGGCAGGCCACCAAGGATGCCGGCCAGATTGCCGGGCTCGAAGTGCTGAGGATCATCAACGAGCCGACTGCCGCTGCACTCGCCTATGGGCTCGAAAAGAGCGGCCAGGGCAAAGTCGCGGTCTATGACCTCGGCGGCGGCACCTTCGATATCTCGATACTCGACATCGGCGAGGGCGTTTTCGAGGTACGCGCCACCAATGGCGACACCTTCCTCGGCGGCGAGGATTTCGACAAGCGGATCGTCGATTACCTCGCGGACGAATTCAAGAAGGACCAGGGCATCGATCTGAGGAACGATCGCCTCGCCCTGCAGCGGCTGCGGGAAGCTGCCGAAAAGGCCAAGATCGAGCTGTCCTCGACCCTCGAGACCACCGTCAGCCTGCCCTTCATCACCGCCGATGCCACCGGTCCCCGCCATCTCGATATCAAGCTTCGCCGGGCCAAGCTCGAGGAACTGGTGAACGATCTGATCCAGCGCACGGTGCCCCCCTGCCATCGGGCCCTGCAGGACGCCAAACTCACGCCTGAGGAGCTCAAGGAGGTCGTTTTGGTCGGCGGGCAGACCCGCATGCCCAAGGTGCAGGAGACGGTCAAGGACCTGTTCAAGCGCGAGCCGCACAAGGGCGTCAATCCCGACGAGGTGGTCGCCATCGGCGCTGCCATCCAGGGGGGCGTGTTGAAGGGCGATGTCAGCAATGTGCTGCTGCTCGACGTCACCCCCTTGTCGCTCGGCATCGAAACACTGGGCGGCGTATTCACCCGGCTCATCGAGCGCAACACCACCGTGCCGGCGCGCAAGAGCCAGGTCTTCTCGACGGCGGAAGACAACCAGACCGCCGTGACGATCCGGGTGTTCCAGGGTGAGCGCGAGATTGCCGAGGAAAACAAGCTGCTCGGCCAGTTCGACCTCGTCGGCATTCCACCCGCGCCCCGCGGCGTGCCGCAGATCGAGGTGACGTTCGACATCGACGCCAATGGCATCGTCAATGTCTCGGCCAAGGACAAGGCGACCGGCAAGGAGCAGCAGATCAGGATCCAGGCATCGGGCGGCCTCACCAAGGACGATATCGACCGAATGATCCGGGATGCCGAGGCACATGCCGAGGACGACAAGCGCCGCCGCGCCCTGATCGAAGCCCGCAACCAGGCCGAGGGACAGATCGCTGCGAGCCAGCGGGCATTGGAGGCCGTCGGCGACCGGGCGCCCGCCGAAAGGGCCATGGTCGAGCAGGCGATCGAGGCAACCAAGACCGCGGTCGCGGGCGAATCCACCAGCGACATCGAGCAGAAGACCGTGGCCCTGGCCAACGCCTCCCAGCAGATGGAGAACGCCGCCGCACAGGCCGGGGCCCAGAGCGGCCAAGCCGGCGCAGCTTCTGGCGGAGGCGGTTCCGACGATGTGATCGATGCCGAATTCGAGGATGCAGATGACCACCACGGGAAGACAAACGCCTGACGGCGAGCCCGCCAAGGCAGGTGCGACGGAGCCCCCGCCAGGCGAAGCCCGGCCCCCCAGCGCCGCCGAAAACGCCGCTGAGGACCGCGAGGCGAGCTTGGCCGCCATGGAGGCGAGGCTCGCCGAAGCCGACGACCGGCTGCTCAGGTCGCTGGCCGAGCAGCAAAATATGCGCCGCATCGCCGCGCGAGAGCACCAGGAGACGATCCGCTACGCCGCCTCCAAGCTGGCGGCGGACCTGCTTGAGAGCATCGATAATCTCGAGCGTGCCCTCAAGAGCGCCAGCGAAGCACCGGACAGCGATCCCGATCGCCTGCTCCAGGGCGTCGCCGCGACCCAGGAAGGGCTTCTCGCGGCCCTCGCGCGCCATGGCGTGAAGCGCCTCGATCCCTTGGGCGAGCCGTTCGACCCGGAGCGCCACCACGCGGTCTATGAGCGCCCCGAGCCCAGCGCCGACGACGGCACCGTCATCGAAGTGCTCCAGCCGGGCTATCTCATCCACGACCGGCTGCTGCGCCCGGCCATGGTTGGGGTCGCCAACAACAGCAAGATCACCCAGCCATGATGACCGAGCCCGAGATTGAAGACGTCCTCCCCGGCGGCGCCGGTCGGCATCAATCCCGGTGCTGACGGCATCATCGACGCCCTGCCATGCCAAAACCGGTGAAATGAAATGGCTACACTGCGCGTACCCGTAAACCGGAATGACCACATCCTCGGATCGCCGAGGGCGTTCGTTACGATCGTGGAATATGGCGACTACCAGTGCCCCTATTGCAGGGCAGCCGAACCGCAGTTGAACTTCGTCCTCGCCCGGTTGGGCGACAGGGTCGCCCGGGTGTTTCGGCATTTTCCCCTGACCGAGATCCACCCTCAGGCCGAGGTGGCCGCCGAAACGGCCGAATTCGCCGGCGCCTATTCGCGCTTCTGGCAGATGCACGAGCTGATCTTCGCCAACCAGCCCCGGTTGAGCCCGCAATTGCTGTACGACCTCGCCTCCCGGCTCGGGCTCTCCCAGATCGCGCTCCATGACGCACTGACCGCCGAGACCTATGCCCCCAAGGTGCAGCAGGATTTCATGGGCGGCACCCGCAGCGGGGTCGCAGGCACCCCGACCTTCTTCATCAACGGCAAGCGCCACGACGGCGGCTATTCGGCTGGCGAGCTGATGGTGGCGATCGAGGCCGAGATAGAGACTGCCGCCCATCCGGGTTGAGCGAAGAGGCCGAAGCTGACAGGGATCAGTCGGATCCGCTCGCCGCCGCCAGGGCGGCTGGCGCCAATTGGTGCGGGCGGCGGGACTCGAACCCGCACGAGGCTACCCTCTCAGGATTTTAAGTCCTGTATGTCTACCATTCCATCACGCCCGCCGGCCCGCCCCTGTTGTCACAGAAGGGGCGAAAACTCAATCGCGCGCCGGGCCTCGCAACCTGCCGATGCGGATACCGGTCGCGGCGCTGCCGAGGTCGCCCGAGGGCCTTATTTCACCGCCGGCTTCTTGAAGCACTTGAGGCCGTTCATCGCCTCGAACACGGTGCACTCGATCACCTGGTTGGAGCCATCGGGCGCAACCTTGATGGCGTAGGTCGCGCCGCTGGCGCATCTCGCGTTCCAGATCGCATGGTTCTTGGGGAAGCCGCGCACGCCGGTTCCCATATAGAACACGGTCCTGGCGGTGCAGCCCCGACCGATCGCCTTGGTGAAGATGGCCGCCTGGGCGCTGGGCGATTGCGCCAGCAGGTAGTCATTGGCGCCGTTGGCCGAGGCATACGCCCCGCCGACCGACAAAAGGCAAGACGCCAAAGCCAAACCGAGAACTGCCGCCCGAATCATCCACTCGCTCCTTTTGCCGTCGTCCGACGGGCTAGTTTTGCGTCCAGCCTCATCATCCATCAACCCGGCCTGGCAAGCGGATCGCGGAGTTTTGTACGCTTGGGCACCAACCTTGTTTTCTGTGAGGCCGGCCGTAACCTAGACTAGTCCGTCGCCCCGGAAATAGGCGCCGCGTAGGTGAAATCGAGGTCCCACGGGAAGAAGATCCAGGTATCCTGGCTGACTTCGGTAATAAAGGTGTCGACCATCTCCCGCCCCTTGGGCTTGGCGTAGACGGTGGCGAAATGGGCGCCCGGCAACATTTCGCGCACCACGCGCGCGGTGGCGCCGGTATCGACCAGATCGTCGACGATCAGCACCTTCTTGCCCGCCTGCGCCATGCCGAGCACTTCGGGCGTCAGCGCCTTGAGGACCCGGATGTCGCCCTTCGACTGATGGTCGTAGGATTTTACCGCGACGGTTTCGACCGTCCGGATATTCAGCTCGCGGGCAACGATGGCGGCAGGCACGAGGCCGCCGCGCGCGATGGCCACCACCGCATCGAACGGGCCGATCCCGGCCAGGCGCCACGCCAGCGCCCGGCTGTCGCGATGGAACTGGTCCCAACTGACGGGAAAAGATTTTTGCGGGGAGGCTGTGCTCATCGAAAACTGCCTTGGAAACGGATTGGCGGGGTCAATAGGGATCGGCGATGCCGGCTAGGCGATGCGCGGCCGCGACGATACCGCGCAGTTTTGCGGTCGCCTCTTCGAGCAGCGCCTCGTCGGCCGAGCGCAGCACCAGTTCGGTCCGCACGGCGCCATCGCCCATGCGCGGATAGCTGCCCATCTTCACATCGGGATATTCGCCCTGCAATGCCGCCAGCGGATCGGCGATCACGCCCTCGCCTACCTGCGCGGGCACGGTGCGGCTCAGCACCTTGCGGCCGGTCTTCAGCGTGGGAAGAATGGATTCCAGCATCGCCTTCATGATGATCGGCACGCCGGCCATCACGTGAACGTTCTCGATCCGGAAGCCCGGCGCCGCGCTCACCGAATTGACGATCAGGCTCCCCCCTTCCGGGATGCGCGCCATCCTCAGGCGGGCCGCATTGACTTCGGTGCCCGTCTGGCGCCAGCGGGATTCCAGCATTTCGCGCGCCTCGGGGTTGATCGGCAGCGCCACGCCGAATGCCTTTGCCACCGCATCGGCGGTGATGTCGTCATGGGTTGGCCCGATGCCGCCGGTGGTGAACACATAGGTATAGCGGCGCCGCAGCGCGTTGAGCGCCTCGATGATCTCGGCCTCGATGTCGGGCACAACGCGCACCTCGCGCAATTCGATGCCGAGCTCGGTGCAGAACTCGGCGGTCGTGCCGATGTTCACATCCTTGGTCCGGCCGGAAAGAATTTCGTCGCCAATGACAAGCAGGGCGGCGGTAATCAACTCGGAGGTTTCGGGCATGGCATCGATCGTGCGCTGGAATTGAAGGCAGCATGGATGCCCGCGGGCGGGGCAAAGGTCAAGAACGTGTGGAGTGTTCTTGCGCAGGCAAAGTTCGCGGCCTCCCGCTCATCCGGCGCTTCGCGCCTCCTTCTCCCACGAGGGGAGAAGGAGAAAAGAAGCCCGGCCTGCGCAAAATTTCCCCTCTCCCCTTGTGAGAGAAGGTGCCGGCAGGCGGGTGAGGGGTGGGCCGCAAGCTCGTCGTCAGCGCTGTGCCCCCACAATGTCCACCCGCTCCGCTCTTCCAAAATCCTCCGCAGAATACTATTTCTGCGGGAGAGATTAGGAGTTGTCACCCAATGGTCACCTATGTCGATGCCGAAGCCAAGTCGCGCCGCAGCTCAGGCGTGATCCCGCTGCATGGCGAGGCGGGGTTTGCCGGGATGCGCAAGGCGGGGCGGCTGACGGCCGAGGCCCTCGATTTGCTGGTGGACGTGGTGCAGCCGGGCGTCACCACCCTGGCGCTGGATCGGCTGGTCTACGAATTCGCCCGCGACAACAATGCCTTGCCCGCCGATCTTTTCTACAAAGGTTATCGCCACTCGGTCTGCACCTCGATCAACCACGTGGTCTGCCACGGCATTCCCGACGAGCGGCCGCTGCGCGAGGGCGACATCGTCAACATCGACGTGACGCTGATCGTCGATGGCTGGTATGGCGATTCTTCGCGCATGTACCCGGTCGGCGAAATCTCCCGCAAGGCCGAGCGGCTGATCGAAGTGACCTACGAGGCCTTCGAGGCGGGGCTCGCCGCCTCGCTTCCCGGCAACACCACGGGCGACATCGGCGCCGCTATCCAGCGCAGGGCGGAGGGCGAGCGGACGAGCGTGGTCCGGGATTTCGTCGGCCACGGGGTCGGCATGCTGTTCCACGACGAGCCCAACATCATGCATTTCGGCGTGCCAGGGACCGGCGTCGAGCTCAAGCCCGGCATGATCTTCACCATCGAGCCGATGATCAATCTCGGGCGGCCGCATGTAAAAATCCTGTCGGACGGCTGGACCGCCGTCACCCGCGACCGCACGCTCTCGGCACAGTGCGAGCATTCGATCGGCATCACCGAGACCGGCTACGAGGTGTTCACCGAGTCGCCGCGTGGCCTGTTTAATCCCCTGGCCTCTCGCCAGTAGCGCCATGGAAAAACCCTCCAAACCGTCGGAAAGCGGATTGGAGGAGGCGAGCGCGCCGCATTATCTCGGCCATCGTGACCGGCTGCGAGAACGCTTTACCCACGCGGGCGCCGACAGTTTTTCTGACGCCGAACTGCTCGAGATCGTCCTCCACGTGGTCATCCCGCGCCGGGACACCAAGGAACTGGCCAAGCAATTGCTCGCTCG
>DATJHO010000132.1:0-15700 GCA_035493835.1 Devosiaceae bacterium
CGGCCATCGCCGCAACGCGTGGCTTATATAGGGGGAGCGCCGACGCTACTCAAGCGCAAAACACCGGCCTGCGACAGATTTTTGACAACCCCGACCACCCGGGCCGAAGGTCCGCATCAAGCGGAAACATGACATTGACAATCCACTTTTTGACCCTTAGGTCTTTGGCATCAAACAGGGCCCGCCCCCCAGCTGCCGATGCTAGTCTGCCACTGCAACATCATCACCGATCGTGACATCGAGAAGGTCATCACCGGGTTCCTCGAAGAGGATCCGTGGCAGCTCATTGTGCCGGCAAAAGTCTATCATGAGCTCGGCAAGCGCGGCGTGTGCTGCGGTTGCTTTCCGAATGTGGTGGACATCATCATTCGCGTCACCGAAAATTACCACCTGAAGCAGGGCGTCGACGAAGAGGCGTTCCGCAATATGCGCGGCCGGCTCGACATCATGAGGCTGCGGCACAGGAGGATTATCGGTGAAGGGCGAACCACGCGTTATCGAAAAACTCAACGAAGCCCTGTTTCTGGAACTGGGCGCAGTTAATCAATACTGGGTGCACTATCGGCTGCTCGAGGACTGGGGATACACCCGCCTCGCTACCAAGGAGCGGGCCGAATCGATTGAGGAGATGCACCACGCCGACCGGCTGATCGAGCGCATCATCTTTCTCGAGGGCCATCCCAATGCCCAGCGCGTCGCCCCACTTCGCATCGGGCAGACGATCCAGGAAGTGCTGGAGGCCGACCTCGCCGGCGAATATGAGGCGCAGAGGGCCTACACCGACTCGCGCGAGGTTTGCGCGCAGCTCCGCGACTACGTGAGCAAGGAACTGTTCGACGAACTGCTGAAGGATGAGGAAGGCCACATCAACTTCCTCGAGGCCCAGCTCCGCCTGCTCGACACCATCGGCGTGGAAAATTACGGCCAGCTCAATGCCGGGCCCGCCAACGAGCAGCGCTGACCGCCCGAGGCAAAACCAAAACACCCCCCCGGCTGCCGCCACCCTCCCTCAAGGGGGAGGGGGAATTTGTGGCGCTGCGGTGCATCATCGTCCCCTCCCCCTTGCGGGGAGGGGTCAGCCGTGGGGTTGTTTGCTCTCTCCGGCTGGATCGTAGTTCAGCCGGCAACCTCAAGCGGCTATGTCTCAGGCGAATCCCACCACCGCCTTCGGCCGGTAGGGCGCCTCGAGGGCGGCGAGCTCGTCCGGCGTCAGCGTCAATTCCACTGCGGCGAACGCATCATCGAGGTGGCTCGCCTTGGTGGCGCCGATGATCGGAGACGTAATCACCGATTTCTGCAGCACCCAGGCGGTGGCAATCTGGGCGCGTGTGACACCGCGCTTTTCAGCGAGCGCCGCCACCGCCTCGACGATCTGCCGATCGGCCGCGTCGTCCTCCCGATAGAGCGTCTTGCCAAAACCGTCGGTTTCGGTGCGCGCCGTCTCGGTGCCCCACGGGCGGGTCAGCCGGCCACGGGCGAGCGGGCTCCACGGAATCACGCCGATCCCCTCGGCGGCGCAGAGCGGCAGCATTTCCCGCTCTTCCTCGCGATAAAGCAGGTTCACGTAGTCCTGCATCGAGGCGAACTTGGCCCAGCCATGCTTGTCGCTGATGGCCAGCGCCTTGGCGAATTGCCAAGCGTACATGGAGGAAGCACCGATATAGCGGGCCTTGCCGGCGCGCACGACATCATTGAGGGCCTCCAGCGTCTCCTCGATCGGGGTGTTATAGTCCCAGCGGTGGATCTGGTAGAGATCGACATAGTCGGTGCCCAGGCGGCGCAGGCTATCGTCGATTTCCTGCATGATGGCCTTGCGGGAAAGGCCGTGGCCATTGGCACCCTCGCGTATCGCGCCGTGGACCTTGGTTGCGATCACCAGTTCCGAGCGCGGCGCCAGTTCCTTGAGCACCTTGCCGGTGATCTCCTCGCTCGAGCCGAGCGAATAGATGTTGGCGGTGTCGAAGAAATTGATGCCGCCCTCATAGGCCTTGCGGATGATCGGGCGGCTGTCCTCTTCGCTGAGCGACCACTGGTGGTTGCCGCGGCTCGGCTCGCCGAACGACATGCAACCGAGACAAATGCGCGAGACCTCAAGACCGGTCTTGCCGAGGCGGGTATATTTCATGGGGAGTTCTCCGTTGAGACGAGTGAGGACAGCGTTGGGCCCGCCCCTCCCCACGAGGGCGAGGGTGCCAGTCGGCGCTGGTTATGAGGCACCGATGTTGGTCAGAGACTCAGCCGAACACCCTCCCCTTTTGCGGGGAGGGTTGGGGAAGGCGCCCAAACGAGTAAAGCGTGAATGGCAACGCGTCGAGCGGGCGACACGAAGCGGCGATAGGTTAAGGGATTGATGTTGCGCCGCTAGGCTAGGCCGGCCGCGCTGTCACGGTCAATCCCCCCGCTCCTCACCAGCCGTTGATCGAGGACCGGGCGCTACTCATTGCGCCGGCCGCCGCCGATCGGCTCCATGACCGAATCGAGCTTGGCGATCACGTTCTGCATCTGCTGCTGGTCATCGCTGCCGGGCGCGGCCGGTTCCTCCGGCACCCGCGGCACGCCGCCGGGGAAAGCCCCGAAGCGCTGGAAGAAAGTGACGATGTCGTCGAGCACCGGCGCCCGCCAGCGCCACAGCGCCCCGATCGCCAGCACCGGCTCCATATGGCCAAAACCGTCATAATATTTCTCGGTGACCCAATCGCCCTGGGCCCTGAGCTTTGCCGCCAAAGCCTGGCTGTTCTGGATACGCACGATCGGGTCATGCGTGCCGGCGCAAAGGAACATCGGCGGATCGTCCGAGGTCACGAGGTTCACCGGCTGCGTCCCCTCGGGATTGAGTGCGCTGCCGAAGGAATTGCGCACCTCGTCATACTCGAAGGGATAGAAGTCATAAGGGCCGGAGATCGCCGCGACGCCCTTGATGGTCATGGTCACGCCCTGGTCGTGGAAAAACGACTGGTCGACCGCCAGCATCACCGCGTTGTAGGCGCCCGCCGAATGGCCGGCGAGGAACAGCCGGTCGGTGTCCCCGCCATAGTTGGCAATATTGTCCTGCACCCATTTTAGCGCCCGGGCATTGTCCTCGAGAAAGTCTGGGTATTTCACCTGCGGATAGAGCCGGTAATCGGCAATCACCACCACGAAGCCGCGCGAGGCGAAGGCACGGCCGACGAACTGATAGTCGGCCCGATCGCCATGATCCCAGCCGCCGCCATAGATGAAGAACAGCACCGGCGCCGTACCCTTGGGATTTTTCGGCACATAGACGTCGAGCTTGTCGCGCGCCCCCGGTCCATAGGAAACGCCGTCGCCGATCTTGACCGCGCCGGTGTCCATGGCGGGGCCGACATTGAACGGATCCATGATGGAGATGGCGAAGGCGCTCGTGGGCACGAGGAGGCCAGCAAGTATGGCGATGAAGGCGATTACTCGGATCGCGGGAGCGGAATCAAGACGCATTGTCGGGGCGGGCAAATCGGTTTCAGGGCGGGGTGACGCTGTTTGCAGGCGATTGGGTCGCATGACAAGCGGATGATATTGTGGCCGTTTCAGTCGGGCCACGGCACCACTGTTATTTCCGGCCATACGGATTTGGCCCGCGCGGCCTTGGCGTCGTGGCCGGGCCGGTTCATGAGCGCCGGATTGGGGGTGATCCGGAACGAAAAGATGTCGTCGAGCCCGAACGGCGCCAGGATCGTGAGGCCGTCGTCGGCTTCGAGCCGCACGGCCACCGCATGGGTTTTTGACGCATAAAGCTTCAGCATTTCAGCCGCCGACCTTAGCGGAGTGAAGGGCTGGCCGAATTTTTCCGGAAACCAGAGATGCACCCTCGCCTGGTTCCGGACCTGCACCGGAATCGGCAGATCCGCGAAGCGGGTGGCCAATCGCTGGATCACTGCGTCTTCGGCCTCGTAGCTCAGGTCGGTATCGTCGAAATAAAAGACATCAATGTCCTTGATGCCGGTGAGCGGCGGCCGGCCGGTGAGTTCGTTCCAGACGCGGTTATAGAGGGCCCCCGCCACGACCAGCCATTCCGGCAGGTCGATTTCGCGCAGTTCGGCCAAAACCCGCATCAGCAGCGGATCGGCGCGCACGATTCCTTCGAGCGCTTGGCGCTGCACGGCTTCGGGTTGCCCCGAAAGTCTGAGGTGGGTCGGGGTCCGCACGTCGGTGTCGAGGTTCATGACGAAGGTCCCCTCACCCTACCTCTCCCCAAAGGGGGAAAGGGACGATGGAATCGCAAGGGCGCAGCAAAGAAAACCCTCGCCCCTTTGGGGGAGGGTGGCCGACAGGCCGGTGAGGGGTAGCCGATTGCACGAGTTACCCATTTCGATCGCACCATTCCCGCCACATCCCGCGAAGCGCCGTTTCGAAGTTCCGGGCGAAGCGGGGGGCGTCGCAAAGAGGCGAGGCCGCCATTTGCGGCCGGAGGCCGGCCCGCAATGCCGCGAGCCCCGGCAAATCGGCCGCGGCCGCGGCCGCCTTGGCCACATAGGCACCCTCATCCGCCGCCACCCAGTCGGGAAGTCCCGCCGAATTGAGCACGCTCTCGCCCACCCGCGCGATAAAGCGATCGCCGGCGAGGGTCAGCACCGGCACCCCCATCCACATCGCCTCGCAACTGGTGGTAGTGCCGTTATAGGGAAACGGATCGAGCCCGATATCGACCCTGCCATAGGTGCCGAGATGCCCGCCGGGATCCCTGACGAAGCCGAGGAGATCCACCCGCGACAGGTCGGCCCCGGCTGCGGCCAGCGTCTCCCGGATCCGCTCGGCGACGTCCTGCTTTTCGAGCGGCTTGTTCTTCAGCAGCAGCCGGCTGTTGGGGACAGCCGCGAGCACCCGCGCCCACAGCGCCAGCGTTGCCTGGCTCAGTTTGTTGACATTATTGAAGCTGCCGAAGGTGACAAAACTGTTCTGGAGCGCAGGCAGCGGCGCGACTTCCGGCGCCTGCTCGGGCGGAGAGAAGCAGAGATAGCTGTCCGGCATCCGCCACGGCGTCTCGCTGAACTGGTCCGCCGCCGTTTCGGGAGCGACGAACCGATCGGCGATGACATAGTCCATCGCCTTGAGCCCGCTGGTGCCCGAATAGCCGAGCCAGGTGGCGGTTACCGGCGCCGGCTTGCGGGCGAACACCAGCAGCCGATTGCGCGCCGTATGCCCTGACAGGTCGATAAGAATATCGATGCCGTCGGCAAGGATCGCCGCCTCCAATTGGTCGCCGCTGGTATAGGTCACGGAGCGCCAATTGGGGACAATCGCCTGGAGCCGCTCGGTCGTCTCGTCGCGGTTGGCCGCGGTCGAATAAGCAAAGAGCTCGAGCTTTTCGCGATCGAGCGCGGCGAGGGCGGTCTTGAGGAACTGCGCCACCGGGTGCTCGTAGAAATCGCCCGAGACGAACCCGACACGCAGGCGTTTTTCGGGATCCGGGGTATTCGCGAAGCTGGTCCGCGGCGAAATTGCCCTCGCCACCATCTCGCCAAAGGTTTTGGCCTCGGCGGCCGCCCCTTCCGCTGTCGAGGTCTCGCGGTAGTTCGAAACGAACAGCAACGCGCTCTTGGCTAGCAGGCTTTCGGAATCGAGCCCGAGCGCTTCACCAAAGGCGGTCTCCGCCTCCTCGATCCGCCCCGAAGCGAGCAGCGCCGCGCCAAAGCTCACGCGGATCTGCGCATCGTCCGGCCTAAGCTCCACCGCCTTGCGAAAACTCTCGATGGCGCCGTTGTAGCTGGTCATATCGTGGAGCACGTGCCCCAGCGACGCATGGGCGCTCGCATCGGCCGGATCGCCGGCAATGGCGGCGGTAAGGGCAGAGGCCGCGTCCTGATGCCGGCCAAGGTCGGCGAGCACACGGCCGAGATTGCGGTAGGCGGTGGTATCGGGCTGGATCTGCACCGCTCTGCGAAAGCTCTCGGCCGCCGCTTCGAGTTCGCCCATCTCCATCAGCACGCCGCCGAGCGTATGGTGCATGCCTGCGCTCATCGGGCGGAGTTCGACCGCCCTTTCCGCACTCTGGCGCGCCTCTTCAAGGCGCCCGGATTTTGCCAGCGCCACGGCCAAGTGATTGTGCGCATTGGCATAATCCGGCTTCAGCGCGATGGCGCGCGCGTACCGCTCCATCGCCTCGTCGCGCCGGCCAAGCTCCATCAGCGCCAGCCCGAGATTGGCATACGCCTCGACATAAGTTGGCGCGAGCCCCAAGGCCGTTTCCTGGGCCTCGGCCGCGGCCTCGGTCCGGCCGAGCGCCAGCAGCGCCACGCCCAGATTGGAGTGCACCTGCGCCAGTTTTGGATCGATCGCGAGGGCCCGCTGATAGCTCGCTACCGCGTCCTCGAGCCGGTTCAGCGCCTTGAAGACCGTGCCGAGGTTCGTCTGATAGATGGCGTTGCCCGGCACAAGCGCGACGGCCTTGCCGATATGGCTCGCCGCCTCTTCGTTGCGGCCGGTCTGGTGCCAGATGAGGCCGAGCAGATGGTTGGCCTCGGCATGCCCGGGATCAGCGGCGAGCACCCGGCTATAGGCCTCGCCCGCCTGCTGCAACTGCCCGCGCTGATGTAGCGTCAGGGCGCGCGCCACCGCCTGATCGAGCATTGCCGGGGAAAGACCACCGCCCCCGCGCGACAGATCGGCCGGGGAAAACAAGAGATTGGCACCCAATAGCTTCACCGGCCGGCTCGCCCCCGAAATCGCTAGGGGACGACCATAGCGGCAAAATCAGCAGGGAGGAAAGAGCGGCGGCATTGGCTTACGACGGTGGAGCCAAAGCAAAATCAGCCGTCATGCGTGCCGACCACCCGTCCCTGGACCAGCTTGGTAAACGGCACGAACGGCACCACGAGGCCGTTGTTGATGTCGGAGCGAGTGACGGTGAACGAGCCATCGGCCTGCTGGCGTTTTACCACCTTGAGAATGTGCTGGGCGCCGGGTGGTCCCACGGGAATGACCATGGTGCCGTTGGGCACGAGTTGCTGCAGCAGCGGCGGCGGGATGTGGTCGATGCCGCAGGTGACGATGATCCGGTCGAACGGGGCGGCCTCGGGCCAGCCGTAATAGCCATCGCCCTGCCTGCGGCCGATGGCGCGGTATTCATCGTAGCCCTCGGCAATCAGCCGGGAAAATACCTCACCGGTACGGGCGAACAGCGGCGCGATGATCTCGATCGTCCACACCTGGCTGGTGAGGTTGGAAAGATAGGCGGATTGGTACCCCGACCCCGTGCCCACCTCGAGCACCTTTTCGCCCGGCCGCACGTCGAGCGCGCTCGTCATGTGCGAGACGGTTTGAGGCGGGGTGACCGTAACGCCATAGCCGAGATCGAGGAGGTGCAGGGCATAGGCGTCGTCGCGCGTCTCGGGGGCGACGAACGCCTCGCGCGGCGTCAGCAGGAAGGCGCGCGAATTGGCGGCGTTCCAGATGTCGTGCCGGGCGACGAGTTGCTTGAGGGTGGAAAAACGCTGGCGCAGCATCCCCGGATCTTCGGGGCGCCGGGCCAGCATCCAATCGCTGAAGGCCTGCGCCGATTTCGTCGGCGGGGAGCCTATCGGGTCGGCAATCGCCGTCCTCGCCCATAGAGGCAACAGCGCGGCAGCTGCAAGACCGCCGCCAAGGAAGCGGCGACGGCTAATGCCGGGGCTGGCGGCTGGATGATGCCCCATGCCGCCAGTCAGATCATTTTCGAACAGCCAAACCCTTCCGCTGTCGATGTGCGCCTCCCATCGGGCGGCTCAGTGGTAGTCGGCCGCCACCGTTTCGTCGAACACGACCTTCTTGCTCATGGCATTGAACACCGGCGTCAGCACGATCGTCACCACCAGATTTAGGATGAGCGCGTAGAAGGCAGCATAGCCCGGCAGGCCGAACCCGCCGATCGACAGCGGGAAGGTCGAGGAAAGATTGGCAGAGAACGCCATCCACGTGCCCACGCCCATGCCGATCGCCCAACCCACCAGCAGCGCCCAGTCATTGAGCTTGCGGGTGAAGACCCCGAGCAGCACCGCCGGGAGGGTTTGGATGATCCAGACGCCCCCCAGCAGCTGCAGCTCGACTGCATATTGCGGCGACAGGAACAGGATAAACGCCAGCGCGCCGACCTTGACGATCAGCGACACCAGCTTAGCCATCTTTGCTTCCTGCTTGTCCGTCGCGTTCTTGTTGACGAACTCGCGATAGATGTTGCGGGTGTAGAGATTGGCCGCCGCGATCGACATGATGGCCGCCGGCACCAGCGCGCCGACGCCGATCGCGGCAAAGGCGATGCCGACGAACCAGGACGGGAAGCTGTGGATGAACAGGGCGGGCACGGCAAAGCTCGCCCCGTACTGCTTAAAGCCCTGCGCGAACTGCGGCATCGTCGCCACGCCCGCCGCCAGCGCGAACAGGCCGAGCAGCGTCAAGAGCCCGAGCACGAACGAATAGCCGGGCAGCAGCGCGGCGTTGCGACGAATGGCCCCGCCGCTGCTGGCGCTCAGGATGCCGGTCAGCGAGTGCGGATAGAGGAAGAGCGCGAGCGCCGAGCCGAGCGCCAGCGTTGCATAAGCGCTGAACGAGCCCCACGAATTGGCCGGCGGGGTGGCCAACAGCACCTTGGCCGTCGGCAAGGCGGCAAAGATCTTTCCGAACCCGCCGAGCTGAGTCGGGATCACGATCACGGCGACGATCGCGGTGAAGTAGATAAGGATGTCCTTGACCACGGCAATCGAGGCCGGGGCGCGCAGACCGCTCGAATAGGTGAAGGCCGCAAGGATCAGAAAGGCGACGAGCAGCGGCAGGTCGCCGATGAGGCCGCCGCCACCGCCGATGCCGAGGCCGCCCACCACCACCTGGATGCCGACCAGTTGCAGCGCGATATAGGGCAGCGTCGCAACGATGCCGGTGAGCGAAATCGCCAGCGCCAGCCAGCGGTTGCCAAAGCGTCCGCGGACGAAATCGCCGGCGGTGATGTAGCCGTGCTTCTTGCACACGGCCCAAAGCCGCGGGAACACCAGGAACAGGATCGGGTAGATCAGGATCGTATAGGGGACCGCATAGAACGCCACGGCCCCGGCGCCGAAGGCGAGCGCCGGCACGGCGATGAAGGTATAGGCGGTGTATAGATCGCCGCCCACCAGGAACCAGGTGATCAGCGTGCCGAAGCGGCGGCCGCCAAGGCCCCATTCATGAAGCTGGTCGAGATCGCCGCGACGCCAGCGGGCGGCCCAAAACCCAAGCCAGGTGATAAAGAGAAACAGCGCGACAAAGATGGTTGTCGCGACCCAGTCGATGCTCTGCATGGTATGTGCGCTCTCCCCCGAAAGCGATAAGGCCCTTTGGCTCAGTTCTTGGTGGCGAAATAGACGACGGCGGTGAGCACCGCCGCGATGAGGACGACCAGCAGTTGGTACCAGTAGAAGAATGGTATGCCGATCAGCGACGGCTCGACGCTGTTGTAGAGCCCGGGAAACAGCACCAGGAGGAATTCGAGGCCGAAGAGCAGGTACCACCAGCTCCAGCCGCGTCGTTCTTCGTTCGATCCATCCATCTGGTGCTCCCCTTTGATGCTGGTTGGTCTTGGTCGGTCTACCTGTCACGATAGAACCGCGGAATCAACCGAAAGGGCTAGGGTGCTTGCCCGATTCTGCCTCACTTATGGCTGCGACGAGGTCCAATCCTCGTGATCGCCTGCGGCGGCGAGCTTTGCCGGGGCGTGGGTCAGAAAGTCTGCGTCGGGCGATCCAGTACCCGGCGGCCCATCAGGCTCTCCACCAGGTCGACCAGCACCAGGGCCGTTCGCCCGCGCTCATCGAGGAAGGGGTTGAGCTCGACCAGCTCGAGGCTGCGCACGAGGCCGCAATCGTGGAGGATCTCCATGATGAGGTGGGCTTCCCTCAAAGTTGCGCCGCCCGGAACGGAGGTGCCCACGCCCGGCGCAATTGCCGGATCGAGGAAATCAACGTCGAAGCTGACATGAAGGATTCCTCCCGCCTCAGCGACCCGCCGGAGGAACGGCTGGATCAAGCCGACGACACCGTTCTCATCGATCGCCCGCATGTCGACAACCGTGATCCCGATCGCCGACAGGGCGGTGCGCTCGGGGGCATCGACGCTGCGGATGCCAAACATACAGATGTTTTCCGGACGCACCGGATAGGGGAGCGGCGGGAAAAAGCCGGCAAAGCCCGGCTGCCCGGTGGCATAGGCGACCGGCACGCCGTGGAGATTGCCACTGAGGCTGGTATCGAGGGTATGGAAATCGGGGTGGGCGTCGAGCCAAAGCACGAAGAACTCCCGCCCGGCCTCCCCGGCCCGCCGGCTGAGGCCGTTGAGCGTGCCGGCGGCGAGGCTGTGGTCGCCGCCAAGGATGATCGGCAGCCCCTCCCCCGCAGCCTGATAGGCGGCCTCGGCGAGAACCTCCGTCCAGGCCACGACCTCGGGCAAGTTCTTGATCGCGGCATTGCCGTGCCTGAGCGGCTTTCGGGGCGCGGCCACCAGATTGCCGCGATCGATGACCTCGCAATCCAATTGTCGCAGCGCCTCGGGCAATCCGGCCGCGCGCAGGGCGCTGGGCCCCATGTCGCAGCCCAGCCGGCCGGCGCCCTCCTGAACGGGAGCCCCCAGCAGGATGCAGGTCTTTTCACCCACGTTGGCCCCCCGTGATTGAACGGATCGGGCAAGCTAAACAGCGGGAATTGGCGAGAGCAAGGCGGCTGAAATCACGCTGAGCACTGATCGTAACGGAGAGTCCCGCCTTCGCGGGAATGACCGGGTTAGTTGGGAAATCCGTGCAACGTCCCGGCGTCATTCCCGCGAAGGCGGGAATCTCCGTTGTTTCAGTACAATGGAATCACGTTCGTTACGCGACGGCCTTCGCCGGCTCCTCGCTTTCGCCCCCGAGCGCCGTTTCCAGGCCCGAAACGATCGATTCAAAGCGCGATATGTCCTGCGGCCGGCTTACCAGGAACCCCTGCACCGCCCGGCAATCGGCCTCGCGCAGGAATTCGAGCTCTTCCGGGCGCTCGACGCCTTCGGCAATGACCGGCACATCGAGCGCGTTGCCAAGCCCGAGTACCGCCCGCACGATGGCCGCCGATTGCTCGTTGGCGTCGACCGACTTAATGAACGACTGGTCGACCTTGATCTTGCTGAACGGAAACGCCCGGAGATTGGCGAGCGAGGAATACCCAGTCCCGAAATCGTCCATGGCAATCCGCACGCCCAGCGCCCTGATCTGCCGCAGCGTAGCCACGGCCCGGCCCATGTCGCGGACGAGCGCCGTCTCGGTGATCTCGATTTCGAGGCGCAGCGGCGACAATCCGGTCCAGCACCTCGTGTATGGTTTGGGCAAAATTGGCCGAGTGGATCTGCACCGCCGAGACGTTGACCGCAATGCTGAGCGGAGCGGCCCAGGTTGCGGCTTCCGCACAGGCGGTCCGCAGCACCCACTCGCCGATCTGCATGATCAGCCCGCTTTCCTCGGCGATCGGCACGAAGTCCCGGGGTGAGAAATGAACAAGCTCTCGTCACTACGGCGCCAGTCGGCCCCGGGCTTCGCCATCGGTGGATCTAGGATGAACGCGGCGTGAATCTTTCGGTTTGCGTTGAGAGCAGTTGGCAGTGCTCCGTCGCCATGTCGCCCTGACGGGGGCTTGCAGGACGCCCACCAAGACCGTATTCGGAACCGAGGACCGCCGGTTGATCGACGAAATCTGGCGACGAACAATCCGGGACGGGACCGTCATCTCCATCCTCGGCACCTGGTTAGGAATTTTGCATGCAGGCTTGGACACAGGCGGGCAAGAATGGTCAGCATTTGCGGCCCAGGACCGACATCGAAATCTCCCAGGCAGCTGAGCTGCGGCCGATCATCGAGCTGGGACAGGACCGGCTTGGCATTCCGTCGATGCACCTTTCCCCCTACGGGCAGACCAAGGCCAAGATTTCGCTCGATTATCTCGCCGGATTGCACGACCGGCCGGACGGCAAGCTGATCCTCGTCACCGCCATCACCCCGACCCCGGCGGGCGAAGGCAAGACGACGACCACGATCGGCCTCAGCGATGCGCTGAACCATATCGGCAAGAAGGCGCTGGTCTGCATCCGCGAACCAAGCCTCGGGCCTTGCTTCGGCCAAAAGGGCGGCGCAACCGGCGGCGGCTACGCGCAAGTTGCGCCGATGGAAGACATCAACCTTCATTTTACCGGCGATTTCCACGCCATCGGTGCGGCCAACAACCTCCTCGCCGCGCTCATCGACAATCACGTCCATTGGGGCAACGAGCTCGAGATCGACACGCGCCGCGTCAGCTGGCGGCGGGCGCTCGACATGAATGACCGCGCCTTGCGCGACATGGTCCATTCGCTGGGCGGAGCCGGCAACGGTTTTCCGCGCGAGGACGGTTTTGACATCACCGTGGCGTCCGAAGTAATGGCGATCTTCTGCCTCGCCAGCGATCTTGCCGATCTGCAGCGCCGGCTGGGCAACATCATCGTCGCCCAGACCAAGGGCAAGGACCGCCGCTATGTGCGCGCCGCCGAACTGAACGCGGCCGGCGCCATGACGGCGCTGCTCAAGGACGCGCTCGCCCCCAATTTGGTGCAGACGCTCGAGAACAATCCCGCCATCGTCCATGGCGGTCCCTTCGCCAACATCGCCCATGGCTGCAATTCCGTCATCGCCAGCCGGGCCGCGCTGAAGCTGGCCGACTATGTGGTGACCGAGGCCGGGTTCGGCGCCGATCTGGGCGCGGAGAAATTCCTCGACATCAAGTGCCGCAAGGCCGGAATCGCCCCCGACTGCGCGGTGATCGTGGCCACCATTCGTGCGCTGAAAATGCATGGTGGCGTTGCCAGGGAAAACCTGACGGCGGAAAACCTCGCTGCCCTCGAGGCCGGCTTTGCCAATCTCGACCGCCATATCGGCAACATGAAAAAGTTCGGCCTGCCGGTGGTCGTGGCGGTGAACCGCTTCAGCACCGACTCGGAAGCCGAGATTGCCCTGCTCCGGGACCTGACCGCTCTGCAGGGCGTCGAGTGCATTCTCTGCGATCACTGGGGGAGCGGCGGCGCCGGCGCCACCGATCTCGCCGAGGCCGTCGTCCGGCTGATCGAGACGGAGAAGGCGCGCTTTGCCCCGCTCTATCCCGACGAGCTGCCGCTGGCCGACAAGATCCGCACGATTGCGCAGGAGATCTACGGGGCGGCAGACATTGCCATCGAGGAAGCGGCGCGGAAGAAACTCGCCGAATACGAACGGCAGGGCTTTGGCACTCTGCCCGTCTGCATCGCCAAAACCCAGTACAGCTTCACCACCGACCCCACACGCAAGGGCGCCCCTTCCGGCCACACCATTACCGTGCGCGACGTGCGCCTTTCGGCCGGCGCCGAATTCGTCGTCGCCATCTGCGGCGATATCCTGACCATGCCCGGCCTGCCGCGGATCCCCGCCGCCAACGGCATATCCGTCGATTCCGCCGGCAAGATCAGCGGCCTGTTCTGAGTCGGACCGGTCTCCCCTCTTCCTTCTCCCCTCACGGGAGAAGGTGGCGCGTAGCGCCGGATGAGGGGGCACTCCCGCGCTCTCGGCTGCCCAACGCCCATCAGCGATTGACGCGCTTGGCGGGGATGCGGAGCACAAGCAGCACGCCGATCAGGATCACGCCGGCGAGGACATACAGCGCGATGTTTGCGCTGTTGGTCCTGTCGACGATCCAGCCGACGAGGTAAGGGCTGGCGAAGCCCGCTATCTGGCCGATGGAGTTGATGAGCGCCACGCCTCCGGCGGCGGCGCCGGCGCTCAGATAGCCGCCGGAAAGTGGCCAGAACATCGGCAATCCGGTCAGCGCCCCCATGGTGGCAAGCGTCAACCCCAGTAGCGCGATGGGCGGGTTGCTGCCGAAATTGGCCGCAATCACCAGGCCGACCACGCCCATCAGCATCGGCACCGCAAGATGCCAGCGGCGTTCGCGCCGGGCATCGGCAGAGCGCCCAACCGCGAGCATGAAAAGGGTTGCCGCAAAATAGGGGATGGCACTCAGCCAGCCAATGACGATGGGATCGCTGAGGCCGCTCGCCTTGATGATGGATGGCAGCCAGAAGTTGATCGCATAAACCCCGCTCTGGATGCAGAAATAGATGATGCCAAGCATCCAGACCCCCGGATGCCGAAGGACGGTCGCAAGGCTGTCGGCCACGCTCGGCGGGCGGTTTTCTTCGTCCTCGACGAGCGCCCGTTGCATTTCTGCCTTTTCAGCGGAAGACAGCCAAGTGGCCTCCTCGATGCCGTCGGCGAGGAGAAAGAGCAGCCCGAGCCCGAACAGGACTGTCGGTAAACCCTGGAGAAGAAAAAGCCACTGCCAGGCCGCGAGCGAGCCTTGCCCCCCGGAGAAATGGCTCAGGGTCCAGCCCGAAACTGGGCCGCCGACCACACCCGACAGCGGAATGGCCGACATGAACAGCGCCATGATGCGGCCGCGCCGCGCGGACGGAAACCACTTGGTGAGGAAGAGGACGATGCCGGGAAAGAAGCCAGCCTCCGCCGCGCCGGTAAGGAATCGCAGCACGTAAAAGCTCTCGGCTGAGCGGACGAAAAGCAGGCTTATGGAGAGCAGCCCCCACACCACCATGATCAGCGCAAGCCAGCGGCGCGCGCCAATTTTTTGCAGCATGATATTGCTCGGCACGCCGCAGGCGAGATAGCCGAGAAAGAAAATGCCCGCGCCAAGACCATAGGCTGCCTCGCTCAGGTGCAAGTCGTCGAGCATCTGCAGCTTAGCAAAGCCGACATTGACCCGGTCGAGATAGTTGAAGAGATAGCAGACAAAAATATAGGGAATGAGCCTGAGGGCGACTTTTTTGTAAGTGCCATCATTGGCCGCCGGCAACGGGCCGCCCACATTAGTGACGTGCTTCATCCGGCGCTGCCTCCAAGAAGGGTTATTTACGCAACCCCTTCTCGGCCAAGGCACGCGGGAGCTAACGCCCATCTTTCGGATGCCATGGCCCGTGGTCAATCTATCCGATGGTATGTGTGCGGGGATAAGTTCGCTGGCGTGCTGGCCTGGGCGTCAAACTCTTGGCCCGCCAAACGCAAAACCCCGTCCGCTGGTGGCGGACGGGGCTTTGGTGTTTTCGGCATCGTTTGTATTGAGACCCGGATGTTTTTGGCAGACCTGGCAGCGACCTACTCTCCCAAGCCTTGAGACTTAGTACCATTGGCGCAGAGGGGTTTAACGGTCGAGTTCGGGATGGGATCGGGTTCTGGGCCCCTCGCAAAGCCACCAGGTCGGCGAAAAACATCTGGGGTGAATTCTGGTTTTTTCATCCCGCAACGCGCCATGCAAGCGTTGCGGGGGAGTGTCTGAGCCGATCGTTTTGTTCAAGCCGTTGTTTTGACGAACGGACATTGATTAATGAGAACGATCAAGCCAATCGAGCTATTAGTACCGGTCAGCTTCACGCATTGCTGCGCTTCCACATCCGGCCTATCAACGTGGTGGTCTTCCACGGCTCTCAAGGGAATACTCGTTTTAAAGGAGGCTTCCCGCTTAGATGCTTTCAGCGGTTATCCCGTCCGAACTTAGCTACCCTGCAGTGCGGCTGGCGCCACAACAGGTCCACCAGAGGTTCGTCCAACCCGGTCCTCTCGTACTAGGGTCAGCTCTTCTCAATATTCCAACACCCACGGCAGATAGGGACCAAACTGTCTCACGACGTTTTAAACCCAGCTCACGTA
>DATJHO010000133.1:0-21375 GCA_035493835.1 Devosiaceae bacterium
CGGCGCGGCGGCCTTTTCCGGCCACAGCGATGCCGTCGCCTTCACCGCCCCAAAACCCGGCGCCAGCGCAAAACTCGTTTGCTGCGGCTTGTGCGTCGGGTTCACCAGCCACAGGAACAGGCCGCCATCGCCCTGGTGCAGGCGGGCTTGGAGTGCCGGATTGCTCAGCGTCACGTGCTTGGCGTTACCGAGCCACACGAACATTTTCGCGAAATAGCGGCGGTTGGCGTCGCTGCTGGTGCGGTAATAGGCGACCGAGGGGTGGGTGCCGATGAGCAGCGCGCGGCCCTTGCCATGGGTGTTGGACACAGCCGCCAGCCGGCCGTCGTCGAAATCGCCATGCGCCACGCCGCCCGCAAGACTGTAGCTCTGGAGATAGCCGCCGCCATCGACTGCCTCGCCATCCAGCCTGAAATGGATGCGGTCGCCGATATCGGGCATGAACTCCACTTCCTCTTCACGCGCTCCAAAGACGGCATCGAGCCCAAAATTCGGTTGCATCGTGCCGACGTGGCCGCGGTCGCCGAAATAGGCGGGGCATGCCTCCGAAACCAGCCGGCCGCCCTTTTCCACCCAGGCGGCGAGCTTTTTTGCCTGTGCCTCGGTCAGCATGATCGGGTAGGCGAAGTAGAGGGCGTCATAGGCATCGATGTCGTCGATGTGCACCCAATCGGCCTGCACGCCGTTGTCGAAGAAGCCGCGATAGGCGCCCCACATTGCGGCGGCGTAGGTGTCGAACTTGCTTTCGTGGTTGAGCGCATAGTCCCACATTTGCAATTCGGGCGAGACGATGATGCCGACCTCCCCGCGCACCGGCTTGCTGGTCATCAGCCCGGCCATTTCGGGGGCGTTGCCCCATTTGGCCATGCGGCTCGCCATCTCGGAGCGCGGGGTGCGCGAGCCGTCCATGCCGTAGGATCCGAAAGCGCCGAACAGCGGGCCGTCGAGCAGCGGCCGCCAGCGCAGATTGATGATCCCGCGCGCGCCGCCGGCGAGCGAAGTGAGGCTCCAGAGGCGGATATCCTCGGGGGTCGCAACGCGGCCATCGTCCTTGTCGCGGCCCAACACCTGTGGCTGCAGCCAGAGCGGGCCGCCTTGGCGTTCGGCGTGCCAGAACGGTTTTCCACGTGACGCAGCACGGGTCAGGTCGACCCCGTACCAGTTGCGCCAAGGCTGGTCGCCCTTGCGCGCGGGCACCCAGGTCATGCCATAGACTTCGACCTTGGAGGCGGCGAGCCAGTCATCGGAGCCATTGGCGGCCAGGTTGGGAATGGCGCCGGCAACGCCGTGCGCGACGATCTTGTTCTTGTTGTCGACGCTGCGGATGGTGTCGATGCGCCACTGCATCAGGCCATAGAAATTGTCCCGCTTGAACAGCAGCCAGTCAAGGGTTTGCGCGTAAGCGCCGATCTCTGTCGGCGGCTCCACATACTCCCATTTGAAATAGCTGTAGCGGTGCCAAGCCTCGGCGAGGGCATCGAGCGTGCCGTATTTCTTCTGCAGCCAGTCGCGAAAAGCGCGCTTGGAGTGTTCGGAATAGTCGATGTCGGCGCCGTAATTGACCTCGTTCCAGACGTCGTAGCCAAGCATGGCCGGGTGATCCTTGTAGCGGGTCGCCATGGCCTTGAGGAAATTGCCCGCCGCTTCCTTCACCTGGGGCGCATTCAGCGTCAGCGCGCCGGCGCCCGAGGAAAAGCCGCCAGTGGCGCTCGAAACGCCCATATTGGCGGTCGCCGGCCTGCCATCCGCATGGATGGTGCGCGCATCGGCAAATTCGTGCATCGCCCAGTCGGGCACCGTGTGGGTCAGCTCCGCGATGATGGTCTTGATGCCGTTTTTGGCGGCAAGATCCATCTGCCGGTCATAGTCGGCCCAGTCATACTTGCCCGGCTCCCGCTCGATTGAGGCCCACATGAACCAATGGCGGAAGATGTTGAGGCCATCCTCGCCGGCCACGCCATAGTCGCGCTCCCAGTCAGCCTTGGGCGGGTTGGACTTGCGAAAATAAACGGCGCCGTAGGGAAGCTGGGGAAGATCTGGCATGTGCGACTCTTCTGGTTGAAATGGCGGGAACGGCGCAGCGCCGGTCAGGGCCGGCGCAGCGAGACGGCGTGTCTGGAAATGCCGATATGCTCGGCGATTGACCTGCGACGTGACCCTTTGCGTGGCCGTGGCACCTAACAAGAAAATACTGTTAGGCTAATGTAGCTGAAAAAAAATATAGCGCGGTTGGAAAACGCGCGCAATGGATCAGATCGATTTCAACATCTCGACTGACAATTACGGATCGCGATTTTCCCGGCTCCTTCGCCACAGCATCCATTGCCCGCCGATGGTCGAAGCCACTGCCGCAGCGCCCGCCGGCGCCTGTCCTTGCCGTAGGTTTCATTTGATCCCATACTTGGGCCCATACAAACCGCCCTGCGGCGGCAATCGCATACGTTTAGCCGCGGCGATGGCGGCCGGCAGCGTAACGGCGGAGTCAGGGACATGATCCCTTCCTCACGGCCCAAGTCGATTGATGCGAGCCTGCAGATCCTGTGGGAAGATGGCGAGCGGGCGCTGTGCCGCGCGTGGCGCAACGGTGCCTACGACGGTGGTAATTCGTCGCTCGTGGTACTGCTCACCGCTGAGCACCCGTCGGCACTTGCCCTTGATCGGCTCGCGCACGAATTTGGGCTGAAGGACGAACTCAAAAGCGAGTGGGCGGTCCGGCCAATTGAGCTGGTTCGCGAAAGCGGCAGGACTTTCCTGGTGCTCGAGGATCCGGGCGGCGAGCCGCTCGAGGGCTTGCTCGGCGCGCCGCGCGAGATTGGTGCGTCGTTGCGGCTGGCAGTCGACATGGCCGCCGCCTTGGGCAGGCTGCACGAGGGCGGCCTCGTGCACAGGGACATCAAGCCAGCCCATATCGTGGTGAATTGCCCAGACGGCCTGGTGCGGTTCACCGGCTTCGGTCTCGCCTCGCGGCTGCCGCGCGAGCGCCGGGCGCCGGCGCCGCCCGAGACCATCGCCGGCACGCTCGCCTACATGGCGCCCGAGCAGACCGGGCGGATGAACCGCTCCGTCGACGCGCGCAGCGACCTCTATTCGCTGGGCGTCGTCCTCTACCAGATGTTCACCGGCACGCTGCCGTTCACCGCCACCGACCCAATGGAATGGGTGCATTCGCACATCGCGCGGCGGCCGACGCCACCCAGCGAGCGGCGGGGCGAGGTGCCTTTGGTCATCTCGGAAATCGTCATGAAGCTTCTCGCCAAGACGACGGAGGAGCGTTACCAGTCCGCGGCCGGGCTCGCGCGTGACCTCAGGCGCTGCCTTGCGCAGTGGGAGGCGGGCGGCCGCATTGACGGTTTTTCCCTTGGCGCCGAGGACACGCCGGACCGGCTGATGATCCCCGAAAAGCTTTACGGGCGCGAGCGCGACATCGAAGCCCTGCTGGAGTCCTTTGCGCGCGTCGTCACGGGCGGTACGCCGGAGCTGGTGCTTGTTACCGGCTATTCGGGCATAGGCAAGTCATCGGTGGTGGACGAGCTGCAGAAGGCGCTGGTGCCGTCGCGAGGGCTGTTCGCCTCGGGCAAGTTCGACCAATACAAGCGCGACATCCCCTATTCGACGCTGGTACAGGCCTTTCAGAGTCTGGTGCGGCCGCTGCTCGGCAGGAGCGATGCCGAGCTGGCAACGTGGCGCAGCGCCTTTCTGGAGGCGCTGGAGCCCAATGCTCGGCTCATGACCGACCTCATCCCCGAACTGCAACTCATCATCGGCGATCAGCCGCCGGTCCCGGAACTCGATCCCCAGCAAGCGCGGACCCGGTTCCAGCTCGTGTTCTGGCGCTTCATTGGCGTCTTCGCGCGGCGGGAGCATCCGCTGGCGCTCTTTCTAGACGACCTGCAGTGGCTCGATGCGGCGACGCTGGATCTCCTGGAGGATTTGCTGACCCGGTCGGACCTCCAGCACCTGCTGCTGGTTGGCGCCTACCGGGACAATGAAGTCGACGTCAGTCATCCGTTGATGCGCAAGCTCGATGCAATTCGGCAGGCAGGCGCGAAGGTTGAAGAGATTCGCCTGGCGCCGCTGGGCCGTGACGACATTGAGCAGTTGATCGCGGATGCGCTGCGCTGCGAGCCCGCGCGTGCCGTGCCGCTGGCGCAGCTGGTGCATGACAAGACTGCCGGCAACCCGTTCTTTGTCATTCAGTTTGTCTATGCACTCGCCGAGGCGGGTTTGCTCCGCTTCGATCACGTGGCGGCGCGGTGGTCGTGGGATCTCAATCGCATCCATGCTGCTGCCTACACCGACAATGTCGCGGACCTGATGCTGGGCAAGCTGGCCCGCTTGCCGTTGAACGCGCAGCAGGCTCTGCAGCAGATGGCCTGTCTCGGCAATATTGCCGAGATTTCGATGCTCACGATCGTTCTCCAGACGTCGGAGGAAATGGCCCGCGCAATTCTGTGGCCGGCCATCCGCCAGGAACTGATCGAACAGCGCGAAGGCGCCTACAGGTTCAGCCACGATCGCGTTCAGGAAGCCGCCTATATGATGATCCCGGCCGAGATGCGGGCCGAGGTACATCTGCGGATCGGACGCCTTCTGGCGGCGCAGACGCCTGCCGAAAAACGCGAGGAGGCGATCTTCGAGATCGTCAACCAGCTGAACCGCGGCGCCCAGCTGATCACTGAGCAACAGGAACGGGACGAACTGGCCGAACTCAACCTGATCGCCGGCAGGCGGGCGAAGGCGGCAACTGCCTACGTCTCGGCTCTCAACTACCTTAATGCCGGTACGGCGCTGTTGGCCGAGGATTGCTGGGAGCGCCAGCATGAACTGGCCTTTGCGCTGGCGTTCGACCGTGCTGAATGCGAATTCCTGACTGGCGAGTTGGGCGCGGCAGAAGAGCGACTGAACGAACTCTCGATCCGCGCCAAAAACTCCCACGAACAGGCGAGCGTCGCCGGCCGGCGCGTGGATCTGTACATGATCCTTGATCAAGATCGCCGGGCCATGACCGTCGGCCTCGAATATCTCCAGCAACTGGGCGTTGACTGGCCACCCCATCCGACGGAAGAGCAGGTGCGGCGCGAGTACCAGCGCATCTGGGCGCAACTCGCCGGCCGCGATATCGAGGAGCTCATCGACCTGCCGCTGATGAGCGACCCGGATTCCCTTGCGACCATTGATGTCCTGGCGAGAATGATCGCGCCGGCAGTGTTCTTCGATGCCGGGCTGTTTGCCCTGGTTGTCTGCCGCACCGTCAATTTGAGCCTCGAGCGGGGCAATTGCGACGCATCGTGCTTCGGCTACGCCATGCTGGGCGCGCTCGCCGGTCCGGTATTCGGCGAATACCCTGAGGGATATCGCTTCGGCCGGCTCGGTTGCGAACTGGTCGAACAACGGGGGATGAGCCGCTTCGAGGGCGCCGCCTACACCATCCAGGGAAGCATGGTTACACCCTGGACGAAGCATGCCAGGACCGGCCAGGACCTGATCCGCCATGCGTTCGTTGCGGCGAACAGGACCGGCGACCTCCCGTTCGCCGCCTATAGCTGCAACCACCTCAATACCAACATGCTGTTGGTCGGCAATCCGCTGGAGGAGGTGCAGCGCGAAGCCGAGAAGGGCCTGGCCTTCGCGCGAAAAGCTCGCTTCGGCAACATCGTCGACATTATCAACAGCCAGTTGGGGCTCATCCGTACGCTGCGTGGCCTGACCCCGAAATTCGGTTCGTTCAATGATGACCAGTTCGACGAATTGGAGATCGAGCAACGTTTTGCCGGCAACCCAAATTTCGCGCTGGCGGAGTGCTGGTACTGGATTCGCAAGATGGCGGGGCACTTCCTGGCCGGCGACCATGCGGCAGCGGTGACCGCATCCCAAAGGGCAAGGCCGTTGTTGTGGACGACGGCGGCGTTCCTGGAGGTGGTGGACTACCATTTCTATGGCGCGCTTGCGCGAGCGGCATCCTATGGCGTTGCGCCCTCCGACGAGCGGCAGCAGCACCTCGAGGCCTTGGCTGCGCATCAGCGCCAATTGCAGGACTGGGCGGGGAATTGCCCGGAGAATTTCGAAAGCCGCGCTGCGCTGGCGGCCGCCGAGATTGCGCGTGTCGAGGGCCGCGATGCCGATGCGATGGGGCTTTATGAGCAAGCCATCCGCTCTGCGCGAACCAATGGCTTTGTGCAGGTTGAGGCAATCGCCAATGAACTCGCCTCCCGCTTTTATGCGGCGCGGGGGTTCGACAAGATTGCCCGGGTGTATTTGCAGGACGCCCGCTACTGCTATTTGCGCTGGGGCGCCGATGGCAAGGCGCGGCAACTCGAGGAGCTTTATCCCTACCTGAGGCCCCAGGAGCCCGCGCCAGGGCCGGCGAGCACGATCGGGACGCCGGTCGAACATCTCGACCTCGCAACCGTCATCAAGGTCTCGCAGGCCGTTTCCGGCGAGATGGTGCTGGAAAAGCTGATCGACACCCTTATGCGCACTGCGATTGCGCAAGCGGGGGCAGAGCGCGGGCTGTTGATCCTCTCGCGCGCGGGCGAGTCGCGGATTGCAGCGGAAGCCACCACCGCAAGCGATGAGGTTCTCGTCGATCTTCGCGATGCGCCTGTCTCTGCCTTGCTGCTCCCGGAAACGGTCCTCCGCTCGGTCCTCCACACGCGGGAAAGCGTTATTCTTGACGACGCCGCGGCCGAACCCGATTTTGCCGCCGATCCCTATATCCAGCGCCGCCGTATGCGGTCCGTTCTTTGCCTGCCTTTGATCAACCAGGCCAAGTTGATCGGCGTGCTTTACCTCGAGAACAGCCTCGCCCCCGGCGTCTTTGCACCGGCGCAGATCGCGGTGTTGAAACTGCTCGCCTCGCAGGCGGCGATCTCGCTGGAAAATACCCGCCTCTATCGCGATCTCGCGCAGCGCGAAGCCAAGATCCGGCGTCTGGTCGATGCCAACATCATCGGAATCTTCGTCTGGGATTTCGAGGGCCACATTCTTGAGGCCAATGACGCGTTCCTTCGCCTCGTGGGGTACGAGCGGGAAGAATTGACCTCGGGCCAGCTCCGCTGGACCGAATTGACGCCGCCGGAATGGTACGAGCGCGACGCCCGGCAATGGGTGCCGGAGGTCCGGACGAGCGGGTTCGTCCAACCCTACGAAAAGGAGTATTTCCGCAAGGACGGCAGCCGCGTGCCCGTGCTGATCGGCGCGGCTACCATCGAGCAAGACGGCGACGAGGGCGTTGCCTTCGTGCTGGATTTGAGCGAGCGCAAGCGGGCCGAAGCCGAAGCGCGCGACAGCGAGCAGCGCTACCGTGAGGTGCAGGCGGCGCTAGCGCACGCCAACCGTGTCGCAACCATGGGGCAGCTTACGGCCTCGATTGCCCATGAAGTGAAGCAGCCGATCACCTCGACCGTGCTCAACGCCCAAGTTGCCCTGCTCCTGCTGAACAGGCAGCCGCGGGATGAGGTGGAGCTGCGCGAGGCACTCGAGCAAATCGCCAGGGACGGCAATCGTGCCAGCGACGTCATCAACCGGATCCGGGCGCTCGTGCAGAACGCGCCGCTCCGGAGGGATCGGCTCGAGATCGATGGGATAATCCACGAGGTGATCGAGCTTACCCGCGCCGAAGCGGCGGAGAGCGGGGTGTCGGTGCGGACGGAACTCGCCCAGGGCCTGCCGCCCGTCCAGGGAGATCGGGTGCAGTTGCAACAGGTGATCCTCAACCTGATCATCAACGCCATCGAGGCGATGAGCGGCCTCAGCGATGGTCCGCGGGAGCTGCTGATCGGCGCCGGGTGGGCCGAGCCGAACGGCGTGCTCGTCACGGTGCGCGACTCGGGGCCGGGGCTCTCCCCGGGGGCGCTCGACAGCCTCTTCGAGGCGTTCCATACGACCAAGCCGAGCGGCCTGGGGTTGGGGTTGTCGATCTCCCGTTCGATTGTCGAGGCCCATGGCGGACGATTGTGGGCGAGCGCGAACCTGCCGCGTGGCACCATGTTTCAGTTCACGGTGCCGGCCCACTACGATCTTGCGGGTTGATTTGTTTCGGTAGCTCCCCGCCGTGCATGGGACGCCTGCGCAGTTCCCGAACTGAAGAAATCTCTGCTGCCTCAGAACAACCGGACGCGCCTAGTAATCCTGCTCGTAAAGCACGCCGACCCCTGAATCCCCGTCGCTGCCGGACGAGGCGTTGGCCTTGAGGTGGCGCGTGATGTCGAGGTTGACGGTGGCCCGGCTCTGCCCGTCGGCGCCGGCCTGCACGCCAAGATAGACATTGTCGGTAACGTAGCGGCCGGCCTGGACGGCGGTGTTGCCCTGGGCGTCGGTGGTGAGATCGAGGTCGTCGAGCCCGGTGGTCGAACGGAGGCTGTCGAGCAAGGACGAACCCGAGCCGCCCGCGAGCTCGCCGGCGGCGGCGGCGAGCCTTGCCAGCTGGATCGGCGAGAGCTGGGTGACGCCCTGCTTGAACAGCAACCGCGACAGCACTTCGTCCTGGGGCAGGGTGGGGCTCGAGGTGAATTCGATCTTTGGATCGGAGGCGCGGCCCGACACCGTCAGGTCGACGGTGATGTCGTCGCTCGGGATATTGGCGGCAAGGTCGATCTCGGGATCGAGATTGCCGGTGAGGCTGATCGTGCCTGAGGTGAAGGTGACGTTCTGGCCGAGGATGCTCAACCGCCCGCGCACTAGCTGGAAGCCGCCGACCGGACGCATGTCGCCGAGCGAGCCCGTGAGCCGCAGGCCGCCGCCCATTTCGACATCGAGGCCGCGGCCGCGGATGAACATCTGGTTCGGTGCCGTGAGCTTGAGATCGAGCTTCGGCCCGGATGGGCCTTTTCCCGATTGGGGCTTGCTGGAGATTTCCGTTCTGGCGCGGGCGAGGGTCGCGGCCACCGGCTTGGGCGGATCGACGTGCCGAACCCTGATGTCGGCCGCGCCGCCGGCGAGTTGGCTGGGCACCGTGATATCCGCCTTTTCGACGCGGATGGTGCCGCCGATCAGGGGTGCCGTCGCGGCCGGGCCGGTGAGCGACAGATCGCCGGAGGCGGTGGCCACGAGCAGGGATTGATCGACATAGCGGACATGGTTGAGGGCAAGCTTGAGGTTGGCCGCATAGGCCGGGGCCTTAAGCGAAACCGAGCCGGTGGCGGAAATCGAGCCGCCCGTGGAAATGTTGGCCGTCAGGTGGTCGATGGTGACGGCGTCGCCCGACAGCGTGGCGCTGCCGCCAATGTCGACCAATTTCATGTTCAGGCTCGGATCGACATAGCTTCCGGCGCTGACCGAGACCTTGCCGGTTATGCGCGGATCGGACGCGCTGCCGGTAATGCGGGCCGAAAGCTGGGCGGTGCCACTGGCCTGGCCGCCTCGATCGGCAACGAAGCGATTGGCGAGGGCGAGTGGGGCCGAACCCTCGACAACGAGGTCGAGATTTTTGGCGCTGAGCGGCACGGTGCCCTTGGCGGTCAGCTTCAACCCGCCGGGAGAGTTGGCGGCAAAACTCGCCAGCTGAACCGCATTGTCGGCGAACGTGCCGCCTGCCTTGATGCTCAGCGGGGTGACGCCAAAATCCTTGATCGCCGCGGCGGTAATCCCGGCGCCGGCCAGATCGAAGCGCGCCTGCGGACGGCCGAACAGGTCGGCTATTTCAGCTTTGACGTCGGCGCTGCCGATCGTGGCGACCGCCGCCTTAAAACCTCGTACATTGGCGGCAATGCTCGCCGCCTGCTTGCCGGCGTTGGCGCTGAGGGTGATCGTGGCATTGGCGGTGCCGCTGGCTTCGAGCAGCGCCAATTCGGCGGCAGTGGACAGATTGGTCGAGGCAAGGTTCAGGCGCCCTTCGTAGAGCCCGTCGCTGCGCTGGGTCAGGTCGCCGGTCACGCTGGTGCCGCCGGCAATGAAGTTGAGACCGCTGAGCTTGTTGAGGCCATCGGCGTGCGAGAGCGCCGAAGCGAGCGCCACCTGATGGCCATCGAGATTGGCGGTGCCGCTGAGATTGCCGCTGAGCGCATCCTCGACCAGCTTGCCGCTGAAGCCGACCGAGGCCTTTGTGAGGGGGCGGTTCAGCAGCGCGCCGGTGGGCACATTTGCGGTGAGCTTGAGGCCGATATTGCGGTTCTGGCCTTGGGCGGTGCCGGTGATCGCCAGCCGGCCGCTAGCCTGTGGCGACAGCAGCTTGAGGTCGGCCAGCGCCAGGTCGAAGCGGAAATCGGCCGCATCGGACGCGAAGCTGCCATCGGCGGCAAGCTGCACCTCAGCGTCGCCGAGGCGGAAGTCACGGGCGGAAAGGCCCTTGTCGGTGCGGGCGATGCCCCCGGTTAGCTTGACGGTCCCGGCCAACAGGCGGTCCGCGGTCGCGTCACCCAAGGCAAGGTTCGTGCCGGTCCCGTCGAGGTCGAGGTCGAAGCCGCCGGTCAGGGGGCTGATGCTGCCTCTGGCCGCTAAATCGAGCGCCCCGGCAAGGGGCCGGCCGGCAATGCCGGAAAAAGGCGAGAGGCTGGAGGCGGCGACCGACAGTTTGCCGTCGAATACCGACTTGTCGAACGTGCCGGCGGCGTCGACCGCAACCGACTTGCCCGCAAGCCGGAACTGCGCCAGTTGCAGCGGCTGGCCGGCGTTCCATAGGCCCGCGACCCCCAGGCCGATGCTGTTGCCGAGTGCTTTTGCGACATTGGGGTCTTGAGCGGTCACGCCGGCCAGCGCGCCATCGACGTTGAAGGTCAGCCTGCGTGCGGTGGGAACGTCGAGATTGATGGCGACGCCGCTGCCCTTGAGGGTCAGCGTATCGGCGGCGAGCGAAGCATCATGAAAGCCGCGAACGGCCAGCTCCCCTTGCCAGTTTTGATTGGCGCCGCCGAGATCGACCGCAAGGCTGGCGCCCCCGATCCGGGTGTTCGCCCCGGCGACGGGCAGCAGCACAGGGCCGCCTGCCGGATCGGCGATCTCGCCATGGAGATGGAGATCGTCGAGGAACCAGTCCTTGCTGGTCGACGCGGAGCCGGCAAGGTTCAACTGGCCGCCGCTCAGGTGCAGCGAATTGATCGTAATGCCGCCCTCGCTACGGAGCAGCGCCTTGGCGCTGAGCGTGCTGCTGCTACCGAAGAAGCTTCTGTAGGTGGGCGAGACGAGCGTCGAGATCGGGCCGTCTAGCGCGGCATCAATCGCAAAGCCCTCTGCCTGTTGTTTGACCGTCGCCGTGCCAGTCAGCGCCCTTGTGCCGCCCGCGTCCAGCGTCAATTGCGTCTGGAGCTTGCCGATCGGGCCCGCGCCGGTGACTTTCAGAGCCACGTCGGGCCGCCCGGCGATATTGAGCAGGTTGGCAATGATGCCATCCTTGGGCTCGGTGACATTGAGGTTCAGGTCGAGCCGGGTGCTGCCCTTGTCATATTTGGCCGCGAGCTCGAGCGCGCCACCCGGCCCGTCCAGCCGCTTGACCGCAAGGCCCGCATCGAGGGAGCCGCCATCGAGCGTAATGTTGCCGTTCAGCGAGAGCTGCGAGGCGAGCCCGAAGACCTGCTGGCCGAAGGTGATCTTGGGGATCGCGAGCTTCTTGATGACCACGGCGACAGGCAGCTGCGGCACGGAAATGCCGGTGGCCTCCGGCGCAGGCAGCGACGGACCACTGGGCGTCGCGATTGGATTGCGGAGATACTCGATAGACTGGGCGGTGAGGCTGTTGACCTCCAGCCGGCCGATGAAGATCGCCGCCTGGTTCCAGTTGAGCTCGATGTTTTCGAGCTTCAAGTAGGGGCCCTGCTTGTCGGAGACGGTGATTTCCCGGATCGTGGCATCCGAGGACAAGGCGCCATCGATATTGGAAATGGAAATCTGCCGGTCGGGCGTCGAGAGCCGATCCTGCACGAATTTGAGGAAGACGGACTTCTGCTCGTCGCCGCTGGATTGGGCGAGTGCAATCAGCGGCAAGGCGAGCAGCACCGCCAGCGCAGCGAGAATGGTGACGAGGCGCCTCAAAACGCCTGCCCCAGGCCGAGATAAAGGGCGTAGGCCGGATCATCCGGCCCTCTGTCGAGCGGCATGGCGATGTCGGCGCGGATGGGGCCGAAGCCGGTATAATACCGGATGCCGACGCCGGCGCCGAACTTCACGTCCTCAAATCCGGGCATGAGCTCGTCGGCCACGTAACCGCCATCGACGAAGGCGGCGGCGCCGAACGTGTCGTTTATGCGCATGCGCGCTTCGATCGAGCCATCGAGCATATAGCGCCCGCCGGTGACCGTGCCGTCAGGATTTTCGACGCCGATCGATTTGTAGGCATAGCCGCGCACCGAGTCGCCGCCGCCAGCGAAAAACAGCTGGTCGGGAGGGATCTCCTCGATGGCGGGCCCGGCAAGGACGCCGGCCTGGAGGCGGCCGGCCAGCACGAAGCGCTTGGCGTCGCCGAAGCCGTAATAGCCACGGGCTTCCGCGGTGGCGCGCAGTTGCGGGTTGCCGAAGTAGAATTCGTAGTAGGGTGCAATCGTCGCGTCGAGATAGACGCCGGATGTCGGATCGGTCTTGGAATCGCGCGTGTCGTAGGTGGCTTCGCCCAGGAGGCCCGCCGTTGCAAAGTTCTGGATGCCAAAATCGTCGTCAAAATTGCTGCGCTGGGCGGTCACCGCGCCCTGCAGCGTCAGCTGGTCCGAATAGGCGTAGTCGAGGCCGGCTTGGCCGGTCACCGAGGTCTCGTCGTAGTCGGGCAGGTTGTCGCGGAGCGCCGTTGCCGTGGCGACGAAATCGGTGTCGGGGTTGAAAACGCCCGGCTTGGTGAAGGTGCCTCCGAACGAATAGTCGAACGCGCTGGTATCGATCGGAAAGGCGATGTTGGCGATCTTGGCGTCGAGCTGCAGCCGCTCCGCCTCGCCGAAAAGATTGCGGGCCAGCCAATAGCCATTCAGCCCAAGACCGTCGATGGTGGAATAATTGGCGCCGACGCCATAGCGGTGGCCGGGCATCTCCTGCACGATGACGTCCATCGGCAGCACCCCGCCCGGTCCGATGTCGCCCTGCTCGGCGATGCGCTGCGAGCGGAACGCTTCCAGCCGGGTCAGGCGCTTGTTGGCGCGATCGATGGCATCGGGGTCGTATTGTTCGCCGGGCTTGAGACCCGTCTGGCGCGCGACGAATGCCGGATCGAGGCTTTGCGTGCCCTTGACCGAAACCGCGCCAAACACCGCCTTGCGGCCGGGCGCGATGGCAATTGCAACGTCGACGGTGTTGGTGCGGTGATCGGCGACGACATCTTGCCTGGTTACGGCGGCATCGGCGTAGCCGAGATGTTTCCAGGCGTCGACGGCCGCCTGTTCGGCCTTCAGCACGGTGCCGGACAACGCAGGCTGGCCGGTGAGAAAGCCGACGGCCTCCGGTGATGGGATCTTGCCAGCCGGATCGGCGGTCGGGGGCGCTTGATTGGCGATACTCAGATGCCCGAAGCGGAACTGCGGCCCCGGATCGATGATAACGCTGACGGGAACCGGGTGGGGAAGGGTGGCATCGGGCTCGACGGTCGCGGCCTCCTTGCCGGCGATCTGGATGTGGATGGTGCCGCCATAATAGCCCTGCCCATAGAGCGCGGCGTTGATGCTCTGATAGTCGCCCCGGGCCAAGGCGAGAAGGCCCGGCATGCCAGAGGCCGGTTTATCCTTGCCGGCCAGGAGGCTCGAGGCGTTGCGAATAGCCGAATCGAGATCGCCGGTCGCGCCGGAGGTGGAAAAGCTGAGCGAAAAGGGCTGCGGGTCGGAAATCACGGCCGCCTCGTCTGCCTGTTGCTGACCTTCGAACAGCCTCAAGCCGAAGAAATCGAAGGCACGGGCGGGCGACGCCGCAACGCCACACGCCGCGAAGGCCAGACAGACAATACTCAAGCGGAAACAAGTCAAAAGCGGCGCTAACTCATCACATAATAGCATTAGGCGTGTTTGGCACTAGGCGGTCGAAACCGGGCAACACTGCGGCGATAGTTTGGCTGCCCACAATTGTTGCCGCGCGCAGTTCAAGCGGCCAACTGCTCCCATCGTCGTGCGCTTCTATCCGGCGCGGCGATCTGTTTCCGGTGCGAGGCCCCTGAAAGTGCCGCGACCGGCCCATTTGGCGGCATAGAGCGCATCGTCTGCCCGCAAGAACGCATCGGCGGGCGTGCCGTTTTCCGTGAGCGACAATCCGATTGATGCGCCCACCGAAAATGTGTGGCCCGAGCAGGTGAGTGGCGCCCTTACGGCGCGAAGGACCTGGTCGGCTATGGTCTGCAGCCGCTCCCTGCCCATACCGGGTCCGAAGAGGGCCACAAACTCGTCGCCCCCGAACCGTGCGATCAGGTCGGCGGAATGGCATGCGTCGGCAATGCGCCGGGCGATCGCAACCAGGCACTCATCGCCGATGGCGTGCCCGTACGTGTCGTTGACCTCCTTGAAGTTGTCGAGATCGACAAGCATCAACGCGCCGCCGGAGCCGCCGGATTCGCAAATGGCCGCCAGCCGCCTCTGGAACTGGCTGCGATTGGCAAGGCCGGTCATGGCATCGAATTCGGCGAGATGGCGCGTATGCTCCAGCAGCAGCTTCTCTTCGGTGATATCCTGCTTGATGCCGAAGAGCCGAATTGGCTCGCCGTGCCGGCGCTCGACGGTGGCCGAAATCCTGATCCAGCGCTTTTCGCCCTCGGGCGTGCGGATCTCGGCATCGTGCCTGAACCCTGCTTCGGATTCGATGCCCTTCTGGCGGACCCGGCTCATGGCGACGAGGGATTGCTCCGTATAGCTTTTGAGGATGTCGCTGCGGACGATGTCGATGCCGCGCGGAAGGCCGAACAGGTCATAGGTCCCGGTGCTCCAGCTGAGCCGCTCGCTGGGCAACTCGCACTCCCAGATCCCCATTCGTGCCCCAATCGACGCCTCTTCGAAAATGTCGGCATGCGTGAGCAAGGCTTCGCGCCGCCGGATGAGACGAAATTGCCGATCAATCTGCCGCCATATACGCGAGATTCCAGGATCGAATGGGGACTGCTTCAGCGCGGAACGAAAGTGCCCCAAGAGGCCGTACAGCATGGCGTCCGACCGCTCCGCGCCATTGCGGGCTGCAGCCGCCCCATCCGTTTCAGTTGATCCGATGGTTCGAACGCGTCTGTTTCTTTGGGGACTGCCATCTGCCATCGCACGCACCGCCAATAGGTCTTGATCGACTGGTGCAAGCTAGAGCGAGGTATTTAAGGTTGTCTGATCAGGCGAGGCAGAATCTACGGATATTACCGTATCTAAGCGAGGAAAGGTTCGCCTGACCAAAGGGGGCCGGCTCCTCGAGCCCGCGCCGCTTGCGGGTCCCCTGATCACGAATGGGGGGCCCAGCCATTGGCCGGGCCCCCCCAAATACGGACCGAGTTGAGCGGATCGCGATGCTTAGAAGCTGCCGCTGATCCTGAAGCGCCCGACGCCGCCATAATTGCCGTCGCTGCGGGCCGAACCGGTCAGGCTGGCGCCCACCGTGAAACCGGTGGCGATCGGCGCCTCGAGGCCGAGGCCGGCATATGCGCCGGTGCCCGTGCTGTCGGTCGTGACGGAACCGGCACCCATATTGCCGAAGCCGGCCATGGAGACGGACACCGCCGAGTTGCCGACGTTGTCGTCAGTGAACACGCCGACCTTGCCGGTCAGGTTGATATCGGTGCCCGAGGTGTGGGCAATCGCGGTCTTGCCGTTCAGTTCGGCGCTTGCCGTCAAGACGCTGATGTCTTGCGCCCCGACTGTGAGGTCGGAACTGCTGCCGCTTTCGGTGTAGCCGGCAAAGCTGCCGCCGATATAGCCGAGCCGGCCGGCAAGGTTGAGCTGACCCTTCTGGAAGTGCGCCAGCGGCACGCTCGCGCCGACTTCAGGCGCCAGGAACCAGGAGTTGTAATCGGCGGTCGCCGTTTCAGTGGTGGTCCCGCCGATCTGACGCCGGCTGGTGTTGCCGCCGAAGCCGCCGAGCAGCGAGAAATCGAGCGTTATGGCATTGAGGCTCTTCGAACCATAGATGCCGACGGTGCCGACGTTGCTGCTGATGGTCTGCTGCGGGTTGTTGAGGCTGAAGTTGGTATGGCCGTAGCTGGCCAAAAGGCCGAGCGTCAGCCCCGGCGCATATTCGGCTTGTGCGCCGGCGACGAAGCCACCGAAGCCGATGCTGCTGCCGGGACCGCCGTTGGTGCTGCCACCGCTGAACACATCGCCCCAGACCGTGGTGCCCTTGCCAGGCGCCTTGGAGACAAAGCTCTGATCATCGGTCGACGGCATCTCGCCGCTCAGGGCGTCATACATGCTGTCCTGAATGCCACCGACCAGGTCCTCCACCGGCTGCGCCGACTGGCGGATCGAGGTGGCGTCGACAATGGTGAGCTGGCTGGTGGTTGCAACATAGAGATTGCTTCCGTTGACGACGGTGACCGGCGAGCCGCTGGGATTGTTGAAGTCGATCACCAGATTGCCGGTGTAGCCGGAGACATCGATCGTGTTGACGCCAGAGCCGAAGCTCACCGTGCCAACGATCTTGGCCCCGGTGTTCACCACCAGGGTGTCGGGTGCCGAGCCGGCGAACTGGATCGACACCGTCGAGCCCTGGATCAGGCCGGAAGTGGTGACGGTCGGATCCTCTTCTTCGACGAACGACAGGCCTGGCCCGTCGGTGCCGATGATGCTGCCGGTATTGACGATGCTTGAGCCAGCGAGGTTCGTATCAAGGATGCCGATTGCGCCCTGAATGGTGCCGCTGTTGTTCAGCGTGCCGCCATTAAAAATGAGCCCGACCGACCCAGCGCCCGTTCCCAGGATGTTGCCGGTATTGACGATATTTACCGGGCTCGAGGTCGCGAACTCAACACCGGCAAGGGCACCCGAGATGGTGCCATTGTTGGTGAAGTTGTTGAACGCAACCGGCGTGTTCGAGGGGCTTGAGAACGGACCGGGAAGGGCGAAGTCACTAACGTACGCGCCAAAGCCATCCGCCGACGTTATGGTGCCGCTGGCGGTATTGGTGAACGTGCCAACGCCGCTGAAGATCTGGACGCCATCCTGGTCGGCAGTGATCGAGCCGCTATTGGTGAAGCTGGTCACGCCGCCTGCGATAAATACGCCGGCGCTCGGGATCTCGCCGACCGGGGTGCCATGCCCGGTGATCTGGCCCGCATTGTCAAAGCTATCAACGCCATCGGTGAAGACCACGCCAACACCTTGGTCGCCCGTGATCGCGCCAGTTGCATCGTTGGTGAACGTGCCGACATGGGACTCCGACGGCTCGTCGAAATAAGCCTTGCCGGCATACCAGCCAGTGCCTTGGTAGTTGCCGAAATAGACGCCGCTGCCGCTGCCGTGAATGGTGCCGGAGTTCTCGAAGTCGGTGGTCTCGCCGCCGATGGCAACACCAACGCCACCCAGCGAGGTGCTCTCGCCGCCGTAACTGCTGCCGCCAGCTTGGGCTTCAATATCGCCGGTGTTCACAAACTTGTTGACGTCTCCGGTGATGCCCACGCCGGCACTCAGGTAGCCGTAGTCGGTCGCACCATAGCCAACGCTGCTATCCTGGCCGGTGGCTGTGATCGTGCCGTCATTGGTGAACGTGCCGGTCACATTGCCGATGGCGAAAACGCCATTTGCCTCGTAAGCTCCCGAATAATCGGAGGGGTCGGTATCGTCGTTCGTGGCGGTGATTGTTCCGCCGGCGCTGTTGGTGAAATCACCCACATCGCCGCTGGAGAAAAAACCGGCACCAACGCCGGTCACCGTTCCGCTATTGGTGACGGTGCCAGCTGCCGCGACGCTGTCACTGCCCTCGATATTGATGGCGGCATTGTTGGTGGCCATGATGCTGCCGGCATTGTTGAAGTCGTTCACCGTGGCGTCGGCCGTGCCCTTGCCGAGCCAGACGGCATTCCCGTCGTTGGAGGTGATCGTGCCGGTGCTGGTGTTGGTGAAGCTGCCCGTGGTGCCGTAGATCACGACGCCGTCGCCGGCGGTGTCGCTATCCGACTCGATCGAGCCGGAGTTGTTGAAGCTTGTCGCGCCACCACCTGCGTAAATGCCGAGAAATACCGCCGTTCCGTCATCCGAGGTGATCGTCCCGCCGCTATTGTTATCGAAGCTGCCCGTGGCGCCCTCGATATAGACCGCGTAGTTTCCTGTCGCGATCGAGCCAGAATTGGTGAAGGTGGTTACGTCACCGGTGACCTCGATGCCGTCGCTTGAATAACTAGGGTCTGGGTTATGGTAGGTGATCCCGATGTCGCCATCATTGGTGATCGTATCGGCGTTGCCTTGGATGAGCACGGCGAAATCGTCGGCTTCGGTTCCGATTATCGCGCCGCTGGCATTCGTGAGGGAGCCGATGTCAGTGGACGAGGTCACGGCGGTGCCGTTTGGATTGTCGATCGTGCCGTCGTTGATATACGAGTCGCCATCGGCAATGGTGACGGTTGTCGTAATCGTCCCGTCGGCCGGGTTGGTGATCTCAGCGGCAAGCGCCGGATTACTGAGGGAAAGTACGACACCCGTTCCAATGAGGGCTACCGGCGTCAGGATGTTGTAATTGGCTAGAAGACGAAGCGTACGAAACCGAGACAAGAAATTTAACCCCAAACGATAAGCGGGACTTCTCCTGAGTCGCCGCTGCCTAAAAAACCTAACTATTGATAGCGCGGACACACCAGCGCCACAATCAGAAAGGGTCGCTAACGTGCGGCATTTTAACGGCTTTTGGAATTGTTGCGGGTGTGCATTGGGACAGGCACGCCGCCTTGCCGTGGCGGGAATGTGTGCAAAATGTGCTCGGAGGCGGTTTTGAAATGCATTGGCGGCCTCCGCCGGCGGCCGGCCAATCAAGATTGCCGTGCCGCTTTACGGCCTGCCCTCCGCCCTCGATCGGGGCCTTGGCCCTGCTCGAAACGAAGTAGGCTCAGGGCGCCAGCAGCGCCTGCAACTGCTCCCGCAGCTTGAAGCGCTGGACCTTGGAATTTTCGTTCCGCGGGATCGCGCCGACGCGCACTATCCGGTCCGGCGTGGCTTCCCGCAAGGTTGAGGCGGCTGCGGCGCGCATCCCCACGAGGTCGATCTCCGCATCTGTGACGATCGCCAGCCAGACCTCGTCCATTCCGTGACGGGCGGGCATGTTGACGGCAGCCAGATCCCGTATGCGGGAATCGCGGCGGAAAGCCTCCTCGATCATCTCCGGGTCGATGATGACGCCGCCTCTGTTGATGATATCGCCGCTGCGACCCAGGATAACGAGGCGGCCGTCGGGATAGAGTCGGGCGGTGTCGCCTGGGTAGAACCAGCCATCGTCCCTGAGGGCCGCGATCCGCTCACCGGCCCGGCCCACATAGAACGGTTGCCGCTGCGGGCGGACGCGTACCTTCCCGGCCTGGCCGGCTGCAACGGGCCTGTCCGCGTCATCGACGACTTCCAGCGCGACGCCCGGCAGCACATAGCCGACGCAGCCTTCCTCGCGTTCGAGCACGCCCCCGGTCCCGACTGCCACCGCTTCCATTTCCGTTGACCCGTAGAAAAACGTCACGTCGGGACAAAGCTTGGCGCGGATTTCGGCAAGGAGGCGCAACGGCATGCGCGCGCCCGTCACCTGGATGCTTCGAAGCGAGCTGAGCGGCGCCCTGCCGCGCAGATACTCCAAGAGGGGCCGTAACTGCCCGATGGAGGCCTTCAGAGATTCCACCCCGAAGAGCCTGATCAGGTCAGCCGTGGCTGCCGAGGTCTGGGCAAGGCACATCAGGCCCCCCTGACTAAGCACCTGGTACGGCGTCAAGTTACCGGGCGACGTCGAGAAGTCCATCAGGCTGATGGCGGCCGAGTTACGTCCGTGACGTCCGGAGCTGATTGCCACATTGCCGGACACTGTGCGGCCAATGCGCTCCACCGTATGGGCAACGCATTTGCGGCGGCCGGTGGTACCCGACGAAAACACGTAGCGCAGGACCTGGTCGAGCCGGAGGTCGGGCAGGGACAGCAGTTTTGCATAATCGACGGGCGGTTGTGGGTTCGACGCGAAAAAGCTTGCGTCGATCTTGGTTGCGCGAATGCTCCCCAGATCGCTGCGCTCGGCATCGGTCAGGACCAGGTTCGGCTGCGGACCGGCATCGGGCAGGGGGCCACCATTGCCGGAAAGCGACGCCGAGGGCACGCCCAGCAGGGAAAGCCCCAGGATCAGATAGAGGTGGTGCAGGGGGTGGGCCACGTCGATGATCACCATCGAGGCGTTGTCGAGCCCGAATTCGGCGAGCCGGGTAACGGCGGCCTCCACCGACTTGGCGAGCACCCGGTAGCTCGCAATCGCCGTCGTCGTTGCGACCGCGGGCTCGTCTTCCCGCAGGCGCGCCTGAAAAATCACCTGCTTGGCCAATTGCATGCCACTTCCCCCAAACGTTCGCCTTCAGCGCATCGCGCTGGTGGTGGAGCTCATCCCCATATTCCAAGTACTTGCCCGATGCCATTAGCGGAGCGGGGTTTTGCGCTGACGAAAGCGGCGGCCGCCACGCGACTGCTGCATGTGGACCTTCTCATGTCGGCGGAATGGCTGCTCGAAAATAGCATGAGTGGTGGTCTGGTAATGGTGGTCTGGCCTGGAGTTGGCCGATGGTCGTCACAGTCTATCGGTGTTGGTGCACCTCAAGCGTCCGTTGTTGGACCAGGCGACGCCTTGTAGATTGGAACGGCACCTTGGAGATTGGAAAACATGGCGCTCAAACGGATGGACAACGTAGCAATCGTCGTCGAAGACCTCGGAGGGGCGATTGATTTCTTTCGCGAACTCGGCCTCGCGCTCGAAGGGCGGGCCATGATCGAAGGCGAATGGGCCGGACGCGTGACCTGGTTGGGCGATCAGCATGTCGAGATTGCCATGATGCGCACACCGGACGGCCACAGCCGGCTCGAGCTCTCCCGCTTCCTCGCGCCGGCTGTCGTCGCAGATCACCGGAACGCCCCGGTCAACGCTCTAGGCTACCTCCGCGTCATGTTCACCGTCGACGACATCGACGAGACGCTTGAAAGGCTCCGCACGCGCGGCGCGCAGCTCGTAGGCGAAGTAGTCCAGTATCAAGACGTGTATCGGCTCTGCTACATCCGTGGGCCCGAAGGGCTTCTCATCGGACTCGCCCAAGAACTCAGCTGAGCGCAATACGAAGACAAATGGCGAAGAGTGACCAGCGAGCGCGTCCGAGGCCGATACGCCTGTTCGAGGTCCATCCCTCCGCGGTCGGCCGCGTTCTCGCCCAGGACGATCAGGTCGTCAACCCGGGCCGGGTCGCCCGCGAAAGCCGCCGTCGGTAGCGGGCTGCCTCAAGCCGTCGCCAGCGCCTGCCGCAGGAACGCCAGGCCCTTGCGCTCGCCTTCCTTGCGCGCGTCCAAATCCTTGCCGGGC
>DATJHO010000134.1:0-4395 GCA_035493835.1 Devosiaceae bacterium
GGCGATCTCGAGGAGATTGCATACCGTCGGTGTGTCGATCCGCTGGAGCTCCGCAATCTGCGAAAGCGTCAGGGGCTTGGGCATGGGCTGCGTCTCCGGCCTCGGAACGGCGCAGCATAGCCGGAATTTGGGGAATGCAAGTCCGGATCTTCAGGCCGGACGCTTAACGAACCGTCAGCGAAAGCGGATCTCCGGAGAAGCCCGGGCCCGCTTTCGCTGTACGGTGTGACGCCTATGCTGATGCGCGAGGTCTATCGCACGCTCACGCGTCTAGTGAGTCGTGGCGCCGCCGTTGCGGCTGCCGCGGCTGCCGCGGCTCGCATTCCCGGCCATGGCCTGGGCCTGATGGCCCCCGATCCGCTCCAGCGCGTCGCGGAAGGCAGGGGGCGCACCCTTCAACGCCGATTCATTCATGCCGGCCTGCTCCTTGGCTCTCTCGAGAGCCTGCTGGCTCGAGACGCGGGCGTTCTCGAGAGCCTGCTGGCTTGCAACACGGGCGGCCTGAAGCTGCTCCTGAGTCGCCTGCGATATCTGGGTACCCTGCGACTGCCCAGGGGCCTGTCCTGGCGCCTGCGACGGTCCTTGCGGCCCGGCGCCCTGGGCCTCCTTGACGGCCTGTGCCGCGCGCTGGTTCGCCTGCATCCGGCCGGCTGCCTTCAGCGTGTCGATATAGGACCTAATCGAGGAGTCCGGCGCCTGCGTCTGCACCTCCGCCGACTGCGTCTGCACCGCGGCGCCGACACGGGCTTCCTGTACGGCCTGCGCTGCGCGCTGGTTCGACTGCTCGAGGCCAGCCGCCTTCAGGGAATCGAGCACCGCGCCCATCTTGACATCCTGACCCGTCACCGAGCTGCTCACGCTCGTGTCGGGCAGCGATTGGGCAAGTCCCGCGGAGCCCGCCGCCAGAATTAGGACACCGGCGGCCGCGGCCGCCCACAAGCTACGTTTGCCATGATCGCGTATCATGACCTTTCTCCATCGTTGTTGAACCGGATGGGGCTTGCGCACCATGCCGTCAAAACCGCGGAGCCCAGGTGTGGTTCCTGGCAACTGGGGGGTGGCCGGCGACTGTGGCAACGAGGAAACAAGACGAAATAAAAAAGCTGATTCTGCTGTCGAAAATCGCGCTGGCGAACTCAATTGCGGCAAAAAATCGGCAGATGATGTCGAAACTTTAACCCTGTGCTCATGGGAACAAAGACCTCACGGCCCCGACAGGCGCCGCCAACAAAAGAGCGGACTCCGCTCACGCGGAACCCGCTCCTGGAACGACAGCGCTATGGCGTTTATTGGCAGCCGTCGACCGCGCCGAAACCCATCATGTAAGTGTTGACGTCATCGCGGCCCGCCATGCGGATTCGCTCGGCCGCATTATCGTCGCCGGCCGCTTTCTCGCAGGCTAGAATCGAATCGAACTGGTCGTGATCCTTGCAGGCGGCACGATAGGCCTGACCCGGGCCGTTGGTATCGCCGTAGCAATATTTCGCGTCGACCTGCCAATCCAGTGCCCGGGCATTGGCAAGGCCGGCCAGAGAGATCACGGCCGCGAGGGCGGCAATGGATGCGATGCGAGGCATTGTAAGCTCCCTCATGTTCAACCATAGGGAGCATAGCATATCCTCAATCGCCGAACCGCGCGCGGTAATCGGCCATCCGACGCTTCCAACCCTCGGTCGCCAGCACGGATTTGTTGACCACCACCCGCGGCTCGCGGCCATGCTGCACCTCAAGCACCGCCTTCGCATCGGCGGCGCCATTGCCGGCGAAGCATTGATCCGTCCAGCAGAGGGCATGGGGGGCCAGGATCACATTGTCGAGAGCGAGGATCGGGTCGGCGGGATCGGGCGGCTCTTGCTCCAGCACGTCGAGGCCGGCGCCGGCGATGCGGCGCTCCTGCAGGACCCGGGTCAGCGCCTTCTGGTCGACCACCGGCCCGCGCGAGGTGTTGATGAGATAGGCCGTCGGCTTCATCAGTGCCAGCCGCTCGGCATTGACGAGATGGCGGGTCTCGGGCGTCAGCGGGCAGCTGATGCTGACGATATCGGCGCGCCGGAAGACATCCTCCAGCCCCACCAGCTCGATGCCGAGCTCGGCGGCCAGCTTGGGATCGGCAAAGGGATCATGGGCGATGAGGCGCATGTCGAAGGGCCGGACGAGCCGGAACAGCTCCGCCCCGATATTGCCGATGCCGACGGAGCCCAGCGTCCGCCCCACCAGCCCGACGCCCATATGTTCGCCGCGTTGGGCGAAGCCAGGCGGGCCTTCGCGGGTCAACTTGTCCTTGATCATGAGCTTGCCGGTCAGCGCCAGCATGAAGGTGATGATGGAAACCGCCACCGGCCGGCGCACGCCGTCGGGGGTGATGACCAGGGCAATGCCGGCCTCCGTGCAGGCCGCCACATCCACCGTGTCGTAGCCGACACCGAAGCGGGCCACGACGGCGAGCCGGCCATTGGGGTGGATGCTCTCCCGGGCGAAGCGCGCGCCCAGGAGGATGAGAGCATCGAAATCCGCCAGTTGCTCGGCCTGGATGGGATTGGAGCGCTCGAGGAATACCACTTCCGTCCCCGGCGCCTGGCGTAGCGGGGTCAGGTCGAAATCGGGATAGACCGGCGAGCCGTCGGGCTTGCGGAAGTCCCCGGAAAGGGCGATGCGGAAAGGCCCGCTCATTTCCGCGCGGCCTTCTTGGCGGTGGCGGGCTTCCGCCGCGACGTGCCTGTGCGCAGCGCCGTGATCGCCGCGGCCAGCGCATTATGCAGCACCCAGACATCGCCGGAATAGCAGATGAAGTCGAATCCCTGGCGGTTGAGCGCGATCCCCGTCTCGACATCGGGCACCAGCCGGCCGAGCGCCTTGTTGTGCTTGCGGGCGGCCGCGACGACGCGGTCGATGGCGCCGGTGAAGGTCTTGGAGCCGAAATCCCCGGGCACGCCCAGGGAGACCGAAAGGTCGAAATGGCCGACCCAGAGGCAGTCGACGCCGGGCGTGGCGGCGATGGCCTCGGCGTTCTTCACCCCTTCCGCCGTCTCGATCTGGCAGAACAGGGTGGTGCGCTTGTTGGCGGCGGCAAATTTCTCTTTGACGGGGCCCGGCCGGTAGCGGTCATGGGCGACTTGCAGCGCCACGCCCCGCCCGCCGTCGGGTGTATATTTCAAGCAATTGACGATATGCCGCGCTTCCTCGGCGGTGCTCACCATGGGCAGCATGACGCCCTCGGCCCCCATATCCGCCGCCCGCGCGATATGGTGGTACTCCTTGGAGGGCACGCGCACGATCGCCGGCAGATCAGCCGCCTCGAAATAGCGCAGCGCGCTCTTCACGGTCTCGAAGCCGAAACCGGAATGCTCGAGATCGAAGAGCACGAAATCGCAGCCCGCGGATTTCAGGATATGCCCGATGCCGGGTGTGGCGAACTCGACGATGAAATGGCCGAATTTCGGGGCCCTGCTGCCGGCAAGTTCCTTGAGACCTTGAGTCATGTGGTTTCCTGTTGCTGGGTGATCGGAATCGAGTTGGCGGCCTTGCTGTTCACAGCGCGCGTCCCGTCTCGGGATCGAAGATGGTCGCGCGGGGAAGGTTGATGTCGACCGTGATCTGCTCACCGGGTCCGCCCACGTCATGGGCTTGGAATTCGGACAACACGGGCTGCCCGCCCAGGCGGAAGCTCGCATAGCTGCGCGAGCCCGTCGGCTGCACCAGCTCGATGGTCGTCTCCAGCCGCGCGCTGCCTGCCGCCGGCGCGGCGCCGGCCGCGCGGCCGACATGTTCGGGCCGCAGGCCCAGAATGACTGTCGCCCCATCCGCAGCCCCATTGAGCGAGCGGCCGGGCGGCAGCGCCAGCAGCGGCACGCTTTCGCCGAGATCGATGGCAACGGCGCTGCCGGAACGTGCGAGCCGGCCCTGCAGGAAATTCATCTTGGGCGAGCCGAGGAACCCCGCGACGAAGAGGCTGGCGGGACGCTCGAACAGATCGAGCGGCGCCCCCTGCTGCTCGATCCGTCCGTCGCGCATGAGCACGATGCGGTCGGCCAGGGTCATCGCCTCGATCTGGTCATGGGTGACATAGATCATCGTCGTTGCGATCTCCTGATGCAGCCGCTTGATCTCGCCCCGCATTTCGTCGCGAAGCTGGGCGTCGAGATTGGACAGCGGCTCGTCGAACAGGAAGACGCGCGGGTTGCGCACGATGGCGCGGCCGATGGCCACCCGCTGGCGCTGGCCACCGGAAAGCTGGCGCGGATAGCGGCCGAGCAGCGGGGTGATCCCCAGCATCTCGGCGGCCCGCTTCACCCGGGCATCGATTTCCGGCTTGGGCGTGCCGCGGGCGCGCAAGGACAGGCTGATATTGCCGAAGACCGTCATATGGGGATAGAGCGCGTAGTCCTGGAACACCAT
>DATJHO010000135.1:0-8252 GCA_035493835.1 Devosiaceae bacterium
AGAGAGGCCGGGAGCAATCCCGGCCTTTTCGTTGCGGAGCGCGGCCCTTCGAAACGGGCCGGGGCCGCACCCCCCCACCGCGTCAACCCGGCGAAGGCCGGCGGCCAATACTCGGTGAGCTGGCGGCGAGGCCCGCGACGGGCCGTTGGCGCCGAGCAAGATGGATCCCGGCTTCCGCCGGGATGACGGCTGTGGACGTGGCCCGGGCCGTTCCCTACCCACCACGTCACCCCGGCGAAGGCCGGGGTCCATTTTTACAGACTAAGCGTCGGCCCTTTGGTTGGCACTTCCCTTCCTTCTCGCCATGGCCGGGCTTGACCCGGCCACCCATGCGGCCTCGCAAAGTTCACCGAAGCTACTGCAGAGGCTGCATGGGTCCCCGGGTCAAGCCCGGGGATGACGATGTGGCGAGGGTGGCATTCGAATCCGGCGCCGTGCGACTCTCGTCTGGCGGCGGGCGAGTTGAGCATCTCCCTTCCTTCGTCATGGCCGGGCTTGACCCGGCCACCCATGGGGCCTCGCAAAGCTCACCGAAGCTACTGCAGAGGCTGCATGGGTCCCCAGGTCAAGCCGGGGATGACGATATGGCGAGGGGTGCAACCAAATGCCGGCGCCGCGCCGGCAGCCCCTCGCTCAAGCGTTTGGGACCTGCATCAACTCAGTTGGATCGCGCTCTAGTTCGAGTCCGAACGCCCAGGCTGCCTTAGGGCGCCCATAAGGGATCCGACGAAGAAGTGGAGATAGATCGCCGCGGGCAGCAGCAGGGCAGGGATGCCCCATCGTCCGTCCCCCATGGCGCCGGCCAGGCCCCCTAGGCAGAGCGAGGCCCAGACGAGTATGTGCTGCACCCAGCGCCAGGCCGGTGCCTTGCGGCGCAGCGCGTGCGCGAGGTCCTGCGCCGCGGCGAAGAGGGTTCCTGTTACGAAGGTCGCGCCAAGGCGGGCGGAGCCAGCCGGCTGCAGGATCGCGTTCTGGGCGCCCGTGACGAAGGCCAGCCCGATCATCGCCTCGGCGGGTGTGAAGCCGCTGAGCGAAAGGCCGATTGAAACGGCCATCACGGCCACTACCGATCCCAGCACCAGCACCGAGCCCCAGCGCCGCGCCGAGACCGCGACGAAGCTCCCCGCGAAGCCGCCGATGAAGAACATGGCGATCAGCGCGGCCGGCAGCAGGGCAGCCAGCCAATCCCCCGCGGCAAGGACAGTGCCCAGCCGCGTCGTGTTGCCGCTCATGAACGAGATGTAGGCCCCGTGCAGTTCGACGAAGCCGATCGCATCCACGAATCCGGCACAGCCGGTGAGCAGGAGGCCGGGGGCAAGCTTGGCGGGCGGAGTCACGGTCCTGGGATCAAGCCAATTCCGCGGCGATCGCCTTGGCGAGCGCCGAGAGTTCGGCGTCGTCGGCCTTGCCGCCTGCACCGTGTCGGCCGATCTCCTTGCCCTCGTAGGCGGGAATGATATGGAAATGGAGGTAAAAAACCGTCTGGCCGGCAGGGGGCTCGTTGAACTGGACGAGCCGGAAGCCATCGGCGTCGGTGGCCTTCACCACCGCAGCCGCGAGCCTCTGAACCGTCGGCATCACCGACGAGAGCACCGCCGGATCGGCATCGAGCAGGTTGCGCGAGGGCACCTTGGGGATCACCAGCACGTGGCCGCGTGATTGGGGAAACACGTCCATGATGGCGAGCGCATTCTCGTCCTCATAGACCTTGTATGATGGAATGGCGCCGCTGAGGATTTTCGCAAAAATGTTGTCCGGGTCGTAGGCGGTCATTCTGGCGCGCTCCTCGCATTTGCCGGCAACAATCCCGGCTTCATCCCGCGAACGCGGGAGTCCACATCCGATAAACTAGCAGCGCGCCCGGCGGATAGCCTCAAATATGGATTCCCACGTTCGCGGGAATGACGCCGAGCGCGTCGCGCGGTCTGGTTGGCAGCCACAGCCTAATCCGGAATTTCGCCCTTGCGGAAGGGGGTAAAGCGGTCGAGTTCTTCCTGCTCGTGGGCGACCGAGGCGCGCTCGCGCTCCAGATAGTCGGCGATGGCCTCGCGGAAACTGGCATTGGCGATGTAGTGGATCGAATGCATCGTCGTCGGCTCGTAGCCGCGCGCCAGCTTGTGCTCCCCCTGCGCCCCGGCTTCCACGATCGGGAGCTTGTGGGCGATGGCGAAGTCGATGGCCTGGTAGTAGCAGACCTCGAAATGGAGGAATGGCACGTGCCGGGTGGCGCCCCAATTGCGCCCGTAGAGCGTGGTTGTGCCCTTGAGGTTGAGGGCCCCCGCAATGGCCCGCGGCCCGTCATAGGCGAGGATCAGCACGACCTGGTCGGCCATCCGCTCGCCCAGCAGCGAGAAGAACTTCCGGTTAAGATAGGGCCGGCCCCATTTCCTGCCGCCGGTATCCTCGTAGAACTCGTAGAAGGCGTCCCAGGCCGCCTCGGTCAGGTCGCTGCCGGAGAGCCATTTGACGGTGAGCCCCTCCGCCAGCGCATCCCGCCGCTCGCGCTTGATGATCTTTCGGTGACGCGAGGAGAGCGTCGCCAGGAAATCATCGAACGAGCCAAAGCCGTGATTGTGCCAGTGAAACTGTGTGTCGGTCCGCACCAGCCAGTCGGCCTCGCCGGCAAGCTCTGCCTCGCCCGGCGGCACGAAGGTGGCGTGGACGGATGAGGCCTCGAGCCGGTGGCAGAGCGTTTCCGCCGTGCTGAGGAGGGCCCGCCTGATCGCCGGATCGCCACTTGGCACCAACAGTTTCGGCGCCGTCACCGGGGTGAAGGGAATGGAACCCTGGAGCTTTGGATAATAGCTGCCGCCGGCCCGCTCGAAGGCATCCGCCCAACCATGGTCGAAGACGTATTCGCCCTGCGAGTGCGACTTCAGGAAAAGCGGCAAGAGGCCGACAGCCTCGCCGTTTTCCCGCTCCAGCAGGATGTGCTGCGGCTGCCAGCCGGTGCGCCGGGTGGCGCAGCCGGATTCCTCCAGCGCGAGGAAAAAGGCGTGGTCGAGAAATGGATTGTCCGGCACGCCGCCGGTGGAGGGCAGCAAGGCATTCCAAGTCGCCGCGGCGATCGAAGCCGTGGTCGAATGGACAGTCGCGCGTAAGCTTTCTTCAGGCACTTGTGGGCAAGAATCCCTCGAATACGATCTGGTCGGCATGCGCCAAGGCGAGCTTGGCCTGATCCGCCGAACGAATGGTCCAACTGGTGACGGGCTTGCCGAGAGCCCTGAAAGCACGGACAGCGGGCAATTCCAAGGCTTCCTTGTCGACGGACAGGAAATCGAAACGCGTCAGCGGCCAATGGAGCAGATGTCGGAGCGCGAAGCGATCAAAGGGTTTTAGCCACTCATAGTCCTCGCCCTCGTCGACATAACGCTCGGTGATGATGCCGAGTTGCCCGGAAAAACCGGCTTCCCGCACACCGGTGAGCAGCCAGGGATCGAAGGATTCAAAGACGATGGGACCCCGATAGCGGCTCGCATTGGCTGCCGCCACCGCTGCCAGCGGTTTGGTCTTTTCGGATATCTGGTGCTTCAGTTCGACCTGCAGCAGAGCGCGGCCGGCAACCTGTTCCAGCAACTGCCCGAAGGTCTGCGGGCAATCGCCGGCGGCGCTGCCGAGCAGCGGGGTTTTCAGCAGCACGTCCGAGGAAATGTCGCGCACGAAACCCGAAAGGCCCGTGAGGCGCTCGAGCCGGTCGTCATGGAAAACGACGGGCACGCCGTCACGGGTGATCTGCAGGTCGCATTCGATGGCGAAGCCTTTTTCGATCGCCCGCTCGAATGCCGAGCGCGAGTTCTCGATGATCCCCGCAGCACGATCATGGAGGCCGCGATGGGCGATCGGAGAATCGAAAAATCTCTTGCCCATCAGACTTCAACGATCGCTTCGATTTCGACCGCAGCGCCGAAGGGCAGGGCCATCACCCCGACCGCCGCGCGGGTGTGCTTGCCCTTGTCACCCAAAATGCCCACGATCAGGTTGGAGGCGCCGTTTGCGACCAGGTGCTGCTCGGTGAACTCGGGCGTCGAGGCGACGAAGGCCGTCAGCTTGATGACCCGCTTGATGTTGTCCAGCTCGACGCCGCCATTGTGGACGATCTGCGCCAACACGTTCAGCACTGCGAGCTCGGCCGCGTTTCCACCCTGCACGACGTTCATCGTTTCGCCCAGGCGCCCCTCGACGACGCCGTTCTCGCCGGTCGAAATCTGGCCCGAGATGTAGAGCAGGTTCCCGGTGCGGAGCACGGGCAGGTAGCTGGCCACGGGCGCCCTGGCGGCGGGGAGTTCGTATCCGTACTGGCGAAGCTTCTCGATGGCGGTGGTCATTTGTCGTTGCCTTTCTCGCCAAGCCGGCTTGCGCCGGTCGTGGTGTTGCGGCGATCTTCGGATCGCCGATAGAGTTTGCCGCGGATCACGGCGTCCTTGCCGAAACGGGTCCTGACCCTGTCCATGGCCCGTTCCGCGGCCGCCCGGCGGGCAATCCCCGGCTCCAGCAGATCCACCGGATCGCCACCGGTTGCCGGCTCGATGCCCGAAACCCCGATGCCAATCAGCCGGAACGCCGTGCCGTCGATCTCGCGGGCGAGCAGCTGCACGCCGGTTTCATAAAGTATATTCGCTAACTGTGTCGGGATCATCAATTGCCGGGCCCTGGTGCGCAAGCGGAATCCCGCAGATTTGAGCTTGAGCGTCACGGTGGTGCCGACAATGCCCTTGGCCTTCAGCCGCTCCGAAAGACGCTCGCACAAGGAGAGTAGCACCGCCGAGAGTGCCTCGAAGTCGCTGAGGTCGGAATTGAAGGTGGTTTCGGACGAGACGGTCTTCATCTCGCTGTCCACCTCGATGGCGCGCGCATCCTCTCCACGCGACAGCCGGGAGAGCCGGGCGCCCATTTCGCCATAGCGGCGCATCAGGTCTTCGGGCGGCGTCGCCTGCAACTGTCCGATGGTGGAAAAGCCGTCGCGCTTGAGGGTGGCATCCAGCACCTTGCCGACGCCGAAGATCAGCGACACTGGTTTTGGGCCGAGGAAGCTCACCGTCTCGGCCTTGCCGATCACCGCAAAGCCGCGCGGCTTGTCGAGGTCGGAGGCGATCTTGGCGAGGAACTTGTTGTGGCTGAGCCCGACGGAGACGGTGATGCCGACCTGGTCCTCGATCCGCTTGGCCAGCCGGGCCAGGACTTCGGCGGGGCTTGCCCGGTGCAGGGCCCGCGTGCCGGAGAGGTCGAGGAACGCCTCATCGATCGAGAGCGGCTGCACCAGCGGGGTCAGCTCGTCCATCATCACGCGGATCTGCCGCGAGACGCCCGCATATTTTTCCATGTTTGGGCCGACAATGACCGCCTGCGGGCAAAGCTTTCGGGCCTCGAACATCGGCATGGCCGAATGGACGCCATATTGCCGGGCGATATAGCAGCAGGTCGAGACGACCCCGCGCACGCCGCCGCCGATTATCAGCGGCTTGTCGCGCAGGCTCGGATCGTCACGCTTCTCGATCGAGGCATAGAAGGCATCGCAATCGATATGGGCCATGCTGAGCTCGAAGAGCTCGTCATGGGCAATGAGGCGCGGCGAGCCGCAATCGGGGCAGCGCTCCAGCAGCGAACCCCTCGTCCAGGTCGCCGCGCAGTCGCGGCACAGCACGCCGACGGTAGCCATGGGATGCTCTCAATGACCGGGGTTGAGTCGGTGCCAGACGCGCATGAAATCTTCCGGCTTGAGGCTGTGATTGGCGCAGAGCGTCAGCAGCAGCGGCTCGTTGGTGGCAAAATAATCGATGAGGCCGGTCTGGAGCTGGGTCGTGCCCACGGCGCGCCGCAGCGCCGTTGGGTCGTAGCCGGCAAAGCCCATGAATTCAGCCAGTTGCGCCGGATCTTCGGCAAGTTGGCCGAGGCAGAGATCGGCAAGCGCCGCCAGCTCGGGATGGTGTCGTGATGGTGCCGCCATCGCCGCCTCATTCTCTGTTTCGAAAGCATTTGATGTTACCCGATTGTTCGGGCAAAACGAAGCTCCGGCGGGCCAGAGCCCGTAGTGAGGATGTATGTCCAAAACCGTAATGATCGTCGAAGACAACGAGCTCAACATGAAGCTCTTCAACGATCTGCTGGAATCGCGCGGCTATTCGATCATCCAGACGCGCAACGGCATGGAGGCGCTGGATCTCGCCCGCGCCCATCATCCCGACCTGATCCTCATGGATATCCAACTGCCGGAGGTTTCCGGGCTCGTCGTCACCAAATGGCTGAAGGAAGACGACGACCTGGCCTCGATCCCGGTGATCGCGGTGACCGCCTTCGCCATGAAGGGCGACGAGGAGCGGATTTTGCAGGGCGGCTGCGAGGGCTATATCTCCAAGCCTATATCGGTGCCTCACTTTTTGGAAACGATTGCCCGCTACATTGGGCCGGCTAACTAGCTAATTCATTGCCATAAATCGTTCTGCATCCCTGGGAGCGCCGGGCCATTGACAGCGCGCGTGCTTATCGTTGACGACATTCCTACAAATGTCCGGCTGCTCGAAGCGCGGCTGACGGCGGAGTACTACGAGGTCGTGACGGCCTCGTCCGGTCGCGAGGCGCTCGCCATCTGCGCCAGCACCGATGTGGATATCGTGCTGCTCGACGTCATGATGCCGGAAATGAACGGCTTCGAGGTCTGCGCGGCGCTGAAATCCGACCCCAAGACGCATCATCTGCCCGTGGTCATGATAACGGCGCTGGACCAGCCTTCGGACCGCCTGAGGGGGCTCGAGGTCGGGGCCGACGATTTCCTTACCAAGCCGGTCGACGATATCCAACTGATGGCGCGGGTGAAGAGCCTCGTCCGGCTCAAGAATCTCACCGACGAACTCCGGGCGCGCGCCCAGACCAGCCAGCAGATCGCCATGGAAGACGCCATGCGCGCCATGGATAAGATCTCGACCGATAGCGGCAGGATCCTCATCATCGATGTGGATCCGCGCAATGCCCAGCGCGTGCGCAACTATCTCTCGGAGCAGCACCGTGTGGATGTGCTGTCGAACCCGATCGATGCCGTTTTCCAGTTGACCGGCAACGACTACGAACTGGCGATCGTCAGCATGGCGCTGGGCGATTTCGACCCGCTGCGTGTCTGTTCGCAGATGCGCACGCTGGAACAGTCCCGCAATTTGCCGATCATTTTGATGGCCGAAGAGGCCGACCGGCCGCGCGTGATGCGCGGGTTGGACCTTGGGGTCAACGATTTCATCATGCGCCCGGTCGAGCGCAACGAACTGGCCGCGCGCGTGCGTACCCAGATTCGCCGCCATCGCTACGCGGTGGAATTGCGCGAGAGCGTCAACCACACGCTGGCGCTTGCGGTGACGGACGAACTGACCGGCCTCTACAACCGTCGCTATTTCGACCGGCACCTCTCGATCATGCTCGACAAGGCGCGCCAGCAGGGGCGCGACATGGCCGTGATGCTGATCGACATGGATTATTTTAAAGCCATCAACGACACGCATGGCCACGATGTGGGCGACATGGTGCTGCGTGAATTCGCGCTGCGGCTACGCCGCAACATTCGCGGCGTCGATCTCGCCTGTCGTTTCGGCGGCGAGGAATTCGTGGTGCTGATGCCCGATACCGACTTTCGGCAGGCGCAGGGCGTCGCGGAGCGGGTGCGTTCGGCGGTTGCCGAGCGCGGCTTCGAACTCGGGGCCGAACGGAGCCTTCCGGTGACGATCTCGGTGGGTCTGGCGCTCAACGAGAGCCAAACCGATACCCCCGACATTATCCTCAAGCGGGCGGACGTTGCCCTCTATCGCGCCAAGCGCGAAGGCCGCAACCGCGTGGTGTTCGACGCCGCTTAGGGGCTTTTGGCCCGCCAAAGCCGGAATGAGGCTTGCGTGGGAGGCTACCCCTCACCCTGACCCTCTCCCGAGAGGGGCGAGGGGACGATGGGGCCGCAAGGGTGCAGCTGAGAGAACCCTCGCCCCCCTGGGGAGAGGGGGGTGGCCGGCAGGCCGGTGAGGGGCCGCCTCTCCCTCGGCGGTTGCCCCCTCGGAAAGGCCCCGTCTTTCGTCCTGATCATGGCAGTATCTGCGGCACGCCCACATGCATAAACTGCGACAGATTAGGGTTAACACTTCATTATTAACGGCGGCTTCGGTTGCGTCGAAGCGAGGCGTGAGTAAATTACAAATCAAGCGCTGGGGCCGGAAATAACGGCAAGCAGCTCAACTGCTCCCTACGGCTCTTCTCAGGTCCGCCGCAACTCCTGAGTTCCCGTA
>DATJHO010000136.1:0-16975 GCA_035493835.1 Devosiaceae bacterium
GCCCTACCCTCACTCCGTGGGTATTGTCTTGGCGATGGCGTCGAGCACGCCGTTGACCATGCCGGGTGCATCGTCGGCGTAAAAGGCCTTGGCGATGTCCACGTATTCGGTGATTACCACCTTTTGCGGGATGTCGCGGCGGCGCAGCAGCTCGAAGGCGGCGGCGCGCAAAATGGCGCGCAGCGTCGCGTCGATCCGGGTCACCGGCCAGCGGTCGTCAAGCGCCCCGTCGATCGCCGGATCGATCTCGATCTGCGCCTTGATGACGCCGGTGACGATCTGGCGGAAAAAATCGGCGTCGGCCGGCAGGTATTGGTCGCCCTCGACATCGCGCTCGCGGTGGATGGCGCTGAACTGCGCCAGGGTTTCTTCCAGCGGCTGGCGGCCCACATCCATCTGATAAAGGGCTTGCACGGCGGCGAGCCTTGCCGCCCCGCGCTGATTGGCGGGGCGTACGTTGCCGGCGTCGTCGCGGTGGGGCGCGGGCATGCTCAGAGCCCGAACTGGCGTTTCAGCGCCACCATGGCAAGCGCCGCCTTTGCCGCTCCGCCGCCCTTGTTCATCTGGTCGACCTTGATGCGGGCCCAGGCCTGATCGTCGTTTTCGACGGTCAGGATGCCGTTGCCGAGCGCCAGTTCGTGCTCGACGGCAAGGTCCATCAGCGCCCGCGCCGACTGCTCGGAGACGATGTCATAATGGGTGGTCTCGCCGCGGATCACCGTGCCGAGCGCGACAAACCCGTCATAGGCGGGCGCATAAGGCGCGGTCGTGCCCTTCTTCGCCGACTTCAGCGCGAAGGCGATCACGGCGGGGATTTCGAGCGCGCCCGGTACGCTCACCCGGTCATAGGTGGCGCCGGCCTCCTTCAGCGCTTCCTCGGCGCCGCGAAACAGCTCATCGGCCATGTCGTCATAGAACCGGGCCTCGATGACCAGAATATGGGGTGCCTTGCTCACGGGGCGGTTCCTTGTGGGTTCAGTGGTGGACGCGGCCACCGGTGCGCCGGCGGCTTCGCTGAGGCGCGCCGCATAGCGCGCCATCGGATCGACTTCAATATTGACGTGGTCGCCCACCTGATAGTCGCCCCAGGAGGTGACTTCGACCGTATAGGGGATCAGGTGGACGCCGAAGCGGTTGCCCTCGACGGAGTTGACCGTCAGCGAGGTGCCATTGAGCGCAACGCTACCCTTTTTGGCGATGAAGCGCGCAATTTCGGGCGCAGTTTCGAACGTGAGCGCCAGCTGGTCGCTGGTCGCTTCCCGCCTGACGATCACGGCCATGCCGTCGATGTGGCCGGAAACGATATGGCCGCCAAGCTCATCGCCGATTTTCAGCGAGCGCTCGAGGTTGACGCGCCGGCCGACGCTCCATTTCCCGACTTTCGTCACGGAAAGGGTTTCGAGCGCCGCGAACACTTCGAACCAGTTGCCCTCCGTGCCGTCCCCCTTGTCGGTCACCGTCAGGCAGATGCCGTCAACGGTGATCGAGGCGCCGAGCTCGATCGAGGCCGGCTCGTAGCGCGTGCCGATGCGGAGTTGACGGCCGTCATTGCGGTCATCCGCCTTGAGCAGCCTGCCCACATCGGTGACGATGCCGGTGAACATGGGTCAGAAGGTCCTTTCGAAAGTGCGCAGGTTATCTGCGCCAAGCACGCGATGGTCAACTAGCGAAAATCCGGAGGCGGCTATGCGGTGTTCGATGCTCCCCTTGGCCGTTGCCGGCACTCCCTCGGGGCCAATCACCACCTCGCTCCGCAACAGGTGAAAGCGATCGATGAGCCCGGCGGCGAGGAGCGTTTCGAGCAGGGTCGGGCCGGCCTCGACGAGCAGGCTCTGAATACCCCGCTCCGCCAGCGCGCCAAGCACCAGCCCCATGTCCGGCCGCCCGCGAAAACCTTTTACCCGCGCCAGTTCGATGCCCTCGGGCAGGGTGAGCTTCTTTTCGGGCGTGGCAAAGACCAGAACCGGCGCGGCCGAGGGATCGGAGACCACGCTTCCCCCCTCCTCCACCGTTCCAAGGCCCGCAACGATCACGCGCAGCGGCTTGCGGTCTTCGAGGCCGGCCAGCCGCACCGTCAGCTGCGGCTGATCCAGCCGTGCGGTACCCCACCCCACCATCACGGCGTTGGATTGGGCCCGCTGCATGTGCGTCCAGCGGCGCGCGGCCTCGCCGGTGACGGCAAAATTTCCCCTGTCGGGCAGCCCGACCTTCTCATCCGCCGATACGGCGAGCTTTGCGCTGACGAAAGGCCGGTTGCGCGTCTTGCGGCTGACATGGCCCTCATGCAGGCGCTGGGACTCGAGATGATCGGCAACCACAATCTCGACGCCCGCCTGGGCCAGCCGCTCGAGCCCGCCGCCCGCGGTGCGCGGATCAGGATCCACGACGCCGATCACGACCCGGGCGATACCGGCGGCGAGCACCGCATCCACGCAGGGCGGCGTGCGGCCGAAGTGATTGCAGGGCTCCAGCGTCACATAGAGCGTCGCGGCCCGTGCGGCCTCGCCCGCTTCTTCGATCGCCTGCGTTTCGGCATGTGGCCGTCCGCCCGGCGCGGTGACGGCCCGACCCAGCAGCTTTTGCGTCTTGGGATCAACGATGATGGCGCCGACCGTCGGATTTTCGGCGGTGGTGCCGAGAAACGGCGAGGCCTGGCGGGCCGCCGCATCGAGCCAGCGCCGGTCGTCTGACGAAAACGGCATCAGTCGTCGATATCCGGCGCGCTCTTTTCCAGCGCCAACTCGGTGAGGAAGGAGCGGAAATCGTCCGCGGCGGCAAAATTCCGATAGACGGAAGCGAAGCGCACGAAGGCAACGTCATCGAGGCCCTTGAGCCCCTCCATCACATATTGGCCAATTTGCTCCGAGCTCACTTCAACCTCGCCGAGGCTTTCGAGCTGGCGGACGACGCCCGAGATCATGCGCTCGATCCGCTCGGGCTCGATGCTGCGCTTCCGCATGGCGGTATAAACCGAGCGCGCCAGCTTCTCCCGGTCGAATGGCACCTTGCGGCCCGATTTCTTGATCACCACCAGTTCGCGCAGTTGCACGCGCTCGAACGTGGTGAACCGCCCGCCACAGGCATTGCAGATGCGCCGGCGCCGGATCGCGCCCGCATCCTCGGTGGGCCGGCTGTCCTTCACCTGCGTATCGTCGTTACCGCAATAGGGACAACGCATCGCTTTTCCTTATTTGCACCGCAGTGCCGTCGACCTCGACGTTCGACAGGCTTACCATGAGGTTGAGGACCGGGCTGCGCAAGATCATGGGTCAGCCTTGCCCTGAGCATTTCACCTGGCGGCGGCAGTACTTCCACCACCCGGAGCCCGTCCCATGGTCAAAACCCTCACCCTGAGCTTGTCGAAGGGCGAGGGTGAGCCCCTCAGCTCGCGTAAATCGGGAACCGCGCGGTCAGCGCCTGGACCTTTTCGCGCACCGCGGCTTCCACCACGGCATTGCCCTCGTCCGAATTGGCTTCGCGCAGGCCGTCGAGCACTTCCACGATCAACTGGCCGATTTCACGGAATTCGGCCTCACCAAAACCGCGCGTCGTGCCGGCAGGGGTGCCGAGGCGGACGCCCGAGGTAACGAACGGCTTTTCGGGATCGAACGGAATGCCGTTCTTGTTGCAAGTAATAAAGGCCCGGCCCAGCGCCTGCTCGGCACGCTTGCCGGTGGCGTTCTTGGGCCGCAGGTCGACCAGCATCAAATGGTTGTCGGTGCCGCCCGACACGACCTGCAGTCCCTGCTCCATCAGCGCAGCGGCCAGCGCCCGGGCGTTCTTCACCACCTGCTCGGCATAGAGCTTGAACTCCGGCTGCAGCGCTTCCTTGAACGCCACCGCCTTGGCGGCGATGACGTGCATCAGCGGCCCGCCCTGCAGGCCCGGAAACACCGCCGAGTTGATTTTCTTGGCGATCTCCTCGTCATTGGAGAGGATCATGCCGCCGCGCGGCCCACGCAGCGATTTGTGCGTGGTGGTGGTGGTCACATGTGCATGGGGGATCGGCGAGGGATGGACGCCACCCGCCACCAGCCCCGCAATATGGGCCATGTCGACCATCAGATACGCGCCCACCTCATCGGCGATCTCGCGGAAGCGGGCCCAGTCCCAGATGCGCGAATAGGCGGTGCCCCCGGCGAGGATCAGCTTGGGCTTGTGCTCGCGGGCCTTGGCCGCAACCTCGTCCATATCGAGCAGATGGTCCTCGCGGCGCACGCCGTAGGACACCACCTTGAACCATTTGCCGCTCATGTTGACCGGCGAGCCGTGGGTCAGGTGGCCGCCCGAATTGAGGTCGAGGCCCATGAACGTGTCGCCGGGCTGCAGCAGCGCCAGGAATACCGCCTGGTTCATCTGGCTGCCGGAATTGGGCTGCACATTGGCGAAGTTGGCGCCAAACAGCTGCTTGGCCCGCTCGATCGCCAGGGTCTCGGCGATATCCACGAACTGGCAGCCGCCGTAATAGCGCTTGCCCGGGTAACCTTCCGCATATTTGTTGGTCATGATCGAGCCCTGCGCCTCGAGCACGGCGCGCGAGACGATGTTCTCGGAAGCGATCAGTTCGATTTCGTGCTGCTGGCGCCCGAGCTCCAGCCGGATGGCCTCGGCGATCTCCGGATCGGTGTCAGCGAGGGTCGCGGAAAAGAAATTCGGAAAGAGCGAAGGCGACGTGGCGCTCATGGGCGATCCCCGGTTGGGTTGAAGGGCGGTTGCTGGCGGCCTGCCCCTCTAACACACCGGCGCTTGTGATTCCAAGCAAAGCAGGACACCGCGGCCGGCCCTCGCACCGAGCTACGGGCTCCAGGGACCAACCAGAAATGATTAGCCCGAATTAGCTAGCAGGAGGAACCCTCGCCACAATTCGCCGTTAACTCGGGGCGCGGGGATTCCAGCCCCGGATTCGCCGGGGGCGCAAAGGAGAGAAAAATGAAGAAGATAATGTCACTGGCAGCGGGCGCAGCGTTGCTGGTCGCCTCTTCGATCGGCGTGGCCATGCCGGCAATGGCCGCCATGGGCCCGGGCCACGATCAGGGCCGGCCCGACCCGGGCCGGGAACAGGCGATGGTGATGCGGTGGTGTCACGACAATCCGCGCGACGGCAGTTGCGGCGATTTCAACCGCCACCATAACCGCTGGTCGGAGGCTCAGTACCATTCCTGGTATCAGTCGCACCGCGGCAGGCACGGCGTCGATCCCGCAGCGGCGGCGTTCTTCGGCTTCAGCGCCGCCGTCGGCAGCGCGATCGCCCATTCGAACCACTAATGCAGATCCCCTCCCGGATCTTGGAATGGGGCCGGCTCGCCGGCCCCATTTTGCTGGGGTTCCTCCCGGCCTCGTGACCCGCTTTTGAATGGCGGAAAGCAACCTCTGGCGCCGATTCACGTTTTTCAATCAGTGCAGTGACAACCGCACTGGAGAACGAACATGTACAAACTGGTCAACCTCATCGGCGCCGTCGCCGTGGCCGGAGCGGCGACGCTTGGCGCTGCTGCCCCAGCGGCAGCGGACGATGGAAATCATTACAACCGCGACCACCCCTACGCCGCCTACGAGCAGGGATATCCACGCGGTTACGGGCACGGGCGCGGTTACTATCATGGCCCGCGCGCTTATGGCGGGTACGGTTATGGCTATGGGTACGATCCCGGCTATTACGGCTACGATCCCGGCGCGGCGGTGGCCGCGGGGGTGATCGGCAGCGTCTTCGGCGCGCTGGCGGCTACGGCGCTCAGCCGTTCCGGCCATTATTATTATCGGCACCGCTAGCGGCAATTCCGATTTCCGAAATGAGCTGAAGCATGGGCCGGGCGCGGGGCGCCCGGCCCATTTGTCATCCAAACGAGCGATTTTCTGCTAGCCGCGCTACGCCGAAACGGCGACGGAAATTCTTCTCCGTCCCGAATTGCGGGTGCGAGCCTGGAACTGGAAGCAGCCGTCGGGGCAACTTTCCTCTTTCGCCTGACGTTTCCAATTACTCGTTAATTGCTGGTGTTGGAGAACGGACATGAACAATGTCTTGAAGACGCTAGGCACGATTGCCGTGGTTGGCACCTTCGCGTTGGCAGCGCTCGTGCCGCCCGCGATGGCGCAACGCGACGGACGCGGAGGCGGCGGCGGCGGCCGCGGCTACGGTGGCGGTGGCAACATGATGATGCAGGGGCTACCGGGCGGCGGCGGTCGCGGCTTCTACGGCGGGGGTGGATACCGCGGCGGCGGGGGCGGATATGGATACCGCGGGGCATACGGATACCGCGGTGGCGGCGGCGGATATGGATACCGCGGCGGCGGCTATGGGTATCGTGGCGGGTATGGTGGTGGCTATCGCGGCTACGGGTACGGCTATGCGCGCCCATACTATGGGTACAATTACGGCTTCGGCTTCCCCTTCGCCGCCGGCGTGCTCGGGGGCGTCTTTGGCGGGCTGGCGGCCGGTGCCTACGGCTACCCCTATTATGGGTCCGGATACGGATATGGCTACGGGTATCCGGCTTACTCCGGCGGCTATGGCAGCGGCCACGTAGCACGCTGCATCAGAGCCTATCGTTCCTACAACCCTGCGACCAATACCTTCGTTGGCTTCGACGGGCGCGTCCATATCTGCCGGCTCTAAAGTCAGAGCGGGCACAGGCTCGGACGCTCTCCATGGAGCGGCCGAGCCCGGTTCATGTCAGCCATTGACCGTTTCGAACTTGGTCAGGCCCTGCGCATCATACTGATAGACGTCGTCGCGGAAGCTGACGGTGCCCAGCCGGTTGGCCCATGCCGAGATATAGGTCGAATGCACCGGCTGGCGGTTCTTGACGACGACATTTTGCGATACATTGCCCGTCATGGCCTGGTCGACCCGGTCTTGATCCCATCCGTCATTGCCCTGCAGCAGCCAGGCGACCAGCTGGTTGACGTCCTTGATGCGCATGCAGCCCGATGAATCGAAGCGCACGTCTTCGGCAAAGAGCGCCTTTTCCGACGTATCGTGCAAGTAAACGTCCTCGGCGCTCGGGAAGTTGATCTTGACGTGGCCTTCGGCGTTGAACGAGCCTGGATCCTGGGTGAAGGCATAGTGCAGGGCGTCATCGCTTTGCCAGTTGATGGTCGCCGGATCCACCTCCACCCCTTTGTTGTTGTAGGTCCTGATGTGATAGTTCGCCAGATAGGTCGGATCCTGCTGCATCAGCGGGATCAGGTCCTTCTTGATGATGCTCTGGGGCACGTGCCAGTACGGGTTGAAAACGATATTCGTGATCTTCGAGCTTAGGATCGGCGTAGGCCGATCGATGCGACCGACGACGGCCGTGTGCCGCTGCACGACTTGCCCGCCTTCCACCGCCTCGAGGCTGGCGGCGGGAATATTCACCACGACATAGCTGTCGGTAAGCGTCGGCGCGAGGTTTTGCACGCGAGTCAGGTTCAGTTGCAGCTGGCTCAAGCGCACATCGGCCGGAATCTGCATCGCGTAGTAGGTCGGCTCGTCGACCTTGCCGGTCACCGCAAGCCCGTGCCGCGCCTGGAAATTGCGCACGCCCTTGTCGAGATCACCATCGAACATGTCGTCCACCTGCTGGACGGGGGCCATGTCGCCCGACGAAATCAGCCGGCGCTTGAGATCGACCACGGCGCTGCGGCTGTTGCCGAGCACTAGGCCGAACACCTGCTGGGGCACCTGCTGCCAGCCGCCGGCGGCAACAAAGGGTTGGTACTGAGCGATAGCAGCCTGAAGATTATTGGCAGTATCCACCGACAGGATCGGCTCTGTTGTTTGGAGCAGTTCGAGGGCCGCGTTCGTATTTCCTTCGCGATCGGTGTCCTTCAACACTTGATTGCGAGTAAACATGTCGAGGATCGAGTCAGCGCGGGCCAGCGAGGGAAACGCCGCGGCCGCCCCGGCAATTGCTGCAGAGCGAAGGAGATTACGCCGCGAAAGCTGCATCGAAGCACCTGTAATCGTTGATGTTGAAGGTCACGTTCGTCCTTAGCAAAAGCATTGTTCCCTCACAACGGCCACTCAATGAGCTGTGAACCCCTCGTCAACGCAGGGCGGCCGAAAACGACATGTGGAAGGCCTTTGCTTTAAGGCACAAATGAGAAACGCCGGCCCCGAGGCCGGCGTTTTGCTTGGAGGTGTGGCGTCGATCCCACAATCGCGATGCGGCTAAGGGGCGATTTGGGCCCGGGCGCCTCAGAGCTTGTAGAGAATCTGGTCGACCCAGAAACGTTCGAGCCGGCCAAGGGCCTTGTTGAGGCCTTCAAAGGTCGAATCATCGAGGCCGCCGACCTTGTCGATCGATTTCAGGTGACGGTCGTAGAGCTCGTCGATCACCTCGGCGACCTCTTCGCCCTTGGGCGTCAGCCGGATGCGCACCGAGCGGCGGTCAGCACGGGAGCGTTCCTGGAAGATATAGCCGGTTTCCACCAGCTTCTTGAGATTGTACGAAACGTTCGAGCCGAGATAATAACCCCGCGAACGCAGTTCGCCGGCGGTCATTTCGGCATCGCCGATGTTGAACATCAGCAGTGCCTGGACCGGGTTGATATCGTCCCAGCCCATCCGGTCGAACTCGTCCTTGATCAGGTCGAGCAGTCGGCGATGCAACCGCTCGACCCGGCTGACGGCTTCAAGATAAAGTGGCTTCAGGCTGTCTGCCTTGCCCGGAGCCGCTGCCTCTGCGGCGTTCGATTTGATTGCCATTTTAGCCTCTCTGTCGAATTGCGCGATTTTTCCGCGTCTCATGGCGCAAAATTACGGCGGCCCGAATAAGATCGACTTAAGCCGCACGCTTAAAACTATCTTACTGAAAAAGAACGCGAATTTGGCTTTATATTTGGTTACAACTGGTCAGAAACTTGTAACCTAAATGAATCGGAAACGGCCTCGGCAGATCAGTCGTGGGCGGCGGCGGCAGCGCGCCGCATGCGGATTCCGAGCACGAAGATGGCGACGACCGCTGCGAGCAGCACGAGCCTGACGCCGAAGCCAAGAAGCGTCATCTGCACGTCCTTGCTGCCGAGGAGGAACATGGCGAGCTCGATCCCGGTCGCCCCCGCGAGCAGCACCGCGCCCCAGCTCGCCTTCATCCAAAGCCCTACCGCCGCGAACAGCAGCGCCAGCGTGAATACCGCCAGATAGATGAAGCCGGTCAGCCCGTAGAGCTCGATCGGGCTTTGCGCCCCAAGCGTGACGCCAAGCAATCGCGCCGCATCGTTGAGCCCGATCAGCAGTGTGACGATGGCGAGGATGCGAACGGCGCGGGCGATCGGCTCGGAGCTGAATTCCAACGGTCTTGCCCTTCAAGCAAAGCTGGTGCTGGTCTAGCGCCTGGCGGGCCGGCCAGCAAGGTCAGGGGTCGAGCGAGGACAGCGGCTTGCGCATATGCACGATCGTCCGTCCGGCGCCGACTTGCTCCTCATGGCTAAGAAGATAACCATGCCGCCGATAGAGCGCGATGTTGGCGGCCATGAGGCTGTTCGTATAAAGCCGCAGCTCAGCGAGGCCCATTTCCTGCGCGAGCGCCTCGGCATGGCCGAGCAGCGCACGCCCCAGCCCCCCGCCCTGATGTTCTGGCGCAACCGCAAGGTTCACGATCATCAGGTGATCCGGCAGCGCTTCGAGCTCGATCAGCGCGGCCAGTTCCCCGTCGACCTCGACGATGTCGATGCGATGCTCGAGCACGGCCCGTGCATAATCGACCGTCATCGGCCGCGGCTTGCGCCCAATCACCGGCACCCACTTGGCGTAGGCGGCCTGTGTCAGCGCGTCAATGGCGGGTGCGTCGGGCGGACCGGCGGTGCGGAGGGTGTGGTCGGTCATCTGTGGTTCCAATCATGGCGACGGCCGCCCCCCGTGGTTCGACAAGCTCACCATGAGGGCTATCGAAAGTTCTGTCCCCAAGATCAAGCCGATCCCACGAAACTTTTCATCACAAAGGCCCTGTGGAAGGACCTCATCCTGAGCTTGTCGAAGGACGAGGTCCAGCCGGGCGGCATGCCGGGCGCGGACAATCAAGCTCTTTGCGCTCCGCTTCTGCGGCTGCTAAACCGCCGCTTGAAAATACGGGAATACGAAAATGACCGAGCGGTGGCAGAAGCATGATGTTTCCTTTCTCAATGGGCACCGGCTGCGGCGGCACCGGCGCTTCGCCTGGAGCCGCGCCATGGTGCGGGAAACGACGCTGCTGCCCTCGGACCTGATCTGGCCGCTATTCGTCATCGACGGCCACAATGAACGCACCGCCATCAAGACCATGCCCGGCGTCGAGCGGCTGACGGTGGACCTTGCCGTCGCCGCGGCCCGGGAAGCGGCGGCCGCCGGCATTCCGGCACTCGCGCTCTTTCCCAACACGCCGGACCATCTGCGCAACGAAGATGCGACCGAAGCCTATAATCCCGACAATCTGATGTGCCGGGCGCTCAGCGCCATCAAGTCGGCGGTGCCGGAGATCGGCCTCATCGCCGACGTGGCGCTCGATGAATATTCGAGTGACGGGCAGGACGGGCTCGTACGCGACGGCGAGATCCTCAACGACGAAACGATTGCGGTAATGGTCAAGTCGGCGCTGGCCCAGGCCAAGGCCGGCGCCGATATCATCGCGCCCTCCGATATGATGGATGGCCGCATCGGCGCCATCCGACTGGCGCTTGATGAGAGCGGTTTCGAGCAGACGCAGATCATGTCCTACGCCGCCAAATACGCCTCCTGCTTTTATGGGCCGTTCCGCGAGGCGGTGGGCTCGGGCGCCCGGCTCAAGGGCGACAAGCGCACCTACCAGATGGATTACTTCAACGCCGAAGAGGCCTTGCGCGAAGTCGAGCAGGATCTGGATGAGGGCGCCGACAGCGTAATGGTGAAGCCCGGCCTGCCCTATCTCGACATCGTCCGGGCGGTCAGGGACAATTTCAACGTGCCCGTCTACGCCTACCAGGTGTCGGGCGAATACGCGATGATCGAGTTCGCGGCTCAGAACGGGGCCTTCGACCGGAAAACGGCCGTGCTCGAAAGTCTTGCCGCCTTCAAGCGCGCCGGCGCCAATGGCGTCCTCACCTACTACGCGCTGGAGGTGGCTCGGCTCCTTGGCTGAGGCGCGTTTCACGGCGATGCGAGACGATTGCGCGATTGCCCATTCGCGGCTAGATTCATCGTCAGGTGAGTGGCAGGGCGGCAGATGACGGACCATACGCCTGAAAATACCCAGCTCTTCCTGACGGCAGCGATGCCGTGCCCCTATCTTCCCGGGCGGCAGGAGCGGAAACTTTTCACGCATTTGACCGGCCGGCGCGCGGGCGCTCTCCACACGCTGCTGACGGACAACGGTTTTCGCCGCAGCCAGAACCTCATTTATCGTCCGGCCTGCGAGGGCTGCGCCGCCTGTCAGTCGGTGCGGATCGTCGCCAAGCAATTCGAGCCGTCGGCCAGGTTTCGCCGGGTGCTGCGGACCAATACCGACGTCAAGGGCGAGGTGCGGCCGCCACGGGCGACCCCCGAGCAATACGCGCTGTTCAAGCGCTATCTCGAGTCACGCCACGCCGGCGGCGGCATGACTCAGATGAATTTCATCGACTATGAATACATGGTCGAGGATACGCCGGTCCAATCGGTGCTGGTCGAATACCGCCTGACCTCGGACCCCGAGCGGCCGCTGATCGCGGTGGCGCTGACCGATGTAATGCCCAATGGGCTCTCGATGGTCTATAGCTTTTACGACCCCGAGCTGGCCCATCGCGGGCTGGGGAACTTCCTCATCCTCGATCACGTCGGGCAGGTGAAATCGGCCGGACTGGACTATGTCTATCTCGGGTATTGGGTGAAGAATTCGCCCAAGATGGCCTACAAGAAACTGTTCAAGCCGCTCGAGGTCCAAGACGGGCCGATGGGCTGGCGGCCCCTCGACTAATTCCCTCTTGCGCGTGAGAGCCTGTTGATGGGCATTGTCCTCGGCCTGTTGCGCCTTGGCGTCGGCTTGGCGGCAGCAGGGCTTGGCGCCATCGCCGTCGCCGCCTGGTTCGGCTTTGCCGTGCCGTTCCTCGATCTCTTCAATCACTTCCAGGTTCTGTTGATCGCCGGCCTCGCGATGCTCTTGGTACTGGTGCTGCTGGTGTTCATCGGCAGCCCGTGGCGGTGGCCGCTGACGGCGATCCTGACCCTTGGACTGATCGCCTCCGCAGTCACCGTCGTGCCCGAAACCATAGCTGCCTTTGCGCCCCGGCCCGCCCTGCCCACCGACGGCCGGCCCGTGCTCAAGCTAATCACCGCCAACCTCTTCGGGCTGAACTACGACATGGACCGGACGGCGGCTGTGATCGCCAAGGAAAACCCGGATATCATCGCGCTGCAGGAATATTTCCCGGAGCAGCGGGGACCGCTCGATCCGATGATCCGCGGAAAATACCCCTATTCGGTGCACTGCGTAGGCGGCAAACGCGCCAACATCGCGATCTATTCCAAGCTGCCCTTTACCCAGGACGTCGACGGCGATTGCACGGCCGATTGGGCGCGGGCCGGCCGCACCTCGCACCTTTTGGTCACCTTCACTCTCGCCAACGGCGCCAAGCTGGCGGTCATGACCACGCACTTCGAATGGCCGGTGCCGTTCGATCGGCTGCAACGGCAGCAGGCGGCGTTGACCAAGGTCATCAGCGGCGTTTCGACGCCGCTGCTGCTGGTCGGCGATTTCAACTCGGCGCCGTGGTCCTACGAGCAGCGCAGCTTTGCGGAAGCGGCCGGGCTCACGCGGCAGACGCACGGCATCCTGACGTGGCCGCTGCTGCTTTCGGTCAAGGGCTGGCGCAACACCTTTCCGGTGCTGCCGCTCGACCAGGCAATGACCAAGGGCAATGTCGAAGTCCACGACATCCACGCCGGCCCGCCCACCGGCAGCGACCACCTGCCGCTGGTGATGACGATCTCGGTGGGCAAGGGACCGGAGCCGGTAGCGCCTTAAAGGGGTTGCGTGATCGCCGCCGCGAGACAGCCCCTCGGTCGACCTGATGGTGAGCTTGTCGAACCACGAGGTCGGGGCACCGCGCTTGCGGCCGATCCTTCGACAGGCTCAGGATGAGGTTGGGGGTGTGGGCAGCGAGGACATCGGTCGTGTGCCCACTGCTCCCCCGTGCCAACAGCACCACGTCATTCCCGCGAAGGCGGGAATCCCTGTTTCGCGGCGTGACCGAGGCCGAATAACGGAGATCCCCGCCTTCGCGGGGATGACCTGGCGATGGAGGATGAAGACGGAGTTTTTTCGCCTTGGGGCAGCCCCCCTACCCCATGAACTTGTTGTTCCGCGGAAACCCGTTTGGCGGCTGGCGACCGGCCTGGGCGCGGTCGGCGACCCAGTCGCGGAGGTCGTCCAGCGGCTTGACGAAGACCCGGCCCGAACTGTCGGTCCAGCTCAGGCCGTCCGCCGCCGCAAAAATCCGCAGGTCCGAAATGCCGCCATCCTTGTATTTCTGCATCCGCACGCCCTTGCCGCGGTTCATCGCCGGCAATTGCGTCAGCGGGAAGATCAGCAGCTTCCGGTTCTCGCCGATGATGGCGACCATGTCGCCCGACGCCGGCACGATCAGCCGCGCTTCCTCGGCCCCCGAAACGTTAAGGATCTGCTTGCCCTTGCGCGTATTGGCGATGAGTTCGTCCTCATCCACGACAAAACCATTGCCACTGCTCGAGGCAATGGCGCGCTTGGCCCCGGGCCGGTAGACGAAAAGCTCGACAATGTCGTGCCCCTCCTCGACATCGACCATCAGCCGCACCGGCTCGCCCTGCCCGCGCCCGCCCGGCAGGCGATCGCCGGCGAGGGTATAGACCCTGCCGCCGGTCGTCAGCATCAGCAGCTTGTCAGTGGTCTCGGCCCTGAGCTTGAGTTTCAGCCGATCGCCGGCCTTGAAACCCTTGTCATCAATATCGTCGGTGTGGCCCTTCAGCGCCCGGATCCAGCCCTTCTCGGAAAGGACGATGGTGATCGGTTCGCGCTCGATCATCGAAACGTCGATATCCTCGACGTCGTGCGCCGGGGCCGAGCCGATATCGGTGCGGCGGCGGCCAAGCGCGGTCTCCTTGCCATAGACCTTCTGCAGCTCGCCGACCTGCTTTTTGATCTCGCCCCACTGCTTGTTTTCAGAGCCTAGAAGCGCATCGAGCTGCCCCTTCTCCTCGGTCAGCTTATTGTGCTCCTGGCGCAACTCCATCTCCTCCAGCTTGCGCAGCGAGCGCAGGCGCATGTTGAGGATCGCCTCGGCCTGGTTGTCGGTGAGGTTGAAGGTGGCGATCAGCGCCGGCTTCGCCTCGTCCTCCTCGCGGATGATGCGGATCACCTCGTCGAGATTGAGATAGGCGACGATATAGCCATCGAGCACTTCCAGCCGGCGCGCGATCTGCTCGAGCCGATAGCGGCTGCGCCGCACCAGCACGTCCTTGCGATGATCCAGCCAGGCCCGCAGCGCTTCCTTGAGGCTCATCACCTTGGGCACCGTGCCATGGTCGAGCACGTTGAGGTTCAGCGGAATGCGCTGTTCGAGATCGGTGGTGCGGAAAAGCTGCTCCATCAGCATCGCCGGATCGACAGTGCCGGCCCGCGGCTCCAGGACCAGGCGCACATCGTCCGCGCTTTCGTCGCGCACATCCTTGAGCAATGGCAGTTTCTTGGCGAGCAGCAGCTCGGCGATCTTTTCCACCAGCCGCGATTTCTGTACGCCATAGGGAATTTCGGTCACGACCACCTGGTAGACGCCGCGCCCCTTGTCCTCGCGATTCCAGCGTGCGCGTAAGCGGAACGCGCCGCGGCCGGTGGCATAGGATTGCGCGATGCTCGCCGGGCTCTCGATCAAAATGCCGCCGGTCGGGAAATCCGGCCCCGGCACGAAGCGCAGCAATTCGGCATCCGGCGCATCGGGGGTCTCGATCAGGTGCAGCGCCGCCTCGCAAAGCTCGGCCACGTTGTGGGGCGGCACCGAAGTCGCCATGCCCACCGCAATGCCGGTCGAGCCATTGGCGAGGAGGTTTGGAAAATTGGCCGGCAGCACCGTCGGCTCTTCGGTCGCCGCGTCATAGGTCGGCTTGAAATCGACCGCATCCTCGGTCAGGCCCTCCAGCAGCCGCGAGGCCACGTCGGTCATGCGCGCCTCGGTGTAACGATAGGCGGCGGCGCTATCGCCATCGATATTGCCGAAATTGCCCTGCCCGTCGACCAGCGGATAGCGCATGGCAAAATCCTGCGCCAGGCGCACCAGCGCGTCATAGATCGACTGGTCGCCGTGCGGGTGAAATCCGCCGATCACGTCGCCAACGACCTTGGCCGATTTCTTGTAGCCCTGGTCGGGATCGAGCCGCAGCAGCCGCATGGCGTGGAGAATTCGCCGGTGCACCGGCTTCAGCCCGTCTCGGGCATCCGGCAGCGCGCGCTGGGTGATGGTCGACAGCGCATAGGACAGATAGCGCTCTTCCAGCGCCTTGCGCAGATCGACGATCTGCCGGTTATCGGAGGGCGGCAGGATTTCAGGATCGGCCATCGGTCACCAGGGGCATACGAATCACTTTTGGAGTATAGGGGAGCAGAGGGCCTCACAAGACCTCATGGTGAGCTTGTCGACCCGAGACCTCCCGCCGTCCGGTTTTGCGACTTTGGCAATGCCTGCCCTCCTGGGTGTGTTGGCACGGGCTTCATCGGCACAAAATCTCGATCAGGGCATGCCGCACCGCCGGCGGATCGAGCTGCCGGGACATCCAGACATGGCGATCGAGGAAATGGCCGGTCAGTGCGAACGCGGCGGCGACGTCGCCCGGCCCCGCTTCTGCATCCGGCTTAATGAGGAAGGCCGGCAGCGGAAAGAGCCTGTCGAGATAAGGTTCGGCCGCCGCACGACTGACGGCCCGTCCGCTTTTGGGCGACACATGGGTGAGGTCGGAGGTCGTCCCGGTCACCGCGCAACTCAGCAAATCGAGCCCAAACCCCAGCTCTTCCAGCAGCATCAGCTCGAACCGGGCGAGCGCTGCCCCAAGTTCATCCGCGCTGGTCGCATCGAGCAGCCAGATCACCTGCCCGAGCAGCCGATCGTGCGGATCGCGCTCAGGCAACAGCCTCAGATGGTCGCAGAGCAATTGCGCCGCATAGAGCCGCGTCCGGTCGGCAATAAGGTTCGCGGCCCGGGAATCGGTGACTTCAAGGGTAAAGGTGCCCAGATGCTCTTCGAGCCGCGCACGCCAGGTCAGCTGCACCGAATTGCCGGCCTGCAGGCCCGCCGACTGCTTGGGCGAACGGCCGCCCCGCACCATCCCCATATGCCGGCCCCGGCCCTCGACCATCACCTCGGCGATGACGCTCGATTCCCCATGGCGCCTGACGCCGATGATCAGCCCTTCGCCGCTCCACTGCATGGGGCTGAGATAAGCGGAAACGCGGGATTTCTCAATGGCGCGGCGTGCTGGGCTTTGCCGGCTTTCGGCGCCAGCCGCCCCACACCCACGTCACCCTGAGCTTGTCGAAGGATGGGCCACAAGCGCCCGGCTCCGACCTCGCGGTTCGACGAGCTCACCATGAGGTCGCCCGCGATGCCATCGTGAGGCCGCCCGAAGCATTCCTCTCTTATTCGATCCCCACCAATCCGTCGTCGAGCGAGCCTGCGCGGCCGAATCCGCACTCAATGCGCCCCCCTTCTCGGCAGGCGCGGCTTCACTTTGCAATCCGATCCTCGCCCGGCAGCGGCGAAAAGCTCATGAAGCCCATCGGCGGTTCCATGACGCCGTCGAGGTGCTTCTCCGCCCAGCGGCAGAGCTCCTGCAGCACCGGCAGCAGATCCCGCCCGCTGGCAGTCAGCCGGTACTCGAAGCGTTCCGGCCGCTGCTGGTAGGCGTGGCGCTCGACCAGCCCGGCGGCCTCGAGCTGCTCCAGACGGTCAGTCAACACGCTGGTGGTGATCCGCTCGCGCGAGGCGAGGAAATCGTTGAAGCGGCGCTTGCCGACCAGCAGATCGCGGACGATCACCAGCG
>DATJHO010000137.1:0-5862 GCA_035493835.1 Devosiaceae bacterium
CAGCAAATTGATTTTGGTGGTCAGTCCGCCTCGGGAACGCCCCAGAGCCTGGCTCTTCCCCCCCTTTTCCGCTCGCTGCCTGCTGGTGGGCGCGAACCTGGGTGCTGTCGAGCATCAGATACTGGTTGTCCCGGTCCACGATCAGGGCGGCGAACAGCCTGTCCCAGACCCCGGCCTTGGCCCAGCGGCTGAACCGCTTATGCAGCGTCTTGTCCTTGCCGTAGCGCTCCGGCAGGTCATGCCAATGCGCACCCGAACGCAGCACCCACAGCACCCCCCGCTCACGGGCCAGGTTGAGTTTCGCTGAGGCGCACTTCGGTGGCGGCGGAACGAAGCCGCCGCCCCCAAGCCTGGCTACCAAGCCCAGCGAACACCGGTCAGCTCTTCGCTGAGCGACCACAGCCGATCCGCCAAAACCGGATCTGCCGCCCATGGGCGAACACCGGGCTTGCCGGGTTCCCCGCCGGGCGCCAGTGCGGCGATGTCGCAATTCTCGCAGTAGACGCCGCCCCTGCCGACTAGCTGCGGGCTGGTGGCGCACCAAACGCTGGTCGCGGCGCCCTGCCCCACCGACTTCAAGTCGCGTTCGGGATCGAGGCGCAGCTTGCCGTCGGCATCGTGCACATCAAAAGCCTGGATCTCCGCCTCCGAAAGACTGCGGGCGAGATCGGTGAGAATGGTGCCGGGATGGAGCGAGAAGGCGCGGATGCCGTGCGTCTCGCCACGGCTGTCCAGCCCGAGGGCGAACAGGGCGTTGGCGGTCTTCGACTGCCCATAGGCAGCCCATTTGTTGTAGTCGCGCTGTGCAAAATTCGGGTCCTGAAAATCCACGCCGCTAATCTGGTGGGCCCGCGAGGAAACCGATACTACGCGCGCCCCCTCGGCACGCCGCAGCGCCGGCAACAGCCGAGCCGTCAGCCGGAAATGCCCCAAATGGTTGGTGGAAAATTGCGCCTCGAAGCCCCGCGCGTCTCGCTTGAGCGGGCTGGCCATGATGCCGGCGCTGTTGATCAGCATGTGCAGCGGGCGGCCCGACGCGAGGAACCGGTCCGCCAGGGCATCGATGGAAACCGGGTCCATCAGGTCCAGCACCTCCAGTTCGGCGCCCGGGATGATCGACAACGCCGTCCTGGCCTTTTCCTTGTCGCGCGCCGGAACGATGACCTTGGCTCCGGCCTTGGCCAGGAGGCGAGCGGTTTCGAGCCCCAGGCCCGAATAGCCGCCGGTGATCAGCGCCGTCTGGCCGCGCAGGTCGATGTCGCCGATGACGTCCTCGGCGGTGCTGGCGGCACCAAAGCCGGATCCGAGCGGTGTTTGCGTACTGGGCATGTTGGGGTCTTTCCGGCGGCAATCGCGCCATTCTTTCAAACAGTGCTGGACTTTGCGCCGCTTAGCCTGGATGATCCATGAGAGAACGTCGTTGTTTCCCTTTCGATCGTCCAAATCATGCTGTCCGATCCTCTCTCCGATATCTTTCGCCTACTTGATGCTCGAAGCCTGATGTCCGTCAGCCTCGTCGCCGGCGGGGATTGGGCCATTCGCTTCGACGCCTTCGGGGGCATCAAATTCAACGCAGTGGCACGCGGCGCCTGCTGGCTTGCCGTCGAGGGGCTTGAGCCGATCCGCCTGAGCGCCGGCGATTGCTTCCTGCTGAAGGGCGGACGCCCGTTCCTTCTCGCCAGCGCCCTAAATGTGCCGCCGGACGCGGCCGGGCCGATCTTCGCCAGGGCCGAGGAAGGCGTGGCCCGTCACGGCGCCGGCGACGACACCTTTGTGATCGGCGGGCGGCTGGAGCTCGATGCGGCCGACGCCTCCTTGTTGCTCGAGGTGCTGCCGCCGGTCATTCACTTCCGCGGTCCGTCCGATCCTGCCGCGGCGGTCCGCTGGTTGCTCACCCGTCTGGCGGCCGAACTTACGGAGGTTCGGCCGGGCAAATCCCTGGTCTGCGCCGATCTGATGCAGATGATGCTGATCGAAGCCCTGCGGGCGCAGCTTGCGGCCGGCGAGCATGCGGCGACCGGCTGGTTTGCTGCCCTGGGCGACAGGCAAATCGGCAGCGTCTTGCAGCGGCTTCACGCCGACCCATCGCATCCTTGGACGCTCGACAGCCTGGCGGCGGCGGCCGGCATGTCGCGATCGAGTTTTGCCGCTCGTTTCAAAACGACGGTCGGCCTCGCCCCGATGGATTACCTGCTGCGCTGGCGCATCCGGCTGGCCAGCAAATGGCTGCGGGCTAGCAAGGAGTCAGTGTCGTCAATCGCCCTGTCGCTCGGCTATGAATCCGAAAGCGGCTTCAGCACCGCGTTCAAACGGGTCACCGCCCAGTCGCCGGTCCAATATCGAAAATCCGCTGGTCATCAGACGGAGCCGATCTTGACCGATGAAGCAATGCCCTAAGCTGCTCGCGCGTCCCACAGCCACAACACGAACGCGACCGAGCGCACTGCGCCCCCGCGTTGCCTGAGAATCGCTTCCGCTTCCCGGCCATGAGATCCACCACGTTATCGGTGTAGCTCAGGGCGCGGATGCGATCCATGTGCCATTGCCAAGCCCCGGTGACCGGATCGAACTTGAGCAGCCGATCTTCGGCCAACGCGACAACGAACTGGATAGCAAAAAACGGATTGCCCCCGGTCTTCGCCACGCCATACTCGTCTGGCTGAGGTGTCGACAGCCTGACGGATCGAAGGCCTTGGGCTAAGAAAGAGCGAACGCCGGCCTGCACGGTTCCCGCGAAAGGGTGCCACCGTGGAAAGCCGGGCATTCTGCGCACACTGTCATCGCTCGGTGGATGGCGAGGCGCCAGGATCGATATGGCTTTGCTGGCGGCCGCGGGGCTTTGGCTTCGGATCCGGACCGGGCGGCTTCGGGTCGGATCCGGACCGGGCGAAACGGGAGTTGTGGCGGCGCCCGCCGGCTTCGCTTGGAGCGTTTAGATCCTCATCTCCTCGGGTGCCCCGGCGACCACTTCCGTTGCCCGTACGATGTCCATTCCCCGAATGGCGGCCAGGTCCTTGATCGCGAGCTCCAGCAACAGCACCTGCTGCACCGCACGAGCGTCGTCCGAACCAGGAGCCGGGGCCTGATCTAGGAGCGGCATCTCGACCCATGTCCCGCGGAGACGGCCGGCGATGGCGCTGGTTGCTGCCTGCAGCCAGCCGCCCAGCGTCTCGGAACGCTCGGCCGGCGGATTGAGCACGGCGGCGCTGACGATCGCCATCAGTTCACGCGTCTCGATCAGAATTGTCCGGGCCGGTTCGGATGGCGAGCGCCGCCACCAGCCCTCGACGGCAAAGCGCCTGCGGGACGCTTCAGCGTCGGCGCTCGCCCGCTCCGCTATCCGACGTCGGGACAGTAGCTCGTCTTCATCATGACTGCCGGCAAGCACAAGGGCGGCAACGCGGCCGCTCGCCTCGACGGCGCTCGCGAGCATGGTGCATAGTCTCGAAGGCTCCCAGCTCGGCCATAGAGCGAGCCCGCAGAGGAGACCGAAAACCCCGCCTGCGACGTTATTGGCGATGCGCAAGACTGGAAGCGCCAGGTGGGTGGTTTCCGGTTGCGAGAGATCGATCGTCACAATGAAGAACGGCGTCAGGAAGGTGACGAACAGGGCGTAGTTAATCGGGCGCGTGGCCAGCGTAAGAAAAGCGATCGGAAACAATGCGACGGTAAAACCCGGCTGGCCGGCCAGCAACAGATCGAGAAGCGCCGCAAGACAGCCCCCGAGTACGCTGCCGATGACCCGCTCGAGGGCGCGCACCCAGGTCGAGGCGACATAGGGCTGCAGAACAACGATGACCGCCATCGACATCCAGTAGCCATAGTGCAGTCCCACCGCCTGGCTGAAAGCGACCGTCACGGCAACGGCCAGCCCCGAGCGAACCGCGTGCCTGAATATCACGGATTTCCAGGTCAAATTGCTCTGGAGGGGCGCCAGCCACCCTTGGTGTCGGGTGTCCCGCATACTGGTCGTCGGCACTCGGCGCGAAAGCCTGCGCGAACTGCTCAGCGAGAGCCCGATGTCAGCGAGCGCCCCGCCCAAGGGGCCTCCGAGCTTTTGGGCCGATCGCGCGAGACGGTCGAGCGCAAATTGGTCTGACAAAGCCGCGTCCCCTCCTTGATCAAGGGTCGAGGCGCGCCGATTGAGAATGACGGCGAGCCGGCGCAGCGCATATCGGGCCGTCGCATCCTGCCCCCCGGCGCTGGGGGCGACGCGTGCCCCTAGAGCGGCCAACTGGACAATTATTCGTTCGGCAAACTCGATGGCGACCAGTAGCTCGTCGCCCCGGGGGCCAAGCCCACGGCCACGATCGATATCACCGAGCGCCCTGCGGCTCGCCTCCAAGGCGCTGTGCGCCGCGCTTAAGTGCTCCGCTCTGGGCCCCTCGGCCGAACTTGCCCCAGCTGTGCCCTCGGTCACATCAAAGGCAATCGAGGCGAGCGCCCGGTAGCATTCGGCGAGCGCCCGGCGGATCGGTTGGAACGGACGGATTCGCCAGATCGTCAGGCTGAGCAGCATCGCCCAGAGGCAGCCGCCGCAATAGACGGCAGAAAGCGTCGCGAGATCGCCGGGCGAGGTGCATCCCCGGCCCACTCCCATCGCGCAGGCGAGCGAAGCGAAAACACCGACCGGAGTGGCTGCGTCGCCGTAGACGCGGACCATCCCGCAGACGAAGAGGAAGCATAGGACGAAGACGGTCGCCCATCCCCACCCCAGTGCGCTTGAGGCAGCGCCGAAGCTGACGGCGATGCTGGACAGCATGGTGAAGCCGGCCAGCGTGTTCCGACGCAACCTGCCGGCACCGCCGGGATCGATGATGCAGGTGAAGAGCGCACCCATGGCTGCCCAGTATAAGGCCGGTTCGCTCACGATCGAGGCGACCGCCGCGACCGCTGCGACCGCCACGGCGGCACGCAGGGCTTCCATGAAGCTGAGTCGACTGAGGTCGAGCCCGTTTAGCCAATGCGTGAATTTGGCGGCTACGGCAGCCTGCTCTCTGCCGATCATCAGAATGGATGGGCCCCCGGTGGGGTGGCGCGGTGTGATGCCTTCATGAGGACGGACAGTAGAGCAGAGGCGCTTGTGACCCAAGATGTCGGCCTATGGGCAAAATGTCCAAGGGCCAGGATTGTAACTGGGCGCGAAGCCGACCGTGGCATTGACCTCGCGAAACTTCCGCTTTGCGCCGATATCGTTGATTTAGTCGGCGGTTGATCGGGCCGAGGGCATGTGATTCCAGCCGATCACCTCCTGCGCCGCATCGACGGCTTCCTCGATCTCGAGCGCGTACGCGCCGAGTTGAAGCCGTTCTACAGCCGCATCGGCCGCCCCTCGATCGATCCGGGCTGATGATGCGGATGCTGATCGTCGGCTACTGCATAGGGATCCGCTCGGAGCGCCGGTTGTGCGGGGAAGTCCATCTCAACCTCGCGTATCGCTGGTTCTGCCGGCTGGGGCTCGACGGCAAGGTGCCGGACCATTCCACCTTCTCGCGCAATCGGCATGGGCGCTTCCGGCAGAGCGATATCCTGCGCACCTGTTCGAGAGCGTGGTCGAGCGCTGTCTCGGCGAAGGTCTGGTTGGCGGCGAAGGCTTTGCGGTCGATGCCAGCCTGATCGCTGCCGATGCCAACAAGCAGCGCTCCGTCCGCGTCGACGAGTGGACCGGCAGCGCCCCGAGTGCCGATGCCGGGCGCGCCGTGCGCGAGTATCTGGCCACCCTCGACGATGCCGCCTTCGGGCGGCCAGCGAGGTTGTGCCCAAGTTCATCTGAATCGGCGCCGCGACGTGACCCGGTCCGCGACAGCTGCATCAATGGCGTCGAGACCCCGCCTCGATTCATCACCGCCAAGCAGCAAGGCA
>DATJHO010000138.1:0-10944 GCA_035493835.1 Devosiaceae bacterium
TCACCGAGCTGTTTGGAAAAGTCTCGGTGTAGAAGCGCGCTGCCGCCTCGGCGTCCTTGTCATACCATAGACAGACAGTGTTCTTGGCAATTGCCATTGCTTGTCCTTTCGCTTCTGAAGCCAATTGCAGCCGGTTTCCCACGACTGGGCGCGGTGGACAGTCGCCTCGACGAACCCAAGCCGACGCCGACACCCAGTCCCTCAGGCAGGGGAGTTCCGAATTCCCGATCAGGAGTCTTCCGTCAGGCAGAGATTCTAGGCGTTGTATTGGCCGCCGAACTTCGCCGCCTGGGGCGTGCCTTTATGTCCCGCCTCTTGAAGGATCGCCGGAACGTCGGGGTCTGAGACGAAGTTCTTGAAGCCGTCTTCATCCCAGTCGAAGATCACCCACACCCGGTCGTCCTCATTGGGATCGCGAAAGACGGTCGCACCCTTGGAGCCGTGCTGCTTTCGCTTCTCAGCGCCCTTGGTCGAGAAGATTTTCAAGAAGCGGTCGAGATCCTCGACCCTGGTCGTTGTGAGTAGCATCTCTATCCTCCTTTGTTGGAAAGCGTCGGCTTGCCCCCGCGATTTCGGCTCAAATTCAGATTGTTCGGAATGTCTTATACCATCAGTTTATATGATATCGCCCCCTCCGCATATCCGGGTTGAAAGTAGACTTGGCCCGCCAACGGAAGCAGGTCGGCCAAACAATGCCTTGTCCCATCCCCTCCTGGAGGATAGGACCACTTTCATGGAACACGCCTCCCACCCCGACATCATCAAACGCCTGAAGCGGGCAAACGGCCACCTGGCCTCGGTCGTCGCCATGATGGAGGAAGGGCGCCCCTGTGTGGAGCTGGCGCAACAGCTCCATGCCGTCGAGAGCGCCATCACCAATGCCAAGCGCGAGCTCATCCACGATCACATGGAGCATTGCCTCGGCGATGGCGAAATGGATGCCCGCGCCGCCATGGGCGAGTTCAAAGTTCTAGCCAAATATTTGTGAGACAGGATGCTCAACACTATTCGCGATTGGTTCGGGTTCGGGCCGCAAGATAGCGGTCATGGATCCCATGGCCATTCTCATGGCGGGCACGGCCATTCCCATGGGCCGAGCGAACACGGCCACACGCACGGCGTCATCGACCCCACCATTGCCTCGACCGAGCGCGGCATCTGGGCGATCAAGTGGTCGTTCATCATCATGGCGAGCACGGCGGTGCTGCAGCTCGTCGTGGTGCTCTGGAGTGGCAGCGTAGCGCTGCTGGCCGACACCATCCACAATTTCGGCGACGCGACGACAGCGATTCCGCTGTGGATTGCCTTCATCCTCGCCCGGCGCAAGCCGAGCAAGACCTTCAACTACGGCCTCGGCCGGGTGGAGGATCTTGCCGGCGTGCTCATCGTCCTTATCATCCTGTTCAGTGCCATCGTCGCCGGCTACGAGGCCATCAACCGCCTGCTTCACCCTGAGCCGATCTCGCAGCTCTGGTGGGTTGCCGCGGCTGGTGTGATCGGCTTCATCGGCAATGAGGCGGTGGCCGTGTTCCGCATTCGCATTGGCCGCGAAATCAACAGCGCCGCATTGATCGCCGACGGCTATCACGCCCGCACGGATGGGCTCACCAGCTTGGCGGTGGTGCTCGGCGCCATCGGCGTTGCCCTTGGCTTCCCGCTGGCCGATCCGATCATCGGTCTGTTGATCACCCTCGCCATTTTCGGCATCGTCTGGCAGTCGGCGCGGGCTGTGTTCACCCGCATGCTCGACGGCGTCGAGCCGGATGTTGTCGATGAGATTCGTCATTCCGCCCAGCACGTTGATGGCGTCACCGGGGTCACTGACGCCAAGGCGCGCTGGATCGGCCACGAGCTCGTTGCCGATGTGGCTATCGCGGTGGATGAGCATATCCCGGTCTCAGCGGCGCAGCTCCTGGCCGCTGCGGTCAGGGAGGAGCTCTTCGCGCACCTGCCGGCGCTGCGCATCGCCAACGTGCGCCTCAGCCTGCCGGACGAAGCAGCGCCGACCAGCCATCGGCATGACGGCGACCATGAGCACGGCCATGGCCACGGCCATCATCACGCGCCCGATCCGTTCGATTTTGTGACCGGTCTGGCCGAGGGACAACTCGCGATCATCGACACGGCCGATGGCGAGCGCATGCGGCTGACCGTAGCCAAGGCGGTGCCCAGCCTCGCCGCAACCGTCGACATCAGTCGCCCCGGCGGCGTCGAGAGCCTGGTCCTTCACCCCACGGAGGGAGCCTTTATTAGCCATGTCGCGCCTGAAGAGCCGCATGAGTTTGACGCAACGCTCAATCTCGCCGCCGGAGCGGATGAGATTTCGCTGCCGTTCCATATGTCGGAGCGGGGCGACCGTCATCATTAAGCCTGCGGCGGCAAAATTGCGCTGCCGGCCGTCGCTCTCAGGAAACGGATCTGGACATCCCGGTATTGAAGCGGAACGCCGCCCGTAAGGCCGCGCTTGTCGGCCTTAAACTAAGCGGCCGATCCCAAAAATCACGGAAAATCATCCGCACGGATCGTTCACCTCTGGAACCGTCCCCTGAGGAAAGGGTTAGGATCACGAGACCTCAAGGTCTCGAACTAGAGGAGAACACTATGCCAAACGATAAAGAGACCCGTGGCGGGACGCACGAGCAACACGTGAAAGCTGGCCAGCAGAGCCATAAGAACACGGACTCGAACAAGAACAACCAGTCGCATAGCGCGCCGTCGCACGGCGGGACGCACGAGCAACACGTCAAAGCCGGTCAGCAGAGCCACAAGAACTCCTGAGCGCCTGACATTGAAGACCGTGGGAATGGGGCCTGATCGGCTCCATTTCTTTTGCCCGGTGCTGACCCTTCGGGCGGTCCTTTTCACCGGCTTTTCCCGCCCGGCCCTCCCCCTCGCCGCCGACCGTTGCGACCGGGCGGGAAGGAACCCCCTTCCCCTGGCGGCGTTGCGAAAAGATCCACGCCCCGGCCCCTGCACAGGCCCCGAGATGGCTTACCCTGACCGCCCGGTCATTGCGCTCGTCGGCGATGGTGCAATGCAAATGAACAATATGGGGGAGCTTATCACCGTCGCCAAATACTGGCGAAACTGGTCGAGCCCGACCTGGGTTTGCATGGTCAGCGGGTAATGCAGGGTGACCCGAAGTTTCAGGCGTCTCAGGACCTGCCCGACGTGCCGTATCACAAGTTCGCCGAGCTGATCGGCCTTAGAGGCATTTACGTCGATGATCCGGAGCAACTCGCGCCGGCTTGGGATGAGGCGCTAGGCGTCGGAATTGGTGTAGACGTTGATGGCCTTGGCATCAGCGCCAAAGGCGATCCGCGGCAGCAGGCGCCGCGCCGGTCAAGGCAGTCGCCGAAGCAGCAGTTAACGACGGTTCACATCCGTTCTCCCAAAGAGTCTCGTGCCCTCATCGAGCGCATGCCCAGAAGCGACGAACGGCTCTTCGGCCACGCCTTCGTTAGGTGCCGTCGACCTTATGCGGTCGGCTCAACGGTCCCGCGACGCTTTCATGACACTTCTGTGAGAGCCTCGGCCAAAGAGACTTTCGCTTGCGGGGTGCCTCAGCCCGGTCAAAAGCGTGGCATCGGCGGTTGGCGACCAAAGCGGAAGCGGAACCGGCTGCAAGCGGATCAGGCCGCCAGAAGCCCCCTCAATCCGCATGACCCGGTCGACGTAGAGCAGCGCCTGCGCTCGGTGCGAGATGAGCAGCGTCGTGCGCCCTGTCATGAGCCGCTTCAGCGCCTCGAGGACAACGCGTTCCGAGGCGGCATCCAGTCCCTCCGTCGGCTCATCCAGCAGCAGGATCGGGGCATCCTTCAGAAAGGCCCGGGCGATGGCGATCCGCCGCGCCTGCCCGCCCGAAAGCCGCGCCCCCACTTCGCCGACAAAGGTATCCAGCCCCTCGGAAAAGCTCTCGACCTCATCGAAGACGCCAGCCTGGCGCAGCGCCTCGACGAGGTCGCGCTCGCTGGCATCGGGTCGCGCCAACAGCAGATTTTCGCGGATCGTGGTGTTGAACAGATGGCCGCGCTGCGCCACGACCGAACACAACGCGCGGATCTGCTCTCCCTGAAGCGCGCGCAGCGGAACGCCGCCGATCTCGATCTGTCCGTTCTGGAATTCGCGGAACCGCAGGAGGACATTGAAGAGCGTGCTCTTGCCCGCGCCGGTGACGCCGACGATGCCCAGCGAACCACCCTGCCGCAGCGCGAAATCGAGCCCGTCCAGCACCCATTTACCGTCCGGCGCATAACGCATCCGCAGGTCGCGGACCACAATGTCGAAGCGCTGCGGCAGCGGCCCTTCGGGCGGCTCGGCCAATTCGGGCGCGGCATCGATGATCTCGAAGATGCGCCGCGCGGCGGCAAGCGTCTCGCCCATGAGATAGAACGCCAGCGGCAAACCAGCGATCGCCTCGAAGCTTGCCAGCACATAAAGCGCGATCATCGCCAGATCCGGCGACGGCGTCCGGCCTTGCGTGACCAGCGGGATCGTCACCACCAGCGCCAGCCACATGGTAAGCTGGCCGAACAGCCCAGACAGCCCCGCCGACAGCCCCTTGATCCACGACAACCGCCGCTGATCGGCGAGGAGGGCCTCGCTCAGTTCCTCAACCTGCGCACCCTGCCTTGCCGTGGCGGCATAGACGCGAAGTTCGCCCAGGCCGCGACAGGTGTCGGCCGTGGCCGCGCGCAGGGCCGCCTTCGTCCCGACCAGCCGGTTGCCGGGTCGCCGCCCCAGCCGCAGCGCCAGCAGCGGCAACGCAATCCCGGCCGCCAGCAGGCCGAGCGCATCGATCAGCGCGACCCGACCGCTGAACAGCGCCAGCCCCGCCACCAGCGCCACGGAGGTGATCGCTGCCGAAACCGTCGGCGCCAGCACCTGCAGGTAGAAATTGTCGAGACTATCGATATCGCCCCGGATCCGGCTCAGCAGATCGCCACCGCGATAGTTCTGCAGCCGCGCCGGCGCCAGTGGCTCAAGATGGCGATAGAACCAAACCCGGAGCTCCGACAACACCCGGAGAGTGGCGTCGTGCGTCACCAGCCGCTCCAGATAGCGTGCCACGGTACGCAGGATCGCGAGGCCACGGATCGCGGCTGCGGGCGTGAAATAGCCGAACGCCTGCGTGCCGAGCCCCGCCAGCGCCATCGACGCGATGAACCATCCCGCCAACGCCAGCAGGACCACGTTCGACAGGATCACCACAACGCTGAGCGCGATGCCGGCGGCAAGCCAGCGGCGATACGGCCAGAAGAGGCGCAGCAGGCGCAAAATGTCGTTCATTACACAGCCTCTTCCCGGTTCAACGCCGCCATTCCGGCGTAAAGCCCACCGCTTGCGACCAGCGCGGCATGGCTGCCGCTTTCGACAACGCGGCCGTGTTCAACGACGAGGATGCGGTCGGCCATTCGCGCCGCGTCGAGATCATGGGCGATGAAGAGCACGGCGCTTTCCGCCGTCGCCCGCGCCACGGATTGCAGCACCCGCCGGGCCGTGGCCCGGTCAAGCGCCGCCGTGGCCTCGTCCAGCACCATGACCTCCGCCCGCTTGAGGAACAGCCGCGCCAGTGCGATGCGCTGGATTTCACCGCCCGAAAGCCCCTGCCCGGCATCGCCAAGCTGGGTCTCATAGCCCTGCGGCAGGCGCGCGATAAAGTCGGCCGCCTGCGCCGCTTCTGCGGCCGCCTCGACCTCGGCAAAAGACGCCTCGGGCGCGCCCAGCCGGATGTTGTCGATCACGCTGCCGTAAAACAGCGTCGGGCTCTGCGGCATCCAGGCCACCCGGCGCATCCAGTCGGCCTCATCCAGCAACCGGAGGTCTTCGCCATTGATCCGGATCAGTCCGCTCGCCGGCGTAAGGAAACGCAGCAGCAGTTGCCCCACCGTGGTCTTGCCCGCGCCGCTCGCCCCCATGAGGGCGACGCATTCTCCACGCGCGAGGGAAAAGCTGATGCCGCTGACCCCGTCCCCGTCGCCCCCGTGGCGAAACGAGACGTTGTCGAATTCGATCCGCCGCACCACGCCGCCTGGCAACTGACGGAGCGCCCTCGGGGCCTTGGGCAAGGGCGCGGTAAAACAGCCGATCAACCCCTCGGCCGCCGCGATCGCATCCATCCGGGCGTGGTATTGCGCGCCCATGTCGCGCAGCGGGCGATAAAATTCGGGCGCAAGCAGCAGGGCGAAGAAGCCGGGCAGGAAATCCATCTGATGGTAGTAGAGCCGGAAGCCGATATAGACCGCGGCCAGCGCAATGCTGAGCGTGGCGAAGAATTCAAGGACCAGCGACGACAGGAAAGCCACCCGCAGCACCGACATCGTGCTTTGTCGATAGGCATCCGACATTCGGGCGATCACGTCGGCCTCGCGCCGGCTGGCATTGAACAGCTTTAACGTGGTCAACCCTTCGATCACGTCGAAAAAGTGCGCGCTCATCCGGGCAAGGCGCTGCCATTGCCGCTGGTTCAGGCTTTCGGCGCCTTTGCCGATGATGATCATGAAGACCGGAATAAGCGGCGCGGTCACGGCAAAGATCAGTCCGGAAACCCAATCGGCAGGGAATACGGCGATGAGGATGGCGAGCGGGATGAAGACCGTCAGCGCCATCTGCGGCAGATAGCTGGCATAGTATTTCTCGATCTCTTCAACGCCGTCGACCAGCGTGTTGGCGACCTCTCCGCTGCGCTGGCCCTGCATCCAGACCGGGCCGAGCGCCGCAATGCGTTCGAAGAGAGCCGCCCTCAGCGCCCGCTTGACGCGAGCCGCCGCCGCGGAGGAGGCGACCTCGACCCCGCCCACCGCCACGGCACGCAGCAGGAAGAGGCCGAGCAGCGCCAGGAGCCAGGGCCAGAGCCCACTCAAATCCTCGCCCCTGATCGTGACCCGGTCGACGATCTGGGCGAGGCACCATGCCTGGGCGATCAGCAATAGTCCGCCGACCGCCCCGGCACCAATCGCAATGGCAAGCGGCCGGCGGGCCGTGGCTGCGCGACCGCGCAACCACGCCTCGTCCTGTTTGGCCGCCTCCCGGCGTCCAGGAGCCCGAACTCCAATCATTTCAGACCCCTTTTCTTGGATCAGTGGTGGCTATAGGCAGCGAACTTGCTGACCCGATCGCGAAACACCCAGATCTGGTAGACGTTGTAGGCAATGATGACCGGGATGAAGCCGCCCATCGTCAGAGTGAAGGTGACAAGCGAGATGGACGGCGAGGCGCCGCTGTAGATCGTCCAGGTGTTGGGCACGATCCAGGGATACATCGTCGCCATCAGTGCCACGCCCATGACCACCGCGGTCGCGTCGAACCAAAGGACAGCCGCCAGGTCGTGATCCTTTTGGGAGGCGCGGCGCGACTTGAAGACGCAGAACAGCGTGGCGATCAGAAGCAGCCCGAAGATCCAGGTGCTAGAGCCGAACCATCTGGCGTGGGCCCAGGGGAAGATCGTCCCGGTCCAGATGAGGGTGATGGAGACCGCAGCCAGCGCAAGGAAGAACAGCGGATTGGTCCACCTTGCCGCCTGGACCCGGATCGCTTCGCCGTGCTCGAAGCGGGCGCGGACGAACAGCAGCCCACCCATCAGTACCGCAACGACCGAGGCGACGCCGACCCAGATGCTGAAGGGGGTGATGAAGGAGAAGGCGCCGCCGACATAGGTCGGCACCTCACCGGGAGTGTTGGTCAGAGCGAACCCCTGCAGCACCGCTCCGATCGCCATCGCGCCGAAGAAGGTGGTCACGAGGCTCCCCAAACCGAAGGCAAGGTCAGCCACGGCCTTGTGCCGACCGTCGGCGAGATGGCGGAACTCGAGCGCGATCGCGCGCGACATGATGCCCCAGAGCGCCAGGGCCAACGGCACGAGCAGATAGCTGAACGTCGAGCCATAGATGAAGGGGAATGTTCCGAACAGAATGCCGCCGGCGACCATGAGCCAGGTCTCATTCGCATCCCAGGTGCCCGCCATGGCGGACATGATCGCGCCGCGCTCATCTTCATCGCGCACGAAGAGCGAGAAGATGCCGGCCCCGAGATCGGCACCATCGAGCGCAACGTAGATCAGCACGCTGAGGCAGAGGGCCAGCCACCAGGCGAAGGCCAGGTACTGCTGGGTTTGGGTAAGTATATCCATTTTCGGATTTCCTTGAATTCTTCGCTGGGGTCAGACGAGCTGCGGGGCTGCCGGGGTGGCGGTTCGGCGCAGCAGCGCCTCTGCCTCTACTTCGGTCGGCTCGTGCTCTTCGCCCGGAAGCGGCCTCGTCAGATCGGGGCCCCTCTTCACGATCACGCACAGGTAGTAAAAGGAGCCGGTGAGGACAGCCAATTCGAAGACGACGAAGCCGAGCAGCCAGAACACCCCCTCGAAGACCGACATATGGCTGACGCCTTCGGATGTGCGCATCATGCCATAGACGAGCCAGGGCTGACGCCCGATCTCCCGGGTCCACCAGCCGGTCCAGACCGCGATGTAGGGGAGAAAGCCGCTGAGGACGACGGCCCGCAGGAACCACTTGTTGCTGGCTACCCTGCGTATGGAGAGCCTGCCGGTCGCCGCCAGCCACGTTCCCCAGAGCGCCACCAGCAGCAGGAAGCCGCCGATCCCGGCCATGACGCGGAACGAGTAGAACGGAATGGCCACCGGCGGGCGATCCTGAGCGGGAATATCGTCAAGGCCGGTGACGGGGGCATTCCATGTATGGGTCTCGATCACGCTGAGGGCATGGGGAATCGTGATCGCCCAGGCGTTGCCGTCGCCAGTGCTGTTCGGCCAGGCCAGGATGTGCCAACCGGTGTTGGACTGCCCGTCGGGAAGCGTCGTGTGATAGTGCCCCTCCATGGCCGCAAGCGAGGCGGGTTGGAGTTTACCAACGTCCTGCCCCACCGCATCGCCCAGATAGATCTGGACGGGCGCAATCACCAGGAGCGCGCCCACGGAGTATTTCAGCGCCCGCTGAAACAGTTCCACGTGTCTCTGCTTCAGGAGATACCAGGCCGAAACGGCTGCCACGAAGCACACCGACAACTCGAAGCACGCGATCAACATGTGGGGGAAAGCAGAAAAGAAATTCGGGTTGAGGATCGCCGCCACCCAGTTCGTGACCTCGAAGTAGCCGTTCCGGAAGACCACGCCGTTCGGCGATTGCATCCAGGAATTCGCGTCCAGGATCCAGAAGACCGAAAGGCACGAGGCCAACGCCACGTTGAACGTGGCGAAGAGATGCATCCGCTTGCCGATCTTCCCCCAGCCGAAGACCATCAGCCCGAGGAAACCGGCCTCGTACATGAAGGCGGTGATCGTCTCATAGCCCAGGACCTGGCCGAAGAACGGGCCCGCGGCCTGCGAAAACCGGCCATAGAGGATGCCGAAGGCCATTTCCATCGTCACGCCGGTGGCGACGCCGGCGCCGAAGTTCACGATGAACAGGCGTTCGAAGAACCGGCAGAGCCGATACCACTTCTCATCATTGGTCCTCATCCATCGCCATTCGGCATAGAACAGAATTACCGCAAGGCCGATCGTCAGCGGCGGGTAGACGATGTGGAGCGTCGTGATCCAAGCGAAATCCAGACGCGGTAGCAGATTTGATAGGTCATTTTCTGACGACATGGCAGATGCCTCCAAGTCCTTGGCGTGAAAGCCAAACAGTCACGAGCGCAAAGCCGGAGAGGCTTTGCACGATCATTGTTTTCGAGAACCGCTGGGAGTGGCCTTCCCGAAAGTCGCGCGGCGCCAATCCGGCCGCCGCGGAACCTATGTTGCGCGCAAGCTCGCGGAGCTATGCGGATCGCAAGCGAGATTTTGGGATCGGCGGTCCGGCGACGACTTGTGTTGGATCCTGGTGCGCATGATCGCGTAATCGCAGCCGCGAGCGGCAGCTCGGCGGCGGTTGCGAACCGGGGCCAATAGAGACCCGGTGCCCGGACAATCGAAGCCATGACTCCGGTCGGGACCCGAAGCATCGTGCCCGGATCCCAACCTGGTCATTGTGTACATCTGACGCATGCCGCCAGACCTTCCGAATTCGCCGCCCCTGCCAGCCCAAGCAAGCAGGGTGCCCATCAACAAACGGGGATCGTCGAGGCGATCGAAGACGCCAGGCGGTCTCTCACTTCGCCAGCCGTGTGCTGTGCGATGAGTCCTAAATAGGCGCCGCTACCAGAAAAGCGCTTGGACAATTCGTCCAAGCGGCCGGACGAGGGGGTGCGCCCGAGCGAAAGCGGCTTTGGTGCGCTCCATTCCGGGCTTGGACGTTCCGCGCGCGACGGCGCACCACCGCCTGTGCTCGCCGTCACCTTATCGCCGGACACTCTCCCAGGACTGTCTCGCACGGCCGTTGTTTCGAGAAAGATTAATTGTTGTCCTTGCTGCCCTTAACTTGGTCTTTAAGTTACTTGAAATATTGTATTGATCGACTGTGTCGCGGGGCATCACGCAAATGGCAGTCCACACCTCAACTTCAGGTTAGCAACGCACCACTTGACGTCAGATACATAGGCGACCTGACTGGCAGCTACCTTCTCGCCAGCCGCGAACATTATCGCCAGGGCGAGAACAAGGTGTTCGGTTGCCGCTCTCGCAGTGTGTCGCCCCAGATGGCGGTGCTGGAGGTGCCGGTAAGGGGGCGCGGTCGGCGAAAAGCTCGCCCTCAAGCTGATATTTGGTTTGCACAAACCAAACGCCGCCTTTGGCGGAGTCGGGCCCGTGACGACATTGGTCGCCACGGAGACCCGCTGCCAGTTGGGGGTCTATTGATCGACCACCGAGCCATCCTTGTGCAGGCGCGTCTCGATTTCCCGCGGTCGGTTGGGGAATTTCTCCGCCGCGCCTTCCTTCAGTGAAACGCCGATGCCCGGTTCGTCGCTGATCGTGAGGAAGCCCTCGCCGTCATGCTGGGCGGCGCCGGTCAGGAAGCTGTCGGAGTCCGGGCGCTTGTCGGTAACGCCCCA
>DATJHO010000139.1:0-38422 GCA_035493835.1 Devosiaceae bacterium
GTTCCAGTCGCCGAGCACGCCCAGGCGCTTGAACTCCTCGCGCTGCACGTCGATCCAGTGCTGGGCGAAGGCGCGGCATTCGGCGCGGAACTCGATGATATCGACATCATCCTTGTTCTTGCCCTTGGCGCGATATTCTTCCTCGACCTTCCACTCGATCGGCAGCCCATGGCAATCCCAGCCCGGCACATAGGCCGAGTTGTAGCCCAGCATCTGCATGGAGCGGGACACGAGGTCCTTCAGCGTCTTGTTGAGCGCATGCCCGATATGGATGTTGCCGTTGGCGTAGGGCGGGCCGTCATGGAGGGTAAACACCGGCCGATCCGCCGCCTGCTCGCGCTGGCGCGAAAAGATGTCGAGCTCTTCCCAGCGCTTGAGCCAAATCGGCTCGCGCTCGGGCAAGCCGGCGCGCATCGGGAAATCGGTCTGCGGCAAAAAGAGCGTGGCCGAATAGTCGGTTTCGGTCTTCTCGCCCAAAGCGGAGTCGTTCATCTGCGTAACCATCAAGGGAACAGGACGGCGCTTTTAGCAAGCACAGGCAAATGGTGCCAGTTTCTTTTCGGGCTGATGCGCCGAGACCAGACCGGCACTTTTGGCTTCCGCCTCATCCGGCGCTCCGCGCCACCTTCTCCCACGAGGGGAGAAGGAAGAAGGGGCTAGCGGAAAAATCCCAGCCGCTGGTCCAGGTCGCTGATCGGCTTTGCCGCGGCCAGCAGCCGCTTTGCCTTAAAACTGTCGGCGTCAATTGCGGCAATAAGCTCATCGAGGCCGGAAAAGATTTTCTGGCCGCGGATGTGGGCGATCAGCGCCACAGAGATGCGTTCGCCGTAAATATCTTCGTTGAACCCGAAAAAGTGCGGTTCGAACGGCGGGCGCTGGTTGTCGAACATGGGCTTGCCATAGCTCGCGACGCCATCGACCAGCCGGCCGCCGATCAGGCCGCGCACCGCATAGACGCCCTGCGCCAGACCGAATCCGGCATCGCTCGCAATGTTGGCGGTGGGGAAGCCGAGTTCGCGCCCGCGGCGGTCGCCCGCAACCACCTCGCCCTCGATGAACCAGTGATAGCCGAGCAGCGCATTGGCCTCATCGAGTTCACCGGCGGCGAGCGCGGTGCGGATGCGCGAGGAGGAGATCGAATCCCCGTTGTCCTCGACCAGGTCCAGCACCTCGACGGGACAGTCGCGATCGGCCAGCGCCGCCCGCAGGAAATCGGGCGTGCCGAGCCGGTTGCGGCCGAAATGGAAATCGGCGCCGATGATCACGCCCTTGGCAGCCAGCGCGTCGACGAGGAAGCGGCTGACGAAATCCTTTGCCTCGATCTGCGAGAACGCCCGGTCGAATGGCATGACGACGATGCCATCGAGCCCCAGCGCCTCGGCCAGCCGCGCCTTGGCGTCCGGACCGGTGAGGCGAAACATGAACGGGGCCGGCGCGAACACGTCGCGCGGATGCGGCTCGAAGGTCACCACGATCGCCGGGGCGCCCCGTTCCGCGGCGCGCGCCTTCAGCGCTGCAAACACATGCTGGTGGCCGCGGTGAAAGCCGTCGAAATTGCCGATGGCGACAACGCCGCCCTTGAGCGCGTCGGGTACTTGATCGAGGCCGGAAAGCCGCATGAAGCCTGCCAAGGCGAAACCTTCGTTAGAGCGCGTTCAGGAAAAGGAACTGCCGCTTTTCCTGTGCGAACGCGCGACCGAACAATGCCGCCTAAGTGGCAAGAAAGCGCTCACCATGCAAGCCGTGGCATAAAACCGGCAAGGTTTGCCCCGCTCGGCGCGACCAGCGTGCGCACCGCCTCAGGGTCGGGCTCGCCAAAAGCATCGAGCTCTTCGGCGTGGATCGAGCCGGTGATGAACAAGAGGTCGGCCCCAAAATTCGCCGCCCCGGTCGCATCGGTACGGACGCTGTCGCCGATGGCGAGGATACGGCCGGGCTCGATGGCACGTCCGGCAGCGCTCTCGGCGAGCTTCTTGGCTTCCTCGTAGATCGGCCGATACGGCTTGCCGGCCATCAGCACTTCGCCGCCGCGCTCGGCGTAGATGTCGGCCATGGCACCGGCGCAATAAATCAGCTTGTCGCCGACTTCCACGAACTTGTCGGGATTGGCGCAGATCAGCGGCAGCTTTCGCTTGAGCCACAGCTCGATCTCGGCCTCGTACATATCGGGGGTGTCGTCGTCGAACGGCATGTCGGTGCAGACCACTACCTCGGCCTCCTCGGCCGGGCCGCGGATCACGCCGAGCCCCTCATAGAGCGCGTCGTCGATCTTGGCCGGGCCGAAGTGATGAACAACGCGGCCCGCATAGGGGGCGATCATCACCCGCGTGGTATCGCCCGAGGAAATGACGTGGTCATAGGCATCGCGGGACACGCCCAGCTTGTCGAGCATTTCGATGATGGGCGTGGACGGGCGCGGCGCGTTGGTGATCAGCACCACCCGCCCGCCGAGCCGGCGAAAATGCTGCAGCGCCTCGGGCGCCGTCGGATACGCAGCGATGCCGTTATGGACCACGCCCCAGACGTCGCAGAACAGCGCATCGTATTGGTCGGCGACTTCGGAAAGCCCGGCAAGGGCACCGGCGGATTGGAGCATGCTCATTCTCTTACGGCTTTCTCGCGCTGCTCAGGCCTGCGCGGCGCGATGGGACATCTTGCGGGTGGTCGGCGGGGCGGCAACAACACCGGTCCGCGTCGGGCCGACGGCGGCGATATGGGGGCCGGTTGCCAATCCCACCCCATCTTCGAGCAGGGTCAGGATCTGGTCCTCGGTGTGGATGCCGGTGGCGATCAGGTCAACCTCGAACCGTTTCAGGAAATCGGCAATGTCCGCCGTGTGGATATCGGAAAAGCTCTCCGGCGCCCCGATGAAATTTTCCGCATCCACCCGCACGGTCCTTACACCCTCGGCCGCGAGTGCGGCAAAATCGAGCCGGAGCGAACGCGCTTCGCTGAGCGACAACCGGACGCCCTTGCCCACGAAGGCCGCGAGGGCTGCCCGCTCGCTGCCCGGCAGCGCCTTCCAGTCAGCCTCCGCAACTGTCAGGACGATGCTGCGGATGGCAGAGCGATTGGCATCGAACAGCGCCAAGGTCTTTTCGATCAGCCCAGCATCGGCCAGCAGCGGGCGGAATACCGGCACATAGAAAAGGCTCGACGCATTGCCGCTAGCGCGGCGGGCCATTGCCACCGCCTCCTCGAGCCCTAGCCAGCAGATCCGCCGGACCACCGCTTCCCCGCCCTCGCCCGGCATGAAGTTGGCGGCTTCGGCAAAGCCGCCCCCCTCCAGTTCGAGGCGCGGCACCAGGTCATGGCCATGGGTCTTGCGTTGCGGCAGCGTCAGGATCGGCCGCCCGTGGAATGCCAGCCGCTCTTCCTCGATCGCCTGCTCCAACGCCTCGAGCGAAATCACCAGCTCTGGCGCTGGTTCAAGAGAAACCTCCGGCGCCTTCGGGTCATTGGCTGCGGCCGGCGGCGCGGCGCCCGCGACCGGTGCAATCTTGGGCGCGGGAATTTCCTTGGGCTTGCGCTTCTTGCCGGCTTCGAGATCGGTCATGGCCTCGGCCACCTGCCGGACCACCGTGCCCAGCACCGATACGTCGGCTTCAAGCGCCTTGAGCCGCTCGCCGGCATTCTCCTCGGTGAGGGTGGTGAGCCGCTCCCCCAGCGCCTGCCCAGCCTGCGCATAGGTCGACAGCAGCCGTGAAATGTCCTCGATCGCGCGTTCGAAGCGCGCTTCGGCTCGACGGCGCAGGACGCGCTCCATCACCAGCGCGGCAAGGCCGACGCAAACGATGGTGAGGGTGAAGGCCTCGATCGGCGTAAAGGTAAGGCCGTAATAGGCCGCTACACCGACGGCAAGTCCGGCCACAGCGATAGAGAAATAGACCAGTCTTTGCACGGGTGCCCCTGTCCCGGGTAACGATTCGGCGCTCCATTCTTAGCACCCGGGCGGCACGGCGCGAAGGCGTTCGGCGAAAACCCTTTATTTACCCTGTTCGTAAACAATAGCGGACTGCGTCAGAGTTCATTCGAGCAGCCCTAATGCCCGTTCCTGCCCAATCGTCGTCGGAAACCATCGCAAAACTCCTCCTGGTCGATAGAGAGAGGCCGCGCGCCTCCTCGCTCGTCGCGGGATTTTGCCGATTTTTCGCCGTCGGCCTGGATGCGGACGAGGCGGCGTGCGGCCGGCGCGCGGCGGAAGCGCTCAGGGCCGCGAGCTTCGATATCCTGCTTATCGATCTGATGAGCCTCAGCGATCTCGCCCCCTCGCCCGCCGAGGGCGTAGCCCGCTTGGTGAAACTGGCGGAGGGCGCCCTTACCATCGTGCTGTCGGATGCCTCGACGGTTTCGGCGGCGGTGGAGGTGATGGGGGCCGGCGCCCATGATTTCGTCGCCCGGCCGATCGGCGCCGACATGCTCGCCGACCGGGTCGCCGAATTGGCGCAGCGCCACGGCAAGGCACACCTGCTCGGCAACGAGCGGCCGGCGCGAGAGAACCCCGAGCCCGGCGGGTTCTTCGGCTTCCCCATCGAGTCGCGCGCGCCTACGACAAATTTCCGGTCGGCGCGGCCGGCGATCCTGCCCATGTGGCAGCAGGAACAGCGCATCATCGAGGAGGCGATTGCGAGCTGCGCCGGCAATGTCGCGCTCGCCGCGGCAGCGCTGGAACTCAGCCCCTCGACCATCTACCGCAAGCGGCAGGCCTGGGCCGAAGCCGACGACAAGCGTGGCGCGGCGTAGTTTTTCGAGCCGGACGCGGGTGGCGGGGCCCAGGGCACCTCGGTGTCCCCGAATAGCCACAAGCACAAGACCTCATCCTGAGCTTGTCGAAGGACGAGGTCTCCTGATGGCCGCCCTCGTGGTTCGACAGGCTCACCATGAGGGCTTCCGGTCGGCAAGCTCGCGTCGCGCTCGCCCCCCGTGGGTGGGGATCCCTCTCTAGCGCCAGGTAAACACCCGGGTCACGGCGTAGTTGAAGACCACGCTCATCACCACGCCGACGATGGCGGCGAGATAGGGCTCGTGATCCACGCCATAAACGAGATTGGCCACCGAGACATTGGCGATGAGGCCAAAACTGCAGACTGCGTAGAAGGTCACGATGCCGATCAACAGCCGCGCACCGCGCAGCTTCTTGTCGGCGTAGGTCAATTCGTTGTTGAGGAAGAAATTGCTGGTCATCGATATCAGCGCCGCAACGGTCTGGCTGATCCAGAAGGCTGGCGCGAACAAATGGTTGACCAGCGTAAAGACCGCCAGGTGCACGACGACGCCAGTGCCACCGACGAGCCCGAACAGCAAGAAGCTGGTCGGCAGCAGGCCGCCGGTCATCTTGGACAGTAGGAGGCCCAGGAACTGAATGACGATCAGCGGGCTCATCTTGCTGGTGCCCGCATGGCGCTCGCGGAACTGGTACGGCACTTCGCCGATGGCGAGTGCCTGCCCGTTGGCCTTGCGATAGCGCATCGAGGTCACGATGATGTCGAGCAGGATCTTGAAGCCGTCGTCGGAGAGCGAGGGCGCGACCTCGTCGAACACTTCGCGCCGCATCAGGAAGAAACCGCTCATCGGATCCGAAAGCTTGATGCCGGAGAGCATGGTCGAAAGTCGCGTGGCGAGCTGGCTGCCCGCGGCGCGGGTCGAGGAGAAGCCTTCCCCCGCCGAGCCGCCCTCGGCATAGCGGGTCGCCACCACCACGTCGTCGCCCGCCATGGCCTTGTCGAGCATTTGCGGCAGGATACGTTCGTCGTGCTGGTGATCGGCGTCCATCACGGCAAAGAACGGGGCGGCGCTGGCCGAAATGCCCTCGATGCAGGCCGATGAAAGCCCACGCCGGCCAATGCGCTGCAGGCACCGGATATTGGGCCGCGTGCGCGACAGCGCCTTCACGGCGGCCGCGGTGCCATCCGGGGAATTGTCGTCGACCACGATCATTTCGAACGGGGTATCGCCGAGCGCCGCCGCGAGGTTGTCGTAGAGCAGCCCCACATTGTCGCGCTCATTGAACGTGGGCACGATGATGGAGAGCTGGGGCGGCAGCCATGGCACCGCGCCGATTGGCAAATCGTGCTGGGTCTGGATATTCATCGCGACGTGCTTTCTCCCCCGAGGCACTTTTCCCGTGCCCCGATAAGCCATTCCGCTATCGTTTTGGCAGCAAAATGGCAATGGCGACGCTAATTCCCGCTCGTCACAAACAGCGCCAGGCCAAAGATAATCACTGATTTCCCGCTTGGTTCCCCTGTCCGCCAATCGCTCGCCCTGCCTTCAACTGCGGCGGGACCGCCACACAGGCAAGCAATTCTTTGCATGACAGGCCCGGAATCGCGGCAACGGGATGAAATGGGATTTGTCCGGCTTGCCAAGCCGGGGCACGGAACTATCGTCGGACAAGTTGCTGCCCGGACGGCCCCGCTTCATGAGTGAAATTTCCCTCTGTCCCACGAGCACAGTCAAAGCACCGGCAAGTGCGGGCGCAAGGCAATTGTGCCTCCTGCAGGCGATTGCGCTGGGCTTCATTGCCATAAAGGTCGTCTACATCCTCAGTGTCGGCCCCATCGCCGACGAAGCCTATTACTGGATGTGGGGCCGCAACTTCCAGCTCAGCTATTTCGACCACCCGCCCTTCCACGCCTGGCTGCTCGGCGTCTCCGACCTGCTGTTCGGCCGCAGCCTCCTGGCGCTGCGCTGGATGACGCTGGCAACGCTCGGCGGCACATTCTACGTCTACCACCTCTGGGCCAAGCGCTTTGCCGGCGCGAACTGGCAGGCCTATTTCTGGCCCGGCATCGTCATTTATCTCGCCTCGCCCACCTTCGGCATCTTCAGCTCACTGGCGATGCACGACTACATGCTGATCTTTTTAGCCCTGCTCTCCGGACATTTCTTCATCGGCTATTTCACCGACTATGCCGATAACGGGCGCGGGAAGCTCCGCGACCTCTATCTGGGCGCGCTGTTCCTCGGATTGACGGGGCTCACCAAATACACCGGCCTGCTGTTCGGGCTCGGCGTCTTCTTCTACATCCTCTCCGAGCGGCCGTTGCGACCGCTGTTCAAGACGTCGCACCTCTATCTCGCCGCGCTGTTCGCGCTCGCGCTGCAGCTGCCCTACCTGATCTGGAATACGGAGCACGGCTTTGCCTCGTTTCGCTTCCACCTCGAGGACCGCCACGCGGCGAACTGGCTGGATTCGATCAAGCCGGGCGCTATTTCCGACTACGTGCTGGTCTCGATTGCGCTGATCGGCCCGTTCCTCGTCCCCGCGTTCGTCAGGTTCTTGCTGGCCAAACCCGAATCGACTTTCGAGCGAACGGCGCGGGGCCTTGGCAACTGGATCTTCTGGATTTCGAGCCTGCTGTTCCTCGCCGTCTCGATGTTCGACGAGGTGAACTGGTGGTGGAACCTGCTCGCCTATGTGCTGCTGCTGCCGTTTGCCGCCAAATACATGGGCTGGCGCATCCTGTTCTACGCCCACGTGATTTTCGGCGCGGTGGTGCAGGTTTTCCTGCTCGTTTCCTCGGCGGTGGTGCCGTTGACGATGCTCTGGGGCGTCGCCGACGTTACCCGCTCGCAGCTCTTCGGCTGGGACCAGTTGCCGAGGCCGCTCGCGGCCCTCGAGGCACAGTACCACCCCGATTTCATCGCCAGTTCCCGCGCGGAAGTAGCCAGCATCGTCGGCTTCGCCATGGACGATCCCCACGTCACCGCGCTGATCGACCAGAACGAATACCAATATCTGTTCGACCGCGAAGCGCATCGCGGCGACACGGCGCTGATCGTGCTGCGCGACGACCTGCGCAAGGATATCGTCGACCAGCAATTCGCCTCGGTCACGCCGCTCACCCAGATCCCTATCATCCGCTTCGGCCTGAATCTGGGCACCTTCGAGGTCTATCTCGCCAAGGGCTATCGGCCCGCCCCCTGACAAGATCAGATCCGGATCAGTTCGGCCGAGCGCCAGTCAAGCGACAATATTGACTTCGGCCCTTCCTCCGCCTACATAGGCGCCACCTGTTAGCACTCCCTAGGGTTGAGTGCTAACGGCACTAGATCACCCTTTAAGCAAGGAGCAGACATGAGCTTCCGTCCCCTGCACGACCGCGTGGTCGTTCGGCGCCTCGACAGCGAGGAAAAGACCAAAGGCGGGATCATCATCCCCGATACTGCTAAGGAAAAGCCCTCCGAGGGCGTAGTCGTGGCCGTTGGCCCCGGCGCCCGCGACGACAGCGGTAAGATCATCGCCCCCGACGTGAAGGAAGGCGATCGCATCCTCTTCGGCAAGTGGAGCGGCACTGAAGTCAAGCTCGACGGCCAGGACCTGCTGATCATGAAAGAGTCCGACATCATGGGCGTGATCGCCTAAGACGTCGCCTCTTTTCCCCCAATTCGTTCAAGGAGCGCCTTGCTATGGCAGCCAAAGACGTAAAGTTCTCCACCGACGCGCGTGACAAGATGGTCCGCGGTGTCAACATTCTCGCCAACGCCGTGAAGGTCACGCTCGGTCCCAAGGGCCGCAACGTCGTGATCGACAAGTCGTTCGGCGCGCCGCGCATCACCAAGGACGGCGTCACCGTCGCCAAGGAGATCGAGCTCGAAGACAAGTTCGAGAACATGGGCGCCCAGATGGTGCGCGCCGTGGCCTCCAAGACCAATGACAATGCCGGCGACGGCACCACGACTGCCACGGTTCTTGCCCAGGCGATCGTCAACGAAGGCATCAAGCTGGTCGCGGCCGGCATGAACCCGATGGACCTGAAGCGCGGCATCGACCTCGCGGTTGAGGAAGTCGTCACCAACCTCAAGGCCAAGGCCGCAAAGATCACCTCTTCCTCGGAAGTGGCCCAGGTCGGCACGATTTCGGCCAATGGCGAAAAGTCGATCGGCGAGATGATCGCCAGCGCCATGCAGAAGGTCGGCAATGAGGGTGTGATCACCGTCGAGGAAGCCAAGACCGCCGAGACCGAACTCGACGTCGTCGAAGGCATGCAGTTCGACCGCGGCTACCTGTCGCCCTACTTCGTCACCAATGCTGAGAAGATGACCGCTGTCCTCGAGGACCCGGTGATCCTGCTGCACGAAAAGAAGCTCTCCAACCTCCAGGCCATGCTGCCGATCCTCGAAGCCGTCGTGCAGTCGCAGCGCCCGCTGCTGATCATCGCCGAGGACATCGAGGGTGAGGCTCTCGCGACCCTCGTCGTCAACCGCCTCCGTGGCGGTCTCAAGGTCGCGGCCGTCAAGGCCCCGGGCTTCGGCGATCGCCGCAAGGCCATGCTCGAAGACATCGCCGTCCTCACCGGCGGCCAGGTGATCTCGGAAGAGCTCGGCATCAAGCTCGAAAACGTCACCATGGACATGCTCGGCACCGCCAAGCGCGTGGAGATCACCAAGGAGAACACCACCATCGTCGATGGTTCGGGCTCCAAGGACGACATCCAGGGCCGCGTTGCCCAGATCAAGTCGCAGATCGAGGAAACCACCTCCGACTACGACCGCGAGAAGCTGCAGGAACGTCTTGCCAAGCTCGCCGGCGGTGTCGCGGTGATCAAGGTTGGCGGCGCCACCGAAATCGAGGTCAAGGAGCGCAAGGACCGCGTCGATGACGCGCTGAACGCCACCCGCGCCGCGGTCGAAGAAGGCATCGTTCCGGGCGGCGGCGTTGCGCTGCTGCGCGCTTCGGCCAACCTCAAGGTCAAGGGCGAGAACGCCGACCAGCAGGCCGGTATCGGCATCGTCCGCCGCGCCCTGCAGGAGCCGATCCGTCAGATCGTCCAGAATTCGGGCGGCGAAGGCTCGGTGGTCGTGGGCAAGGTGCTCGAGAACGCCTCGGACACGTATGGCTACGACGCCCAGAACGGTGAGTACGGCGACCTGATCAAGATGGGCATCATCGACCCCGTCAAGGTCGTGCGCTCGGCTCTCCAGGATGCGGCTTCGGTCGCGGCCCTGCTGATCACCACCGAGGCGATGATCGCCGAGATGCCGAAAGAGGCAGCGCCCGCGATGCCGGGCGGCGGCGGCATGGGCGGCATGGGCGGCATGGACTTCTGATCCAGCCCCCAAGGCGCACAGAATACGAGGCGCGGTGCTATCACCGCGCCTTTTTTTGCATTCGGTACCCGTTGTGGCAATGCCGAGCGGGACTGCCCTCAAGCGCCGGCCTCTCCGGCCCTCATGGTGAGCCTGCCGAACCACGAGGGCCACGCACACCGCCGGCCTCACCCTTCGACAAGCTCAGGATGAGGCCTTTATAGGCACGGCCGCCCCCCGCGCCGGATGAGGGTTTCTTGCCCGGAGCACCGCCTCACGCTCCTTCCGGCACCCTCTGCCGCGAGGGGAAAGGGGAGATGCGGAGCTGCCCGGCGCCGGACCCAACCGGCCCGCAACACCATGCTCCCGCGCGGGATTTCCCCGGACGCACCAATCAACTAACTTCCCCGCGGTCGGGCTTGGAGGCATGGATGAAAACGCTTGGTGTTGCCGCACTCGCTGCAGTCCTGCTTGGGACAATGGGCACTGCCCTCGCCGCCCAGCCGGACTACCTCGACGACCGTTCGACGGCGGCGTCGCTCGTCCGCTCGTTCTACAATGCCATCGACCGGCAGGAATATGCCCGCGCCTACACCTATTTCTCCGACAACGCCCCCGAGCCCTATGCGCAATTCGCCGCCGGCTATGCCGATACCGCTTCGGTGACGGTCGCGACCGGGGCGGCGGTCAGCGACGGCGCCGCCGGAAGCGTCTTTTATACCCTGCCGGTCGCGATCGATGCCGTCTCCAGCAGGGGCACGCATCGCCAGTTCGCCGGCTGCTACACCACGCGGCTGACGCAGCCGGCCGACCAGGACCCGCCGGTCGTGCCAATGTATATCTACAAGGCCACGCTCAAGCCCGCCCATGGCAACATCCACAGCCTGCTTCCCAATTGCGCGCCGCAATAGGCCCGCATTTCGGCAAAGGCCTGAAACAATTTGCCCGATTTTCGCCGGCGCTCACCCGTGCGATAGAAGGCCGCATGACCACAGAGTAGCCGCATGACCACGCCTCACATTTTGATCGTCGAAGACGACAAGGACATCGGCCTGCTTGTGGCCAAGTATCTCAAGACCAACGAGATGCGCGTCTCCATCGCCGAGAACGGCCGGGCAATGGACCGGATTCTCGCCGATACCCGCATCAGCCTGATCGTGCTCGACCGCATGCTGCCGGGCGAGGACGGGCTGTCGATCTGCCGGCGCCTGCGCGTCTCCTCCGATATCCCCATCATCATTCTCACGGCGCAGGCCGATGAGGTCGAGCGCATTGTCGGCCTCGAAATGGGCGCCGACGACTATCTGGGAAAGCCGTTCAACCCGCGCGAGCTCCTCGCCCGCATCCGGGCGGTGCTGCGCCGCCGCGACGACGCTCGGGCGGCGGCGGCCGGGCCGAAGCGCTCCTACAAGTTCGCCGGCTGGTCGCTCGATGGCACCATGCGGCGGCTTTATGATCCACAAGGGGCGCGGGTGGAGCTGACAGGGGCCGAATTTGAAGTGCTGCTGGTGTTTTGCGAACGCCCCGGCCGGACGCTGTCGCGCGACCAGATCATCGACCTGACCCAAGGGCGGGATGCTTCGCCCTCCGAGCGCAGCGTCGATATCCTCATCAGCCGGCTGCGTCGCAAGCTCGAGCGCGACCCCCGTGACCCCGAGCTGCTGCAGACCATCCGCTCAAGCGGCTACCTGTTTTCACCGGAGGTGGTGAGTGAATGAGGCGCGCGGACTGAAGGGCTTGCTCAAGCTGGTCTTGCCGCACCGTATCGGCGGGCAGATCCTGCTGCTGGTCATGGTTTCGGTGGTGCTCACCCAGGCGCTGAATTTCGGCGTGCTGTTCGCTTCCGACCAAGGCCGGCGCGAGGCCGGCCAGCTACGCACCGGGCTTGGCATTTTCGTTACCGCCGTTCGCATGGTCGCCGCCGCGGCCCCGGATGATTGGCCGTCGATCGTAGCGATCGTGCGCAACACGGCGCCCGGCATTCACTTCAGCTATCAGGCCGATGCGCCGTGGTCCGGCGCCTCGGCCGATGACAGCGGGATGCTTTCGTTCATTACGCGGGATTTGGGGCCCGGCTTCGAGTTGAACGAGAGCCCACCGAAGCCGGGCGTCCCGGGCGGCGGCATGCGCACACTCTCGGTCCTGTTGCCGAACCATGCCGTGGTTTCGGCGCGGATGCCCGTGCCCGATGGCGTCCCACGACCGATCTTTCCGGCCTGGAACCTCTTCATCTTTGCCCTGGTCTTCCTGCCGCTCACCTATTTCTGGGCCGCCTGGGGCCTGTCTCGGCAGCTCAACAATTTCGCCCGGGCGGCCGGTGATTTTTCGCTGGAGGGGGCGCACAAGCAGCTCCCCGAGACCGGACCCGAGGAGATCCAGCAGGTGGCGCGCGCCCTCAACCGCATGCGCGACCGCATCATGGAACTGCTTTCGGACCGCACGCGCATGCTGTCGGCGATCGGCCATGACCTGAGAACCCCGATCACCCGCCTAAGGCTGCGCGCCGAATTTATCGAGGACGAGCATACAAGGCTCGACATCTTGCGCGATCTCGAACGCATGAACCGCATGGTCAACTCGGCGCTGACCTATATTCGCGACGGGATGGAGACGGAGCGGCCCGTGCCAATCGACCTGCCCGCCCTGCTCCGCACCGTCACCGACAACTTCATCGATGCAGGCGAGCGGCTGAGCTATGAGGGCGACGAGCATCTCAGCATCAAGGCGCAGCCCGATGCCATGGTCCGGGCGGTGGAGAACCTGATCGAAAACGGCCTCAAATATGGTTCGCACGTCGTCGTTCGCAGCGAACGGCGTGACGGCGACCGCATCGCCATCGAAGTCGAGGATGACGGCGTCGGCATCTCCGCCGACAAGCGCGAGGCGATGCTCGAGCCGTTCGTGCGTGGCGATGCAGCCCGCAACAGCGCAGCGGGCGGCTTCGGGCTTGGCCTTTCGATCACCGCCGCCATCGCCAAGTCGCATGGGGGCGAGCTCCAACTCGCACATGGCGAAATGGGCGGCTTGCTGGCCCGGCTCGTCCTACCGGCCAACAACGACGCATCGCCGGCCGACGAATAGCTAGCGACGGTCCATCAAATCAATTTTGTATCGCCGTGTGTCCACGGGCGTGGCGGACAACGGGCCGAAACACTTCGTTAACCATGCGTTAGCCGACGCAGCGCCTGCTGCTCTCGCGGCCAAATTCTCGCCGCAGACAACGGAGCCAAACTATGTCCAGCATCGGTGGCATCGGCAGTTGGTCCTCGACCTACACGCCCCCGACCTTTTCGCAACTCAATACGAATTCCGACAGCGGTCTCTCGCTCAGTGAATTCGCGGCCGGCATGCCTACCGGGCAGTCGGGCAGCAGCACGACGCAAAGCGCCGCGCAGCAACAGCAGGCGCAGGCCCTGTTCACCCAGGCTGATACCAATGGCGACGGCAGCGTCTCGAGCAGCGAGCTCTCGGCGTTCCAGACCCAGATGGCCGACCAGCGGCAATCGCAGGCTTTTGGCACGCAGATGCTCGCCAGCGGCCAGTCCGGATCGGATGCCACCCAGACTGCGGCGGCGACCGGCTCGACGACCGGCCAGGCTGCCGGCGCGCACCATGGCGGCGGTCATCACCACGGCGGCGTGAGCACAGGCTCGTCCACCAGCACCGATTCCACCACCAGCACCGACTCGACGTCGAGCGATGCGCTTTCCACGCTCGAAAGCCTCCTCGACAATTCCGAGACCGGCAGCACGAGCAGTACGGACACCAGCTCGACCAACGCACTCGACATGCTGACAGCGACCAACGCCTACTCCTCGAACGCCAATTCGAGCGAACTCTGGTCGTCGATGTCGAGCATCCTGCAGCAGGCCGCCTGATCCCGGGAACGGCGCAGCAAGGAACGCCAGGAACTACTTCAGGCGGCCGGCTCGGCCGCCTTTTCTATTGCCGCGGCTCCATCATGGGCGGGCCTCAGGAATGGCCGGTGATAAGCAGCCTGAGGGCGAGGATGATCGAGACGATAACGACGAGCGGCCGGATCACCTTGGCGCCGAACCTGATGCCGGTCAGCGCCCCGAGATAGCCGCCGGCGATCTGCCCAACCGCCATGGCGATGGCCGCCGGCCAGATGACGTTGCCCGATGGAATAAAGAGCGTCAGCGCCGCAAGGTTGGAGACCAGGTTGAGGATCTTGGTGTGCGCCGCCGCCTTGGTCACCCCAAGCCCAAACAGCATTATAAAGCCCAGGGTCAGGAACGAACCGGTGCCGGGACCGAAAACGCCGTCGTAAAAACCGATAACGAGGCCCATCAGCGGCACGAAGCGCGCGTAGCCCAGCCGGGCGTGCCTATCGGCGTCGGTGAGCTTGGGCGCGAACAGGAAATAGGCGGAGATGGCAATGAGCGCGATCGGCACGGCGACCGCCAAATGCGAAGTGTCGATGCGTTGCACGGTGAAGGCGCCGGAGATGCTGCCGACATAGGTGGCGATGATCGCCGGCACCAACGGCTTCACCTCGACCAGGCCCTTGCGCCAATAGGTCATGGCGGCGATCGAGGTGCCGATGGCCCCCTGGAGCTTGTTGGTGGCAATGGCGCCGATTGGCGAAAACCCGACCGACAGCAGCGCCGGCAGCGCAACGAGCCCGCCGCCGCCGGCAATGGCATCGACAAAACCGGCCACGAGGCCAACCAGGGCGAGAATGAAAAGAAGCAATAGATCGGGCAATTAAGGTGTTTCCGGTTCCGACGGTTCGATGCTGCGGCGCACGAAAAAATCGTCCGAGGGCACGACGACACGGCGCTCTATCAGTGGGATATTGATCATGGAAGACAGGAACGCAGAAAGCGTCAGCTGCAGCCCCACCACCAGCGCCGTCAGCGCCACGATCGTGGCCCTGATCGTCGCCTCGCTGGTGAGATCCCCGAAGCCCTGCGACATCCACTCGGCGAGGCCCCACGCCATCGTGGCGGCGGCGATGAGGACCAGCACCACCGCCGTCAGCAGGGCGCGCTCCAGTGTCATGGCCTCGAGCACGCCGTCGAAGGCGGTCGATTTGGGAATGAAACCATAGCGGGAGGCAAAGCGCCGGGCGATGAAGGCGAATGACACCGCCTGCACCCCGACGATGATGCACATGGCGGCGACGAGAAAAGTGTGGATGCCGAGTTGGACATGCGGGCTGATGGGCACGGGACCCCGGATCAGCAGCGTGCCGAGAAACAGCCCGACGCCGAGGAGCGCCAGCCCCGGATAGAGAAAAAGCCAACGCGGGCTGAACAGCAGCAGGAAGCGCAAATGCCGCCAGCCATCGCGGAACGAGCGAAGGTGTGGCGGCCGGCTGCGCCCATCAGGCGACAGCGTTGTCGGCACCTCGGCGATCGAAAGGCCGGACAGCGTCGCTTTCACCACCATTTCGGAGGCGAACTCCATACCGGTGGTGCGGAGCGTTAGCGCGCGGATGGCGTTGCGGTCAAAGCCCCTGAGGCCGCAGTGAAAATCCCCGATCCGGGACGGAAAGAACAGCCGCCCGAGAAAGGACAGCACCGGATTGCCCAGATAGCGATGATGCCAGGGCATGGCGCCGGGCCGGATGCCACCGGCAAAGCGATTGCCCATCACCAAAGGGCTGCCGGCCCGCAGCTTTTCGATGAACGCGTCGAGATGGGCGAAGTCGTAGCTGTCGTCGGCGTCGCCCATGATGACATATCGCCCGCATGCCGCCTCGATCCCGCCCGCCAGCGCCGCGCCATAACCCCTGTCGGTTATTTCAACGACCCGCGCGCCCATGTCCCGGGCGATCTGCTGCGACCCGTCGGTCGAGCCGTTATCGGCGACGAGCACTTCGCCTTGGGTGCCCGACCGCTCGAGAAAAGCCCTTGCCTTGCCGATGCAAATGGCCAGCGTCTCCGCCTCATTGAGGCAAGGCATCAATATCGTGAGCTCGATCTCGGCTGCAGGCATTCCCGTCCCCCAACCATGGATCCTTATCCGCCCCGCCCCGAGTCGCAAACGGAAGAGGTGGCTGGGAGCGGGAAAGAGGCGTGGAAACAGGGCACTGGGGTCATCCCAACCACCGCGTCACCCCGGCGCACGCCGGGGTCCATCTTGCTCAGCGCCAAGGCATGATCCGCAGCGCTGAGCCTTGCCCCCAACGTCCCCCAACCGAGCCCTACAGCCGCGTCGTGATCCCCGGCGGCACCCAGTTGAGCACCGACATCAGCGCCTCCAGTTGCGCCTTGCGCATCGGGGTCCATTCGGCCGTGCGCGAGACAAACAGCTTTGCCTCGCTCTTCATGATCACGCCGTCCTCGAGCACCCTGAGGCCATTGGCGGTAAGCGTCGAGCCCGAGGATGTAATGTCGACGATGAAATCGGCGCTGCCGGTAGCGGGCGCCGCCTCGGTCGCACCATTGCTCTCCACCACCCGGTATTCGATGATGCCGTGCTGGGCGAAGTGCCGGCGGGTGAGGTCGATGTATTTGGTCGCAACCCGCAGCCAGCGGCCGTGGCGGCTGCGGAAATCGGCCGCCACATCGGCAAGGTCCACGATCTGCGTTACATCGATCCACGGATCGGGCACCGCGATCACCACGTCGGCCTGGCCGAAACCGAGCGACCTGACCGTCAGCACCGAAACTTCGCTGTCCTCACTTGATTCTTCGATGAGGTCTTGGCCCGTGACGCCGAGGTCGATGCCGCCGCGGATCAGTTCGCGGGCGATGTCGCCGGCCGGCATGAAGCGGATCGACAGATCCGGCAGGCGCGCCGCCGTGCCGAAATAGGAGCGCGAGTTGCTCGCGCGTTCGATGACGAGCCCGGCGGCAGCAAAAATCTCGCGCGACTGTTCCTCCAGCCGGCCCTTGGAGGGGATCGCCAGCGTCAGGCCGTTGCTCATGATTGCATTTCCTGCTCGAGGCGCTCGACCCAGACGGCGCAGCCGGCCGCCGTCACCGGCACGGTCGCGCCCAGCCGCTGCAGCAGGCGATCATATTGGCCGCCGGTCGCCAGCACCGCACCGCTTTGACCCAACATCTCGAAAACGATGCCGGTGTAATATTCGAGGCGGGGCGAAAAGCTCGCGTCGAACGTGACCGTCGACTGCGGGGCGAGCGCCTTGAGGGTGGCGTTGTGGTGCCGGAGTGCCACCAGCGGCGCCGACAAGTCGAATTTATAAACCGACGCCAGTGCCTCGATCTCATCGAGTGCGGTCGAGGCCCTGCCCTCGATCGAGAGATAAAGCCGCAGCAGGTCGATGGTTGGCAGCGGCACATGGGCGGCGGCCAGCGCCTGCTTTTCGTAATAGCGCTCGGCGACTTCTTCGGGGTGACGCCCCTCGGCCGGATTGAACCCGGCCGCAATCATCCGGTCGGCGACATATTCGGTGAGTTCGGCCTTGTCGATCGGCTCGGCCGCCGCCTCGGGCTTGTCGGCATAGGATTCCGCCAGCCGGTCGAGCAGCCGGGTCATCGCCTCGGGGTGGCCGAAGCGGGCGCGGATGCGCGGGCGCCAGACATCGGGCATTTCGGCATGCGCCAAGACCGCCTCGAACAGCTCCACGCCGCCGAGCCGGACTTTTGGCGTGGTGATGCGATAAGCGCCGAGCGCGCGGCGGGCAAAGGTCAGGACTTCATCGAGCGCCTGCTCCGGATCGAGCTGGCCGAGCAGTTCCACGCCGGCCTGCACATATTCGACAGGCCCCTCGGTCCCCTGCCGGAACACGGGCCCCATATAGCCATAGGCCACGGGCGAGCCGGCCAGCCCCTGCGCCACATATTGCGCCACGATCGGAACGGTGAATTCCGGCCGGAGGCAATATTCGATGCCGTCATTGGCGAGCGACATCAGCAGGCTGCGGCCAAATTCCTCGCCAGCGAGCTCAAAATATTGGCCAGCTTCGAGCAGCATGGGCGGGTTGACCCGCGCCACGCCCTCGGCTTCCACGAGGTGGGCCAACGCCGTGCGGCGCTCGAAAGTGTTTATCACTTTTGCCGATCCAGCCAGGCTTTTACCGCCGGCAGTTCGGCGACGCGGGCCACCAGTTCCTCGTTGGCACACTCGAACTGGCCCGGCCGTTCGGCCTTCCATTCGGCGTTGTCGGTGATCTCGGCGGCCGCCGCCTTGCCGACGGCAAGGTCCTTGATCTGCAGCACGCCGCGGGCCCGCTCGTCGCTGCCCTCGATAATGACGGCCGGCGAACTGCGCTTGTCGGCATAGGCGAGCTGCTTGCCGAAATTCTTGGTCGCGCCGAGGAACATTTCGGCGCGGATGCCCGCCTGGCGGAGCCGCGAAACCATCTCCTGGTAGCGGGCGGTCTGGTCGCGGTCCATGACGAGGACGACGACGGGGCCGACCGGTTCGGCGGCCCCAAGATTGCCGGTAAGTTTTAGCGCGTTGGCCAGCCGGGAGACGCCGATGGAAAAGCCGGTCGCCGGGACCGGCTCGGACCGGAAACGGGAGACCAGCCCATCATAGCGCCCGCCGCCGCCGACCGAGCCGAACACCACCTCTTCGCCCTTTTCGTTGACGACGGGGAAGGTCAGTTCGATCTCGAACACGGGACCGGTGTAGTATTCGAGGCCGCGGACGACGGAGGGGTCGATGCGGATGCGGTCGGGACCATAACCGGCGGCACCGAACAGCGCGGCCATCGAGCGCAGCTCCGAAACGCCAGCGGTACCAGCCGTATTGCCGGCAACCAGTTCGCCCAAGGTCGAGAACAACGCATCGCCCTCTCCGCCTGCCCCGGTATAGGCCAGCACCGCAGAGATCTGTTCGGGATCAAGCCCGGCGCCCTTGGTAAAGTCGCCGCTCTCGTCCTTGCGACCTGCGCCCAGCAGTTCGCGAACACCGGCGTCACCCAGCCGATCGAGTTTGTCGATGGCGCGCAAGACGACGAGGCTCTTTTCGGGATCGGCACTGCCGAGGCCGATACTTTCCAGCACCCCGTCCAGCACCTTCCGGTTATTCACCTTCACCACGTATTTGCCCTGAAGCCCCAGCGCATCCATGGTGTCCGCCATCATCATGCACATTTCGGCATCGGCTTCCGGGCCGGGCGCGCCGACTGTGTCGGCGTCGAACTGCATGAACTGGCGGAAGCGACCGGGGCCGGGCTTTTCGTTACGAAAAACGTAGCCGGCCCGATAGGACCGATACGGTTTTGGCAGGCGCTCAAAATTTTCGGCGAAGTGGCGGGCGAGCGGCGCGGTGAGATCGTAGCGCAGGCTCATCCACTGCTCGTCGTCGTCCTGCAGCGAGAAGACGCCGGCATTGGGCCGGTCGGTATCGGGCAGGAATTTACCCAATGCTTCCGTGTATTCGAACAACGGGGTTTCGACCGGATCGAAGCCATAGCGCTCATAGACGGCCCTGATCTTGCCGATCATGCCATCGACAGCCGCGATCTCGGCGGGGCCACGATCCTCGAAGCCGCGCGGCAGTCGCGGCTCTATCAGCTTGGATTTCCCAGCCATTCGTCTTTCCTGAAAACTTGGGCCGTTCCTAGCGGATCAAGATGTCGGAAACAAGCGCGGAGCGACCACGAATCCGGCGCGCTCCGCGCCTGTCCCGACTACCGCCAACGATGAAAGACGTGCGGATAGATCGGGTGGTGGCCTTGCGAAAGCCAGTCCCGCGAGGCGGGCTCGGGATCGAGGCCGACATCCTCCCGCAGCCAGGGTGGCACCTCTCGGCGAGGCGGTGGCAGATGCCACCAACGTGGGGCGAGCAGCCCCGAGATAAACCGCCAAACAACGAATCTCCCAGCCGTGCTGGGCTTGGAATCGAGGAAAAACATGATCGCTCCGGCAGCGCGCAAGCGCCGACCGGCTCCTTGAAGCAGGGTTATGGGGACCGCCAAGGCGTGTAGCATCGAGCCGGCACGCGACAGTCGTTCAAAAGATGATGTGAAGGTTCGTTGCGCCGATCAGTGGATCAGCGGAAATTCAATGCCTCAGGCGAGATGCACTCGTCGCATTGAATTCATGAACCGGACGCCGCGATGTGCGTTACAAAATTCTTTCATCGAACGCCTCCCTCGGCTTCTGGTTGAGAACTGCTGTCTACTCAACCAAATGTTGTTTGGCAATACAGTAACGCTCGGTTCTGCCGCCCCAAGCACACCTGTTGCGGCAAAACCACAAGGATCAACCAGGGCGCTTGAGCGCCGCCCGCGCCGCCTCGACTTCCGCCCGGGCAAAGCAACCGTGAATATGATCGTTGACCAGCCCCATCGCCTGCATGAAGGCATAGCACGTGGTGGGGCCGACAAAGGAAAAGCCGCGCTTGCGCAGATCCTTCGACAGCGCACGAGAGGCGTCGGTCTCGGCCATGGCCACCAGCGCCTCGCGGGTCAGTTCGTCCGGCCGATGCTCCGGGTGCGGCTCGAAGCGCCAGATATAGGCGGCGAACGAGCCGAACTCCGCCCTTATCTGGATGGCGCGCTTGGCGTTGTTGATGGTCGACACGATCTTGCCGCGGTGGCGGATGATGCCGGCATCCAGCACCAGCCGCTCGATATCAGCCTCGTCCATGACAGCGACCCGTTCGATGACGAAGCCATGGAACACCTCGCGAAAACGCTCGCGCTTGCGCAGCACCGTGATCCACGACAGGCCCGACTGAAAGCCCTCGAGGCAGAGCTTTTCGAACAGACGGTTGTCGTCGACTACCGGCCTGCCCCACTCACCATCGTGATAGCTGATGTAAAGCGGATCGCTACCGGCCCAAAAGCAACGGGTCTTCTCGCCGTCCAACGTTTCGCTCATCTTGCCTCCGCTGTTGATTCTCGCCTAAGGGGCAGACTCATACTTTTGCTCATTTTTAGACCCCGCCGCATTGCGCGCACGGTAATTGCTCTTTGGTGAGGATTTTGCGGCAGGATGCGGTGCCCAAAGAACGGGATTTTCGCCTCATGCGTTTTCTCCTCTCGCTCGTAGGCCGCTTCAGCAGGGACGAACGCGGCGCTTTTGCCATGATCTTTGCTGTTATTTCCATTGCACTGATCGCGATGGGCGGTGCCGCCGTCGATTTTACGCAGTTGGAGCAGGCGCGCACCAGAGCGCAAGTCGGGCTCGATGCGGCCGCGCTCGCCCTCCAGCCCACCATCTACACCACGCCAGACTCCATCCGGGCCCGGGCCCAAAGCCTCCTCATCGCCCAATTGTCGGAATCGGGGCAAGTCTGGAACGATTGCAACATCGCGAACAAGGCGCCCTGCGCCAGTGTCATCTCACCGGGCGTTGATACGGCCAACGGCCAGCTCACGCTGACGGCGAACATCAAAGTGCCGACGTATTTCGTCAGCCTTGTCGGCGTCAACGACATGCCCTCACAGATCCTCTCGGTGGCCACGCGCAAGAAGCTCAACCTCGAAGTGTCGCTGGTGCTCGATAATTCGGGGTCAATGACGACTTCTTTCGGCTCCGGAACCCGCATGAGCGTGCTGAAAGATGCGGCTAAGTGCGCGATGAACATCTTGTTCTATCCGGGCATAAAGGCCTGCGGGCAATCCGTGACCGGCATCACCCCAAACCCCAACGTCAAGATGGCTCTCGTGCCGTTCAATGACGATGTGAACGTTGGCTCAGGCAACGGCACCGCTAGTTGGCTCAACCTCGCCGGCGGCCTTGGGACCTTCGTCAACGACAACTTCGACAACGACGACTATTCTACAACCCCCTACACGGGCGGCTATCCCGACACCATCAATCGGGTCAAACTGTTCACCCAGATCAAGGACAAGAACGGCAGTCCGCTCAAATGGAGCGGCTGCGTGGAAGCCCGTATCAACAACGGCTCCACAAAGCAGTACGACACCGACGACACCGTGCCGGATACAAGCGATCCCGACACCCTGTTCACGCCCCTATTCGCCCCCGACGAGCCCGACAGCGGCGGATTCGGCAACAGCTACATCAGCGATACGCCCGCCGCCTGCAACTGGACGGGAACTTGCTCCGTCGTCGCTACAACAAGCACGACGACCACGAAATATACCCAGGCCACAACCTCGAGTGTGACCAGGAGGACGCTGTACGATTACAGAGGAAGAGTTATTAGCGGTCCGACGGTGACCGCCAGTTCCGGGCCGACTGCCACGACCATTGCCGACGCGGTGGCCACCGCGGCCGCCTCCACCGCCACTTTCACAGCAACCTTCGGGACGCAGCAAACCGGGGCGGGGATATGTTCATGTCCCAGCGGCACCGCCTCAGGTCCCGCCATGGCCGGTCAGTCGTCCAGCGCCGGGCCGACCACCGTGACGACACAGACGGTGACCAGCGTCACAACGAGTACCGGCTCAAGTAGCGATAGAACCCTGCAGACCACCGTTGATGAGACGACAAACACGACCACCGCTGTGGCGAACGCGACCACCACGCCTACAACGATCACTACCAGCTGCAGCGGACAGACCTACACGCCGAAGAACCTGCCTCAACGAGTGCTGCAGGAGCGCATGTGCAAATACACGGCCGCCGCAATGACCACGTCGATCAGCTTTGGTTTCGGCCCCAACGCCGATTGCCCGGCCACGGCCATCCAGCCGCTGACGACCAACCCCTCGGCCCTGACGACGGCCGTCAATAACATGGTCGCAAACGGTTTTACCAACATCCAGGAAGGCACGGCCTGGGGCTTCAGAGTACTCTCGCCCACTCCGCCATTCACCGAGGGCGCGCCTTACGACAATGCGACCTCCAAGGTGATGATCGTGATGACCGACGGCGAGAATACCTACGACACGGGCAACAACATGAACGGGGCCGACACCTATGGCGCCTACGCCTACCCGTGGGACAACTACAAGAACTCAACTCCAAAGGTCTCGCGCGGACGGCTGGGCGATGTCGGCTGGTCGCAGGCCCAGTTCACCACGCAGATAAATTCGCGCTTAACGACCACCTGCGCGAACGCGAAAGCGGCCGGCATTACGATTTATACGATCGGCCTCGCCACCGACAATACAAGCAACCCGACCGCAAACAAGGCCTTGCTGACCGCGTGCGCAACCTTGCCCGCCTATGCTTATTTTCCCAACACAGCCGATGACTTGACTAATGCCTTCTCCAACATCGCCAACCAGCTCGCGGCCCTGCGGCTGGCGCAGTGATGGGACCGGGGCGGCGAGGTGCCGCCCCGGCCGCCGCTACAGCAGCGTGCCGTTCAAGAACACCAGCGCGATGCTGAAATAGATCACCAGACCCGTCACATCGACAAGCGTCGCAACGAACGGGGCCGAGGCACTGGCGGGATCGAACCCGATGCGCTTCATGATGAAGGGCAGCATCGAGCCCGAGAGCGAGCCGAAGGTGACGATGCCAACCAGCGAGCAGCCGATGGCGAGCGCCAGGCGCGGCCACTCGACGCCGTAGTTGAAGAAGCCGAGCCACTGCCAAAGGACGATGCGGATGATGGCGATGACGCCAAGGATCGCGCCCAACGCAGCGCCAGTCGGGATTTCGCGTAGCGCCACGCGCCACCAGTCGCGCAGGCGGATTTCGCCCAGCGCCAGCGCCCGGATGATGAGCGAGGTCGCCTGCGAGCCGGAATTGCCGCCCGAGCTCATCACCAGCGGGATGAACAGTGCCAGCACGATCGCCTTTTCCAGTTCACCCTGGAAGAACTGCATGGCCCAGGCGGTCAGCATCTCGGCAACGAACAGCACCGACAGCCACCCGGCGCGCTTTTTCAGCATGCCGACAATGCCGATCTGCATGTAGGGCTCATCCAGCGCCTCCATGCCGCCGAACTTCTGCGCGTCCTCGGTACCCTCATCGACGATGGCGTCGATAATGTCGTCGACGGTAACGATACCGAGCATGTGGTGCTTCTCATCCACCACGGGCAGGGCCAGCAGGTCGTATTTGGAGATCAGCCGGGCGACCTCCTCGCGATCCATCAGCGGGGACACGACCACCGGCTTGCGCTGCGGGCCGAGCGACATGATGGAGGCTTCCGGATCGCCCATGATCAATTGGCGCAGCGTCACCGCCTTGATCAGCCGCTTGGTCTTGGAGTCGAGCACATAGATGGCATAGACGGTTTCGCGGGTGCGCTCGACGACGCGGATATAGTGCAGCGTCTGCCCGACGGTTGCGGTCGACAGCACGCTCACGAACTCGGTCGTCATGATGCTGCCGGCGCTAGCCTCCGGATAGGAAAGCAGTTGCTCGACGGCGGTGCGGGCCTCGGGCGACAGCCGCGCCAGAAGGGCGCCGCGCGGTGGCTCGCTGAGGTGCCGGAAGATATCGGCGCGGCGGTCGGCCGACATGCCCTCGAGCAGGGCGGCAGCGCGGCCCTCGGGGAGGAGCTTTACCAGGTCGGCCGGGTTTTCGAGGTTGGGCTGGTCGAGCACGTCGGTGCCGCGCTCGAGCGGCAGCAAGGCCAAAATCTCGGCCGCGGTCTCCTCGGGATAATCGTTGAGCGCGTCGACGACATCGGCAACGTGGTCGTTGGCGAATTTCGTCACGAGGTCGGCTGCGCAGGGCAGATCGACGATGGCGAGGTCGTTTTCCATCTGGTTCACCTGTAACAATCGCCACCCGGGGCGATGCGGTGAACCGGCAAGCGTCAGTTCAGCAGCGCCTCGAGCGGCTCGGTCAATCGACTAGAACTGTCGCTTGGCATTGGGTTTGGGGTCCTGTGCTGATGCCGGCTCAACGCCCTCGGGCGCGGGCCAACAGCTTGTGAAATGGGCGCAACTTGGCCAAAGGTCAAGCAAATTTCGACCACGCGCCGGTTCAGGGTCTCAATTGTCGCAGTAATCTGGCCGGGACCTCCCAGTGCAAAGAGGGGCGCAAAATGAAAGCCCCGCCGAAGCGGGGCTTTTGAAATCGCGGGTCGCGGCTTTACAGCAGGCACTGATGGCGCAAGCCATCATAGCCGAGATAGGTGTCGCTGCCCGGATTGTAGGACCGGTAGGCCTGGGCGCAGGCCTGAACGTGCCCACTGCCCACATTGTAGGACGCCGGGTAAGCACCGCCGCCATAAAGGCCGGTCGCGCCGTAATAACCGGTGCCGCCGCCGTAATAGCCGGTGCCACGATAGTAACCGCGGCCGAAGTAGGGCCCGGCGATGGCCGCACCGACCCCGAGACCCAGAAGACCGAAGCCGATGGCCGCGGCAATCACTGCCGGATTTGCCCTGGTCGGCGTTGCCGCGCTGAACTGAAGAGTAATGGCCATGGCCACGGCACCAATAGTAGCGAACAGCTTGTGCATGATACGCTCCATCCTTTGGTAAAAGGCGGTTCTACCGCAGCTCAATGCGCGCTCTACATCGCAAAGCGCCGGCTAAAAGTAGCACCGTAGCCATAGTGCCAAGAAAGTCTTGTCTTAATTTTGTCATCCACCGTTCACATTTCGGCTAATCCAGCCTCAAATGCGATTCAATCATACGAACGACCAAATAAGTCTTCCGAGCGAGTCGAGACGACACGAACACACATTTGCCGAACTGAGTTCTTCGAGGCTACGCGACGCCTTAGCGCCGGCACTGATGCCGAACTCCATCGAACCCCAGATAGGTGTCGCTGACTGGGCTATAGGACCTGTAGGCCTGGGCGCAGGCTTGGACATGGTCACTGGTGACATAGACCGGTTGGCCGCCATTGCCACCGGAATAGCCGGTCGCACCATAATAGCCAGTGTTGCCTACATTACCAACGCCGCCGGTATAGGGAACGCCACCGCTATAACCCGTGCCGCCGTAGTAGCCCCTGTTACCGAAGAGGCCCCTGCCGCCGTAGTAACCCGTACCGCCATAGTAGTCCGTGCCTCCATAGAGCCCGGTGCCGCCGTAATAGCCGGTGGCGCGGTTGTTGTTGTAGGACCCGGCGACGGCTGCACCGACGCCCAAGCCGAGAAGACCGAATCCGATGGCAGCGGCAATCACCGCCGGATTTGCCCTGGTAGGCGTTGCCGCGCTGAACTGAAGAGTAACGGCCATCGCAATGGCACCAATAGTAGCGAACAGCTTGTGCATGATGCGCTCCATATTTGGAAAAAGGCGCCTCTACCGCTGCCCAATGCGCGCCGTATTTCGCGGCACCCCAAGGAAGAGTAACACCGGTGTGGAAAGTCGATGAAAGTCTTGTCGTAAGTTTGTCGGTGGCGCTGTTAGTTCGGCTAATCCGGTACCGAACCATTCCACCCAAATGATCGAGGAAGACAGGTCCTCCGAGCGAAGGAAGGCGCGGTAGACCTTGCCTGGAAGGGACAGCTCTGGCCGCTGGCCAGCCCGACGGCCTATAGCGCCTTGCCGAGCAAAATGCCCTCGCCCGGCCCGACGATCGGCTCAAAGCCCATGTGGGCATAAAACCCGATGGCCCGGTGGTTGACCGGGCTGACGCCCAGATGCACCGCGGGAGCGCCGGCGTCGCGCAGCGAATCCAGCTCCGCTTCGATCAATTTGCGTCCCCAGCCGCCGGACTGGAACCGGGGCAGCACGTTGATGTGCAGATGGGCCGGGTAACGCTCAAGTATTTCCGCCGCGCTGCGCTTCGGTGAGGCAATGAAATCAAGCACGCGATAGTCGAGTTCGGCACTGGCCTGCTGCCCCGCGTAGCGGCGGCGCAGCGGCGGCCACCATTCGCGATCGAGACGCGTCTCATAGGCTAGGGTATCGGGCGCGCCGACGACAAAGCCGGCGGCCACCCCATCCACATCGAGCACAAAGCAGTGCGCCGGCTCGAATTCAACATAAGGCGCCGACCACACCAGCCCGGGATAGTCCGGATCGCTGTAAAGCGCGGTGGCATCCTGGCCCGCGTCGGCCGTCCTGAGACAGACTTCGGAGAGGGCCGGCAGGTCGGCCGGGCGCGCAAGGCGGACATAGGGCAGACCGGGCAATCGCTCCTCCGATTTTCTTGCTCCGACGGCGCTGGACAAAGCTATCCGCCCCGGTTGGGCGCGCAAGCCAATTCCGTCGGATCCGACTGTCACATCCGCGACGGGCTGTCACATATCGTCATAATTCTGATTGACTCCTGTTCATTTGAATGGAACCGTTGAGCTTATCGGGTGCATTCACAACTGCCGGGGGGCATGGTGATGGCTCAGGGCGGGGGAGGAAAGGTCGAGCGTCTCGAGGCGATTCGCACGCACCTCTATGCAAATGGCTTCTCCAGCATCCAGAGCCTCGCCGAGGCCGTAGGGGCTTCGCTTGCGACGGTCCGCCGGGACCTTCAATTGCTTGAGCGCGAGGGCGCGGTCGATCGCGTCCACGGGGGCGCCCGCATCGCCGACGGTTCCTCCGTCGAGGTCGCCTTCCAGGAGCGCGCCAAGCACAACCTTGCGGCCAAGCGTGCATTGTCGGCCGCCGCCTACAAGCTGCTCTGCCCCCATGCGAGCGTATTTCTCGATGCCGGCACCACCGTGTTGCAGCTGGCACGGCTGATCCGCGTCAATCCGCTACCGCTTCGGATCTTCACCAATGGCCTGCCGGTGGCGCAGGAATTCCTCAACGTGCCGAACCTGCAGGTTTCGGTGCTGGGCGGGCAATTGCACAGCGAGAACGCCTCGCTGGTGGGCCCGCAGGCCGAGGCACTGCTCGAGGGGCTGTGGTTCGACCAGCTGTTTCTCGGGGTCAGCGCCATCGGCACTGACGGCGCGATTTATAGCGTCGATAGCGCCGAGGCGAGCCTCAACAGCCGCATGCTGCCGCGTTCGGCGCAGCGGTTCGTGGTGGCCGACGCATCCAAATTCGGCACCATGGCCACTTACAGGGTTGCGCCGCTCCAGGGCGTGACGCGGGTGATTACGGACTCGCGCCTCTCGTCCGAGTGGCGACGGCGGCTCGACGATCTCGGCATCGCGGTCTCGATCGTCGAAACCGGAGGCGAGACGAGATGACCCGGCAGTCGGTTCTGGCGATAGATGGCGGCGGCAGCAAGACGCTCATCGCCTTGGCCGACTCCTCCGGCAAGGTCACCGCCATGGCAAGCGGGCGCGGCATCAACCCGATGGACAACCCCCACTGGCGCGACGATCTCGGTGAGCTGTTTCGCGCGCTCGGCCATGGCTCTGCCCATATTGCCGGCGCCGCCGCCGCCCTCCCCGCCTATGGCGAGGTGGCATCGGTGTCGCAGGCCCAACACGAGGCCATGGCCGAACTCTTGTCGCCGGTGCCGCGGCGCATTCTCAACGATGTCGACGCCGCCCATTACGGCGCCTTTGCGGGAAAAGCGGGCATCCTCGTCCTTTCCGGCACCGGCTCGATGGCCTGGGCCCGCGATGCCGAGGGCAATTCGTTCCGCGTCGGCGGCTGGGGCGAGGCGATCGGCGACGAAGGCAGCAGCTACTGGATCGGCATGCGCACCATCGGGCTCGCCAGCCAGAGCATCGACGGGCGGGCCGACGCGGCGGGGCTGGTCGAAGGGCTCTTTACTTTTCTCGACCTCGATCGGTCGAACCCGCAGGACAGTCTCACCGCCTGGGTGGCAGGGCTCGTCCATGGGCGCTCGGGAATCGCTGCGCTCTCGTTCCTCATCGATCAATTGGCTGAAAAGGGCGATCCCGATGCCCGCGCCATCATCGATGCGGCCGCCGATCATCTCGCGTTGCACGCCACGGCCATCGCCAAGCACCTCGGCAAGGAGCGCCACGCCTGGAGCTATGCCGGCGGCACATTTCGGAGCCGCACGCTGCTGAATGCCGTCGCCCGGAAAATCGGCACGCCACCGCGGCCGCCGATCCTTTCGCCCATCGGCGGCGCGCTGCTGTGCGCTGCCAACGACCTCGACTGGCCCGTGGATGAAGCATTCATCGGACGGCTGGCCGCCTCGATCGAGAACAATGCGGGTATCGCGACGTGAGGCCCGACCCAACTTAAAGCCAAGGAGAATAAAGTCATGAATACTCGTATTCTTCTATCGACTATCGCCTTCGCAACCCTCGCCTGGGCCGGAACGGCCCTGGCCCAAGACGCCGCCAAGCCGCTCGCCGGCCAAACCATCTCCGTCCTGCTGCCCTCGCCGCAGGGCCCTACCCTCGCCGCCGACTTCGAGAAAGACACGGGGATTCACGTCAATCTCCAAACCCTCGCCTGGGACGACATCCGCACCAAGCTGGTGACGGCGCTGATTGCCGGCACCGCCCCGGCCGATGTCACCGAATTCGACTGGTCCTGGACCGGGCAATTTGCGGCAGCCGGCTGGTACACCCCGCTGAATGACGTGATCGACAAGGACACCGTGTCCGATATTGCCCCGGCCAGCATCTTCACGGTCGACGGCAACCTGCTGGGCGTGCCCTACAGCAACGACTTCCGCGTCATGCTGGTGAACAAGAAGCAGTTCGCGGCGGCCGGCATCACCCAGATGCCCAAGACGCTCGACGAATTGGTCGCCGATGCCAAGCAGATCAAGGCCAAGGGCGTCGTCCAATACCCCATCGGCCTGCCCCTCTCGCCGACGGAAGGCGCCTCCACCAGCTGGTACCTGCTGACCAAGGCGTTCGGCGGCGATCTCTTCGACAAGGATTTCAAGCCGCTGTTCACCACGCCGGATTCGGCCGGCTACAAGGCGATGGCATTCGAGCAGCAAGTGCTCAAGGACGGGCTGGTCGATCCCGCCTCGACCGGCCTCAAGGATACGCAAATCAACGACAGCATGTTCGCCAAGGGGCTGACCAGCATCATGATCAGCGGCGAGCCCGGCCGGCTCGGTCAGATGAACGATCCCCAGCAGTCCCCGGCCGTCGCCGGTGACATCGTCGCCATCCTGGTGCCCACCGCCAGCGGCAAGACCCGCAGCTATGGCCTGCCGGAGGCGCTCGGCATTCCCAAGGTAACGCAGAACCGCGATGCTGCCATTGCCTTCGTCAAGTGGATGACTTCCAGGCAGTTCCAGGAAAGCAATTACGTCGCCAATGGCATCCTTCCGACGCGTACCTCCGCCCTCGCGGAACTGAACAAGGCGGGCAAGCTTCATAGCGGCGACGCGCTGGTGGCCCAGTCTGCGACCGTTGAGCCGCTGTTCGCGCAAGGCACGCCCACTTGGTACCCGCAGTTCTCCAGCGCGGTGAACACGGACATCAACCGTGTAGCCAAAGGCCAGATCACCGTCGACCAGGCGGTCAAGGACATCGCAGACCAAACCACCAAGGCGATGCAACAGTGACGGCTATACCACTTGCCGGGGCTCCCCGGAAAAGCGTCGGCAGCCATGCTGCCGACGCCATCCTCGGAATCATTCTCGTCTCGCCGATCCTGGTGACGATGGCGGCGCTGGTGTTCGTGCCGCTGCTCGACACTATGTGGGACAGCCTGCACCGCATCAATCCGATGCAGGCAGGCACGCCCTTCATCGGCCTCGCCAACTACGCCAACATGCTGAGCGACAACGACGTCAACACGTCCTGGCTCAACACCTTCATCTATGTCGTGATCTGCGTTTCCGTCGAGACGATCGGCGGCATTGCGGCGGCGGCGCTCATCAACCAGGTCCGGATCGGCCGGCGCTGGCTCTTGGCCGCCGTCGTGCTGCCCTGGGCCCTGCCCGGGGTGGTGAACGCGGTCATCTGGATGTGGATCTATTCGCCGGGAGCGGGCCTGCTCAATGGCATCCTCGTCGCCCTCGGCCTGCCGTTCCAGAACCATGTCTGGTTCAACGATCGCAGCAGCGCCATCGCCATGATCTCGATCGTTCATATCTGGCGCATGATGCCGCTGACCATCGTCATCGTGCTGGCGGCAATGCAGGGCATTCCGGAGCAGCTCTATGAGGCGGCCCGCATCGATGGCGCCAGCCGTGTCTCGATGTTCGGCTTCATAACCCTGCCGCTGGTCCGGGGCGCCATCGCCATCGCGATGACGAACTCGACGGTTGCGGCATTCAACTTCTTCGACGAGGCCTGGGTGTTGGCCGGACCGAGCCTCGATACAAGGCCGATCCTGATCCAGATCTATCTCGAAGCGTTCCAGAACCTCCACTTCTCCTATGGGATGGCGCTGTCGCTGGTGGTGACGTTCGTGTCGCTGCTGGTGTCGCTGCTCTATGTCCTGCGCGTCTATCACAATACGAGGTACGAGTGATGCAGCAGAGCTTGCCTTTCCGGATCCTGATCTGGCTGGGCGTTGCGGTCCTGCTGGTCTGGTCGATCGGCCCGATCTACTGGACCGTTGCCAGCGCCCTGACGCCGTCAGCGGAATTTTCCATCCGCCCCATCCACTTTTACCCGCACGACATCACTTTCGATCATTTTGCCCGACTCCTCGGCATCAACACCGAGCGGATCGGGGGCGTCGCGGTCTGGGCCCAGTTCCGCGCCGCGCTCGTCAACAGCATCGTCACCTCGCTCGCGGCGACGCTCCTCTGCGTGCTGATCTCGGCGCTGGGCGGCTATGCCTTCTCAAGGCTGGATTTTCCGGGCAAGCGCACCGTGTTCATCGCCGTGGTGGCAACGCTCGCCATCCCCGGCTATGCCGTGCTCATCCCGCTCTACCGGCTGATGATCGGGCTCCACCTGGTCGATACCTATCTCGGCGTGACGCTGATTTACGTCTCGGCGTTCCTGCCCCTGTCGCTTTGGCTGCTGAAAAGCTTTTTCGATTCGCTCCCCATCTCACTCGAGGAGGCGGCCCAACTGGATGGGGCCGGCCGGGTCTATATCCTCTTCCGTATCGTCATGCCGCTCGCCGCACCCGGGATGACGGCGGCCGCCATCCTGACCTTCCTCGGCGCCTGGGGCCAGTACATGGTGCCACTGATCTTTTCACCGACCGCGACCAAGCCGCTGACGGTGCTGATCCCCGAATTCGCGACCAAGAACTTCATCGACTATGGGCTGATCACTGCCGCCGGCTCGATCGCCATCGTCATCCCGGCCTTGGTCGTCATCTTCCTGAACCGCTACCTGATCAGCGGTCTACTCGCCGGCTCCGCCAAGTAGAGCCGCCTACACAAGAACATTTCCGAGGAGGCCCCGATGGGCGTTACCGAACAAACGATTTTCGAACAATTTCCCTATTGGCGCGCCGCCGTCGCGCCCCTGCCCTCCCTGCCGGATGCGCCCATGACGGTCTTTACCGGCTGCGGCACCTCCTACAACCTGGCCCTCGCGCTCGCCTCGCTGGCCAATGCCGCCGGGCGTCCCGCCATTGGCGTGCCCGGCGGGGAATGGCTGAGCCGGCCGCAGAGCTACTGGCCGGATTGGACCAATACCCAAATCGTCGCCCTGTCGCGCAGCGGCGCCACCACCGAAACGGTCGCCGCCGCCCGCGCCAGCCGTGCGGCCGGCGCCCAGGTCACCGCCATCACCTGCGAGCGCGACAGCGAGATCGCCAAGAACTGCGACCGGCTGATTTACGCCGAAACCCACCCCGCCGAGGGCATCGTCATGACCTCGTCGGCGAGCCTCATGCTGCTGCTCGGCCTGCAATTGCTGGGCTATCCGGTCGAACCCAACCTCATCGAAACCGCCAACGCCCTGCTCGAGGCGATCGACGGAAAGCTGCCGGCGTTGATCGGCGGCCGCTCGCACTTCGTCTTCCTCGGCAGCGGGCCAAACTACGGCGTGGCGTTGGAGGGCGCGCTAAAACTGCAGGAAATGAGCCAGATCTTCACCCAGGCGTTCCATCCGCTGGAATACCGGCATGGCCCGATCAGCCTCGTGGACGAGGGTACCGCCGCTATCCTGCTCTATGGCGATGTGAATGCCGAAGGGGAAGCGACGCTGGCGCGCGAACTGCAGGAAAAGGGAGCGCTGGTCATCGGCCTCGGCGGCCCCGGCGACCTCAGCCTGCCGGTTGGGCTAAGCCCAGCCACAAGGGGCCTCGCCGCTCTTCCGGCCCTGCAATTGCTCGGCGAACGGGCGGCCCAGTCGCGCAACATCGATACCGTTGCCCCGCGCCACCTGACCAAGGTCGTCATGTTGGCGTGACCGGTCTGGGCGGAAGCTCCCGAAAAAGCCCTCTCACCATAGTCCAGAGCCAGATCCAGCTGGCCTGAATCAAGTCCAAACAACCCCCACCCCTCACCCCTCCCCACAAGGGGGAGGGGCACGATGGTGCACCGCGGTGCCACTACTTTAGGTGAGGGTGGCGGCGGCCGGGCGGGGGTCGTTTCTGCTTCTGCCCACACGCATCAGACTCTACTTCCTCGGAGGAGAGGGTTGGGTGGGCGGCTTCCGCCCCGCAACTCCATACCCCACGCTATATCCACTGCCGGGTCGGCACATCGTTGCCGGCCAGATCATCTGCCGATTCGTCAGCGTCTTCCGTGCTGCCCGGCCGCGGTTGGAGGAAGCCCCACGCCTCATCCCACAGCCTGTCGTCGGTGACCGAGACGACAACCCCGTCGATTTCGTAGAGTGCGGCCACTTCGTCGGCCCGGCGCAGCGCATTGGGCACGCTCATCGGGCCCTCGCTGCTGCCCGGTCGCGGGACGCCATCGCTGATCCAGAGGCCCCAGACGACGTTCGCCATGGGGAACCCATCGGAATCCTCGAAAATCTGAACGTGCACCTTGCCCTCGGCCGCCTCGAGCGCCCGAAGGTATTCGCGGTCGTTCGTCATCGTCACCTCCATCGCTGATGCGAAGCAACGCGCGACCGCCCCCTCCGGCTCCCGAAGCCGAATCGGCCTTTCACCCGGAGGCCAATCTGGTACCGATTCGTCCGAAAGTCCTCACGGTGAGCTTGTCCAACCACCAGGATGAGGTCTTGAGTTCTTGGAAAGGAGCGCCGGCCCGAACCGGCCCATCGCCGATTTCAGCCGGTGAACTGGAATGGTACCGCCTCCCCGGATCGAACGGGGGACCTCTAGATCCACAATCTAGCGCTCTAACCAACTGAGCTAAGGCGGCAAAACGGGAAAAGCGAGCCGTGGCCCACACCCCGAAAAACGCGCGGACCATATTGCCAGTTCGGCGTCCTGACAAGAGGACTTTTGGGCTTTGGCGCCGCACAATCGCCATGGCCCACCGCTTAACCATGAGTGCGTTTGACGAGGGGATCGTGGCCAAGCCATATGGACCGTTTGGCGGGCGCGTTATATTTAGGAATTCGTTAAGTTCCGCGCAAAGACTGTGCCTGAGTGGCACGGCAAGACCCGAAGGCACATGGACGCTCAGTGGATCAAATCACCGACGGGGCGCCGGGTCCTCGAGTATTGGGCGGATCCGCGCCCGGCTTGGCTGTGGTCGGCCGATGGCGAAACGCTGCTCTGGCGCAACCTCGCCGCCCGGCTGTTCCAGAAGCGCGGCAAGAGCAAGAAGGGCCAGGGCGCACTCATCGCCACCCCCATTCGCGGCCAGGTTCCGCGCTTGATCCGGCTGGGTTCCCTGAATCGGTCGAGCCTCAGCCGCATGCAGTTCCTCATTGGCGCCAAGCCGGTATCGGCCACCTGCGCCTGCATGCCGCTGACGCTTGCCGATGGCGAGACGGGGCTGCTCGTGGTCGGCGTTGACCCAATCGCGCCGGAGTTGCCGGAAGCGGCGGCGGAATCCGATCCCGGCGCAGAGACATTGCTGCCGGGGGGCGCCGACTACCTGCTGGTCGATGAGTCGGCCCAAATCATCGGCGGCTCTCCCGAAGCACTCCGGTGCTACGGCCCGGCTCTGGAAAAGCAGGGCCTGCCCGATCTCGACGGCGATGCCCAGCGAACAATCGAGGTGGATGGAACACGGACGATCGTCCTTCGCTTCAAGGCGAGCCCGAGGGACGCGAGCCTCCTCCTCTTCGAGACGCCTGTCGAAATGGCAGCGCCCGCTGAGGTGCCCCCCGCCATGACTGACGCTCCCCCGCCGGTGGAGCATGCGGTTGAACCATTGCTGCCCATGGTCCCGCCGCCCGCAGCGGCGTCAATTGAGCCTCAAACCAGGCTGGTATCGGAAGCGCATTGGGTCGAACGCCTCCAGGAGCCCGTCGCCGTCGCAGGCGGGCTGAGTTCGCTGTTCGATCGGCTGGCGGATAACACCGCCCTCTTCGCGCCCCTTCCGGCGGACGAGGATTTTGCGCCGCCGCCGAGCGCTGAAGCACCGGCTCCCGAAGCAGCGCGGGGGCAGGAACAGCCGGCCGAAGAAGCTGCAACCCCGCAGCCCCCCATCGAGGGCGAAGCCGTGGCAAAAACCCCGGCCGATTCGGCCGCAGACATCGTCGAGCCCACCCCCGACACCACGCCGACGGTCCAGTATCGCGTCATCGGCCGAACCTTCGCGCCGATCTCGGCCACCGAACAGAAGGAGCCTGCGGAGGCGCCTGCCGAGCCGGTTCCGCCGACAAGTGCCGAAACGCCTGCCGAGCCACCGCCGGCGCCCCATGACGAGCCTGCCCTCGAGCCACGGGATGCCACCCGCTCGCCTGACGCGGAAAATGTCGAGCGGGTATCGCGCTACAATTTCGATGAGCTCAGCCGCATCCTCAACGATCGAGTCGGCAATGGCGAATTGGGCAATCGCGGCGGGCTCGGCCCGTTCGCCCCGCCGCGGCCGCCGCCCGTCCCTTCTGCGACCCCCGAGGGCGCATTGGTAACCCTGGGTGGGGAAACCCTGGTGCTGAACCGGCTGCCGCTCGGCATCATGGTTTTCCGCGACCAGCAGGTTTTGTTCGCCAACCGGGCCATCACCGAGATGACCGGCTATCCCTCAGTCGAGAGCCTGCGGAGCGCAGGCCTCGGGGCCATATTCCCCGCCGGGGACGAGGGCCAGGAGGCGGGACCGGTGAACCATCTGGTGCAGCGCGACGGCATGCTGGTGCCGGTCACCGCTCGCCTGCAGTCGGTCTCGTGGCAGGGCAAGCCCGCGCTCATGCTGTCGGCCAGTGCCACCGAAGTCCGCACCGGCCACGAGGCTGCCGTGCGGGCGTTCGCCGAACTGGTGGCCGAAAACCGCGCCGACGGCTTTATCGAAACCTCGCGCTCGGGCGTGCTGACCTCCGTTTCCGCCGATGCACGACAGATCCTTGGCCGGCTGGAAAGCCAGTTGGTGGGCCGGCCGGTCTCCGCGCTTGCCGCGCCGGCCGATCTCAGTGCCCTGCGCGAATTCTTCGAGCGCCCGGCCCGCTTCGCCGAGACGGCCCGGCCGGTGCTGACCGTCAGGGGCCTTGAGCCCGGCTTCGAGATCACGCTCTTTGCGCAGGGACAGGCCGGGGTGGTTAGCGGCTATTTCGGCTTCGTCCGGCGGACCCCGGGCGCGATGGTGCCGGTGCTCGCCGCGCCCGATGCGGTTGCCGATCCGGCGCTGCTCGGTCGCCTCAGCCGCGGCGTCCGGCGGCCGCTCAATGCGGTGATCGGCTTTGCTGATCTCATCGGCACGGCGGCTTTCGGCAAGATCGAGAACGAGCGCTATCTCGAATATGCCCGCGACATCAAAACGGCGGGTCTCGAAATCGCGGCACTTGTCGATGAACTCGATGACTTCTCCCGGTTGCGCGACGGCCGCTACACGGCGCGACCGACCGATATAGACCTCGCCGGCCTGCTCGAATCCTCGGTGCTGCGGCTCCGCAGCCAGGCCAATTCCGCCCGCGTGCTGGTGCGGAGCGCCATTTCGGAGCGGCTGCCGCGCATCCGGGCCGATCGGGCCTCGCTGGCGCAGGCGATCCTCAACCTTTTGGCCAGCGCCATCGACCAGACCCCGCAGGGCGGTTCGGTGGTGCTCTCGGCGCAAGTCGACGACGACGGCGGCATCGTCATCAACGTGCGCGATTCGGCGAACAATCTCGTTGACCTGGGCGAGCGCTTCGTGGTCTTCCGCGATGGTGTCGGGCGCGGCGGCGAACCGCTCGGGCCCGTGCGCTCGAGCGTCGGGCTGGCGCTGACGCGGGCGCTGCTCGCGGTCAACGCCATGACGCTTACCGTCGATCCGGCGGCGAGCGCGGGCATGCTGTTTTCCGTCATCGTTCCACCCGAGAGCGTGGTGCTGATGGCCCTGCCCGCCAGCACGCCATGACGCTGCTTCTTTTCGCCGGCGCGGACGCGTAAACTTCGGCCGGGAAGAGCGGAGACTGCCGATGTGGACGAGACGAGCCCTGCTGGCGTCCGGCGCGGCACTGACGGCGGCGACATTGCTGCCACGGCGCAGTTTTGCGGCAACCGACCAGTTGCGCGTTGCCCTCGTCGCCGAACCGCCCCACCTCGATCCCACGCTAGATCCGTCGCCCGCGACCATGCAGGTGAGCTACCAGAACATCTTTGAGGGGCTGACCCGGCTCGATGAGCACGGCACGCCGCAGCCTGGCCTCGCGCGGAGCTGGACGGTGTCGCCGGATGGGCTGGCCTATGCCTTTGCCCTGCAGCCGATGGTGCGTTTCCACGACGGCACCGCCTTCGATGCCCAGCACGTCATCTTCAGCCTCAACCGGCTGCTGGATCCCAATGCCGGCAACCCGCAGCGCGGCCTGTTCCAGAACATCGCCAGCGTCACTGCACCCGACGAGGCGAGCGTCAACTTCGTACTGAAAACAAAAGACGACGCCTTCCTCTTCAATCTCGGCCGCGCCGAAGCGTCGATGGTTGCGCCCGAGAGCGCCGACAACAACCGCACCGTGCCGATCGGCACCGGCCCGTTTGCGCTGGTGCAGTGGGATGGCGGACAGCGCATCGCCCTTGAGCGCAACGAGGATTATTGGGGCGTCCATCCGCGCATCAGCGAGGCGACCTTCGTTTTTCTGCCCGATCCGACGGCCGCCATCAGCGCCATGAGCGGAAAACAGATCGATGCCTATCCGGCCTTCCCCGCCCCCGACGCACTCGGACCGCTAAGGTCCGATCCCGCGGTGAAGATTATCACCGGCATCGGCCCCGACAAAAAGCTCCGCATCGGACTGTGGAACGCGGAATTGACCGGCATGTGGGTAAACGCGCCCGTCGAATCCTGCGCGCTGGCCGGACTCAGATGGGCCGGCGACACCGGCTCGTCCCAGGTGGGGCCGACGCCGCAGATTACCAGCGAGGACGATTAGACGCGATTTTTTCTTCCAGTCCGCGCGTGAGTTCCCCCACCGCGCCCATGCACAGCGTCACCCCGGCGAACGCCGGGGTCCATCTTGATGCCTCGCCCCCCGGCGGTTGCGGAAAGAGATGAATACCGGCGTCCGCCGGCATGACACCGTTGGTGGGAGCGGCCCCGCGTCAAATGCGCGGCAGAAAGTCCCCGTCGGCGCCGATTGCCGCGAGATAGGCGGAAAAGGGCGGCATTTCGAGCGTGCCGTTTTCCGGGTCTGGCAGCGTGCCCGGCGCGTCGATGCCACGAGGCACCATGCCCATCGGCACCGTGAAAACCGCCGGCGCCTCGCTCATGTTGAAGACGCAGAGCAGCGCCTCCTCGTCGTCCTGGCGCGTATAGGCGAGGATGCCGTCGGGTGCATCCAGCAGCGTGATCGAGCCCTTGCTCAGGGCCGGGTGCCGCTTGCGGAAGGCGAGCATCGCCCGGTAGTGCTCGAGCACG